>NZ_CP005986.1:2375000-2682500 GCF_000175575.2 Acidithiobacillus caldus ATCC 51756
GGAGTCGGTTTTTCTCGCTCTGACCAGTGGGGAGCGTACATGACGGCTGCCTGGCGCAGCCTGCGACCAGCGCTTTTTTTGCGCGACAATTTCTACGCGCTACTTGGAACCCTGATTCTCTTTATCCTGGTCTTAAGCCTGGGGCAGAGCAAGGTGCAGGTGGACCACTGGCATCCGAGTCACGCGTGGGCCGCCGAGTTTTCGCGCACCCTCTTGGGCTTTGGCTTGCTCATGCTGAGTGCCGGGCTTTTCGTACACTACTGGCGTATCGTGAGCGAGCCCCTCGTCTTCCCGGTGCCGCGCTTTCGCCGCGACCATCGCTGGCTTTTTTCAGCCCTGGTCGTCCTCTTGGCCGTTTTTGCCGCAGCCGTGCTTTTGCGGCGGGATGCGCCACTCCCGGGGGCCTTGTTGCTTCCGCTCCCCTTCATTCTCAATGGCGTGGGTATAGCGGCATTCCTGGGATCGCCAATGGCAAAGGCCCAAGGCGCGAACCGCTGGCTCGGGCCGTTGTTACTGTTACCTTCCTACCTCATCATTTTCATCGGTCCGCTCTACTGGAGCATCGGTACCCTGGCACCCGCCCTGGCCATTCCCCTGGCGCTGCTCGCGGCGGTCATCATCGCCCTGGCCCTGGTGCATACCCCCCAAGAGCTGCGAACGCGCATCGCCGCGCGCCGTACGGCACGCTGGACGCTACCGCGCCTACCCGTGGATGGTATCCGTCGGATCCTCGCTTGGACGCCAGGGCCAGCGCGCTTTGCGCCCTGGGTATACGGTCCAAGACGCTTTGGGATTCTGGGGACCATGCTGAGCCAAGGGATAAACTTCGGAGTCTTTGCGCTCATCTTCTTCGCATTCCTGCACTGGGGGGCCCATCCGCCGCCGGGTACGGACCCGCTGCGGTTGATTATCGTCCGCGCCTTGTCCTTCGCCAGCCTCTTCGGCTTAGCGTGGGGAAGTTGGATAGTGCGCCATTTCGAGTGGCAAAGCCTCTTGCTCACGGGCGCCTGGGGAGACCGGCGTGGGGAGATGGTGGATCGCTGGTTGGGCGACTATGCCCGGCATCTTTCCGTGCTCGTCGCCGCGAGTCTGCTCGTGCCCCTCATCCTGATGGCGCTTTTGCCGATTCCCATGTCAACGCTGTTGGCAACGCTCTGCATCTTTGCCGCCGCCCTGGTCGTCAATGCCTATCTGCCCTTGACGGCGGTGGCCCTGGGTGCCTTCCGCGGATTGGGCTATGGCCTCGTCGTCAGCCTCGGCGCCTTGGGCAACTTCCTCCTACTGAGCCTTTTGCTGGGCTTTTGTCTGCTCGCTCCAGCGGGCGTGCGGAGTTTCTCACCCGCGTGGGATTTCAGTTTGAGTCTCGTTGCGCTGGTCTTCATCCTGCTCGTTCACCAGCGGGCCAAGGCCCGATTGCAGGGCGCGGACTGGCTTTTGACGGGCTTGGCCAAGGGACCGGCGCCCACCTTGGCGTCGGCGCGGGGACGGGAACGACCCTGGACCGCCTTCGCTGGCCTGCTGCTCATGCTGGCTTTATTTTTGGGTCAGCTGGGCGTGACCATTCTCGCCCTTTTCGTGCGCGGCTTTTGGATTGGCGTGGAGCTCGGGATGCGCTATGCCGCGGAACATGTGCCCGTGCCCGTCAGACTCATCCACTCGACCATAGCGCAGGTGAGCCTCGACTTTCGGATTTGGACGGGGCTCCTCGCCTATATCGTCACGGCCTTGGCATTGCTGGGTTTCCTTTATTGGTACCTGAGCCGCGAACAATGGCGCAGCCCAGCGCAGGTGGCGTGGTGCCCACCGAGCACGACCCGCGCTTACCCAGTCGCTTTTGTATTGGGCGTGCTGCTCGCGGCCCTGAGCGCCCTGCTCTTCATCGCCTTTCCACCGCCCGAACACCTGAGCCCACAGAGCTTGGGGATATTCGATGCCTTTCACCTGCCGGGCTGGCCCAACTACGTGATGATCCTGCTCACCGTGATCCTGGCACCGGTGACCGAGGAGATCGTCTTTCGCGGGGCGGGGCTCGCGGGTCTGCGGCGGCGTCTGTCGCCCTGGGTAGCGGGAAGCATCGTGACCCTGCTCTTCGTCCTCGCCCACGTGCCCTCCAAGATCGACGACTTCCACTATCCCGAGGCTCTGCTCATCATCGCCGCTCTGGGCACCGCCCTACTCTGGCTGCGCCTCAAGTACCGGTCGCTCTGGCCGCCCATTTTTCTTCACGCCCTGTGGAACGCAGCCGCCGTGGCGGCGGTCCTTCTGCACTAAGGCGTTGGGGGCTCGGGCCGGGGGGCGTAACCTTCCCGCCGACATCAACCTGTGGGGCGCATGAGCGGCGTCGTGTTCCTTGGGTCCGCCAGGTGGGTCTGTACGTGGCGCTTCAGGTGCTCGGAGCCTCGCCTCCCGGCGGCGTGGCCTGATTGGCATCGGCACCGTAGGGGGCATAGCGATAGGGTTCTGCTGGCAGACTTTGGACTATCTGCTCTAGGCTCGGGGCCTGAACATCGATGGGTGTCGGGACCGTATTGGGCTGGTGCACCAGGTCGATGACTCGCTGCCAATTGATGATGGGCTTGGTCTGGGTGCCGGCAAGGTAGCGGGTGATGGCATCCACCGCCCGCTGCTGGGGAGAGTTGGGATCCTTGTACTCCGGAAGGGGCTGGAAGGACTGGAGGTAGAGATGACCATCGCCGTCACTGCCGACGAGATACGGTGCATCGATGCTGCGCACCGGGGTTCCCACTCGAACCATCTTGAAGAGCTGCACTTCGTTCTCGGGATAGACGTGGAAACAGCCGTGGCTGACGCGCATGCCCACACCCCAGGGCTTGTTGGTACCGTGGATGTAGATCTGCGACCAGCCCGTCTCGAGCGCGAGCTCTCCCATGGGGTTGTCCGGCCCGGGCGGAAAATAGGCGGGGATGGGTTCGCCGGCCTTGGCGTGCTCTTCCTGAATGTTCTTGGGCACCGTCCAGCTGGGGTTCTTGACCTTGGCGATGATCCGAGTGCTGCCCAAAGGATCGGGCCACTTGGGCCGGAAAATACCGACGGGGTAGGTATAGACGACCTTTTGTTCCGGCGGAAAGTAGTAGAGTCGGCGCGCCGGGATGTCGATGACGATACCGACCCAGGGTTTGGGGGGGAGGATATATTCGCTGGGGATCAGCACCCGCGTACCGGCACCGGGCAGCCACGGATCCACGCCGGGGTTGGCGGCTCGGATCTCGTTGTAGCCGATGTCGTAGTGACGGGCGATATCCAGCAAGGTGTCCTGCTGACGAGCGGTCACCACCCGCAGCTTGCCGACCATGTTGGAGCCCGGCGGCGGCAACGGGAATTCCGCTGCCGCCGCGGGCAGTGCGAGGACCGTCGCCAGAACCGCAAGACCAAGCCCCGAGTACCGCCATCTACGCATCGCCATCACCCAACCGACTCCATCCATGCCAGATCCACTACCTGTTCCTTGCCATCCTCCGAGCGCAGGCGCAGGTATTCGCGCCCCTTTTCCGTCCAGACATCGGCGATGATACCACGCAACTCGCGACCATCGCGCAACTGCAGCCGTACCCGCCGCCGCTGTATGGCGGCGAGTTCCAATTCGCTGTGTAGCGCGCAGCCGATGGGAATGTAGGGCGGCTCACTGGCCACGAATGACCTCCACGCCGCCGAGATAGGGACGCAAAGCCGCCGGCACACGCAGGCTGCCATCGGCCTGCTGGTGGTTCTCCAGCAGGGCGACCAGGGTGCGACCCACGGCCAGACCGGAGCCATTGAGGGTATGGGCGAGCTCCGGACGACCGTCGTCCTTGCGGTAGCGAAGCTGCAAGCGACGTGCTTGAAAACTGCCGAAGTTGCTGCAGGAGCTGATCTCCCGATACATCCCTTGACTGGGAAGCCAGACCTCCAGGTCGTAGGTCTTGGCGGCACTGAAACCGAGGTCGCCGGCGCAGAGGGCCACCACCCGATACGGGAGCTCCAGGCGCTGCAGGATCGACTCGGCATGGGCCGTCAGTTCCTCGTGAGCGGCGGCGGAAGCGTCCGGACGGACGATCTGGACGATCTCGACCTTGTCGAACTGGTGCTGGCGGATCATGCCGCGGGTATCCCGCCCGGCGGCGCCCGCCTCTCGCCGAAAGCAGGGGGTATAGGCGCAGAATCGCTGGGGCAGCGTCTCGACAATGCTTTCCCGCAGCAAGTTGGTGAGGGGAACCTCGGCCGTGGGGATGAGGTAATAGGGGTCGTCGCGTAGGGCGAAGAGGTCTTCCTCGAACTTGGGCAACTGGCCGGTGCCGAAGAGGGAGGCGGCATTGGCAAGATAGGGGGGGGCGATCTCCAGATATCCGTGCTCTTGGGTCTGGACGTCCAGCATGAACTGGATGAGTGCGCGCTCGAGACGTGCACCGAAACCCTTGAGCACGACGAAGCGGCTGCCAGCGAGTCTGGCGCCGGCAGCAAAATCCGCCATGCCCAGTTGCTCGGCAATGTCGACGTGGTCGCGGACCGCAAAATCGAAGGTCCTGGGCTCGCCCCAGCGGCGTAACTCGACGTTGTCGTTCTCGTCGCGACCATCGGGAACTTCGGCGTCCGGGAGGTTGGGAAGGGTCTGTACAAAGGTGTCCCAGGCGGCAAGGGCGGCGCGCTGATCCTCCTCGACGGTGGCGATGCGCGCGGAAACGGCCGTGGCCTCACCCTGCAGGGCAAGGGCATCCTCGCCGCTGCGCTTGGCCATCCCGACGGCCTTGGACAGGCGGTTGCGTTCGTTGCGCAGGTTTTCCAGTTCTACCTGCAAGGCCTTGCGCCGATCATCCAGATGGCGCAGCAAGGCCAGATCCAGAGTGAAGCCACGACGGGCGAGTCCCGCGGCCACGAGCTCGGGCTGGGTACGCAACAGGTTGGGGTCGAGCATGACGGTCAGTCTCCTGGGCCCTTGCGATGGGCGGCAATCCAGCGCAGACGCTCGCCCATGCGTTGCTCGAAGCCGCGCTCGGAGGCCTGGTACCAGGGCCCAGAGAGGCCGGCGAGGGCCTCGGGAAGATAGGTCTGCGCCGGCGCGATGGCGTCGGGAAAATCGTGATCGTATTGGTAATCGCGACCGTAATCCAGATCCTTGAGCAGCTTCGTCGGCGCATTGCGCAGATGAAGAGGCACCGGATGGCTGGGCTGGCGCCGAATCGCCTCCTGCACCTTTTTCCAGGCGCTGTAGGTGCGATTGCTCTTGGGGCAGCTGGCCAGGTAGACAGCGGCCTCGGCCAGCGCCAGCTCACCTTCCGGGCTGCCCAAAGCCTGAAAGGCAGCCCGAGCGGCCAGGGCTATCTCCAGGGCGCGCGGGTCGGCAAGCCCCACATCCTCCACCGCCACACGGATCAGGCGGCGGGCGAGGTAAAGGGGATCGGCGCCGCCATCGAGCATGCGCGCCAGCCAGTAGAGGCTCGCATCCACATCGGAGCCACGCAGAGATTTGTGCAAGGCCGATATCTCGTCGTAAAAATGCTCTCCACCCTTATCGAAGTGGCGCCAAGCCTGCCCCGCCGCTGCCGCCAGCACCGGCGTGTCCAGCCGGCGCCGACCATCGTGCAGAGGGGCCAACTGCACGGCAAGGTCCAGTATGTTCAGCAATCTGCGCGCATCGCCATCGGCCTGGGCAAGCAGCTGCGCACGGGCCGAATCGGGAAGCTCCACCGCCAGGTCGCCGAGACCGCGCTCGCGGTCGTGCAGGCTGCGTTCCAGAATCGCTGCGAGCGCTTCCTGCCCAAGGGGCTCGAGTACGTAAATGCGGATCCGGGACAGGAGAGCACCAACCAGGGCGAAGCTGGGATTCTCTGTCGTTGCCCCGATGAGGGTGAGCGTACCTTCCTCCAGGTGGGGAAGCAGGGCATCCTGCTGAGTTTTGTTGAAACGGTGGATCTCGTCGATGAAGAGCACCGTCGACTCACCCCGCCCACGTCGCTCCGTGGCCACGGCCGCCGCCGCGCGCAGCTCTCGAACACCACTGTCCACGGCGGAGAGGGTGAGCACCTCGGCACCCTGCTCAGCCGCCAGGAGGTGTGCAAGGGTCGTCTTGCCGACTCCAGGCGGTCCCCAGAAGACGAGGGAGTGCAGAGACTTTTGCCGCAGCATGGCGGCGATGGGCCCAGCAGGACCCAACAACCGTTCCTGGCCGATGAACTCGGCGAGGGAGCGCGGGCGCATGCGCGCCGCCAAAGGCCGCGAATCGCTACCGGTCAATGCAGATCGCTCGCCCCAACGGTGGCAAGGGCCTCAAAAGCTGCGGGAAATGGCAGCTCCAAAGGTAAAGGCGCTGGCCTTGTAGTCGCCGGGAGCCACGGTGATGCCACTGCCGGGTAGGGTATAGGCCCCAAGCCCGGTGCTGCCGGAGAAGGCATAGGCGGCACCGATGTCGTAGTGCCAGGGGCCAAGGCCAATCCCTAAGCCAAAGCCTGCCAGATTGCTGCTGGTGGCGGGGACAGCCACGCCGACGGCATCGCCACGGCTCGGATCGCCCTCATGGGCGATGCCGGCACGCACGGCAAGGTCCTGATTGAGGTGGTAGCTCATTCCAAGGCGATAGGCGAGACTCGATTTCCAGTGCAGACTACCGTAGTACGGCAACTGCGCGTTGCTCCAATCGGTCCAGTCGACGTCCAGCTCGGTGGCAAAGGCCTTGGTCCAGCGGTAACGCAGCCCCGCCTGGACACGACCGGGCAGATCCACGTGTCCACCGCCGGCAGCGATACTGGCGGGGGAGCGGTAGCTCAGGGCAGCGTTCAGGGTCTCGGTGGTGTAGAACAGTGCGACGTTACCGCCGACACCACCGCCGTTGGCGGAGATGGGGCCAAAGTGCCCACCCAGGGTCTGATAGTAGTCCAGACCAACGCCAACGCTCAGGTCCGGCAACACGAGGTAGGCCACGCTGGGATTGATATCCAGTACCCGAAGACTGTTCTTGAGATAGGGGCTGCTGCTGCCCAAAGCTCCCGGCGCCCAGGTATCGCGGATGCTGTAGGGGGAGGTAATGGCGATGCCCGCCGACAGCGGCAGGGCCGAAAAGCGATGGCTGAAAAAGAGATTGGGAAGGATATTGGTGTTGGTCTGCGCGCCGACGCTGCCGTCGGGGCCCGCGTAGGTGTAGCTTGGCCGCTGCGCCAGCAGCTCCAGGGCAGCGCGATTGCCCGGGAAAAAGACCATGGTCGCGGGATTGTCGGCAAGGCTGCTCACGGGTTCGCCATCGGCCAGGGTTGCCCCTCCCTCGGAGAGCGCAGCCACACTGGTGGGCACGGTATAGCCTGCGGCCCAGGCAGAACCACTACCGGTCAATGCCAGCAGGGCCAGAAACAGGGGAGCAGTAGAGCGTCGCATGGATCGATCCTCCGGGATCAGGGATTACTGAGCACGTCCACCCCCTTGGGCGGGACGAACTGAAAGACGTGAGCGGCAACGGGGGCATTGACGCGTACCTTGGTGAAACGCAGCAGCGTGGTCTGGGAAAAGGCATCTTCCATGCGCATCTCGCGCAGTTGCCCACGGCCATCGAAACCCAGGCGCAGGGAGGTGAAGCCTTGCGTCTGCCCCTCCTTGGGTTCCAGCAGCACCCACTGCAGACCAGCCTTGGCCGGCAGGGCCTTGACCTTGAAGTCTTGATCCAGGGTATCGCGACCGGCGATGAGGGCGGCGGGGGTCGAACCCAGACTTTTGCCCAAGGGCTGGACCGTCACCTGCTGCAACGCGGGCTCATACAGCCAGACGCGCTCGCCATTGGAGACGATCACCTGGCCATTGGCGCCGGCATAGTCCCAGCGGAACTTTCCCGGCCGGGAGACCCACAGGCGCCCACTGGCGCGCTTGATGATCTCACCCTGGGCGTTGGCGATCTCCTGACTGAAGTCGGCGGTGACGGTGTGGGTATCCTGAAAAAAGCGGTGCAGATCCTGCACGGCACCGGCTGCCTGGGCAACACCGACGAGCAGAAGGCCCAGGGTAAAGCCCATCAACCAACGCCACAGCAGCCCGATCCCGCCGCGCCTACGCTCAGTCTTCATCCCGACCTGGTGGGGGTCCGCCATAGATTTCTCTGCTCCCGTTACTCTGCAGTGGCCCGACTACACCCGCCCGTTCCATGGCTTCGACCATGCGAGCCGCGCGATTGTATCCTACTTTGAGCTGACGCTGCACGTAGGAGATGCTGGCCTTGCGGCTGCGGGTGACGATGGCCACGGCCTGATCGTAGAGCGGGTCCGTTTCGGCGTCGTCGTCGTCACTACCACCCTCCCCGTCCTCGCCCTGACCCGCCAGGATGTCGGCATCGTAATCGGGCGCGCCGAGACTGCGCAGGGTATCCACCACACGATGTACCTCTTCGTCACTGACGTAGGCACCGTGGACGCGCTGGGGATAGCCCGTCCCAGGCGGCAGGTAAAGCATATCGCCTTGCCCCAACAAGGTTTCCGCGCCCATCTGATCGAGGATGGTGCGCGAGTCGATCCGCGAGGATACCTGAAAGGCTATCCGCGTTGGAATGTTGGCCTTGATGAGGCCGGTGATGACGTCCACCGACGGCCGCTGGGTGGCCATGATCAGGTGCAGGCCAGCCGCTCGCGCCTTCTGTGCGAGACGCGTGATCAGGGTTTCCACCTGCTTGCCCACTACCATCATCAGATCGGCAAACTCATCGATGACGACGACGATGGCCGGCATCGGTTTGAGCGGCAAGGGTTGACCATCGGCGTCGCGATCGGGTCCGAGAACGTGCTCACCGCGACGCTCTGCCTCGTGCAGCTTCTGATTGTAACCGCCCAGATTGCGGACCCCGATGTGGGCCATGAGCTTGTAGCGGCGCTCCATCTCCGCCACGCACCAGCGCAGGGCGTTGGCCGCCTCCTTCATATCCGTCACCACCGGCGCCAGCAGGTGAGGGATTCCCTCGTAGACCGAGAGCTCCAGCATCTTGGGATCCACCAGGATCAGACGCACCTCGGCGGGCGTCGCCTTGAAGAGGAGACTCAGGATCATGGCATTGACGCCCACGGATTTGCCGGCACCCGTCGTACCCGCCACCAGAAGGTGGGGCATGCGCGCGAGATCCGCCGCCACGGGCTGGCCGCCGATATCCTGACCGAGAGCAAGGGTCAAAAGGCTCTTGCTCTGAGTGAAGGCGGGACTGGAGAGGATCTCCGTCAGCCGGACGATGCGCCGGCGGGGGTTCGGAACCTCGATCCCCATGGTGGCCTTGCCCGGAATGGCTTCCACCACCCGTACCCGCGCCGCCAACACCCGCGCCAGATCCTTGCTGAGGCCGGCTACCTGACTGACTTTGACGCCGGCAGCGGGCTCGATCTCGAAGCGGGTGATGACGGGCCCCGGGTGGGCAGCCACCACGCTCGCCTGCACACCAAAGTCGGCCATTTTTTCTTCCAGGAGACGGGAACGTGCCGCCAGTTCCTCTGGACTGCCCGTCAAGCCCGGATCCAGGGGATCAGCCGGGTCGAGCAGCGCCAGAACGGGCAGACCGCGCTCGTCCAGGGCCGCCATGCTCAAGGGAAGTTGCCGCTCCGCAGCGCTGGACGGGCAGGCAGCCGTCGCGCCGGGCGAGCGCCGTGGTCCCGCAGCGGGTGGGGGCGATCCCGCGGTGAGGACGGCAGGCGGCGGCGCCGCAGGGCCAGGCGGCTGGACAGCCGAAGGCTCGGGTCGCGAGACCGAAGGCACGGGGGCAGCAGAGCCATCTTGGCCTTTCTCGCGCCGTCGCCATGGACGGGGCAAAGCGGACAGGCGCAGGTGCAGGCGAGGTCGCGGCAGACCTGGTAGGGACCATCCGCTAAAGGCGGCGCGCGCCCGCCGTGGCGATACGGCGAAAATCAGGGCCAGGCTCAGGATGAGCAGCGACAACTCCACCAAGAGGAGACCACCCACGCCGATCCTGGGCAACAGCAGCGCCAGAATGGCCTCACCCAGAAGACCGCCCGCACTTTGGCTGGGAAAGGGCCAGGAGGCCGCCGGCCAGAATTGCGCCGCCATGGTCGAGATCGTCGCCAGCAGGGGTAGCATGGCGACGGGCCGCCACCATGGAAACGGCTGCCGCCAGAAGGTTTGCCGGGCGAGACCCCAGGCCCAGTAGAGCAGGAGAACGGGGAAGATCCAGGCCGATACGCCCACCAGCTGGATCAAGGCGTCGGCAAGGTTGGCTCCCGCCGTGCCGCCAAGATTGCGCACGCCTTCACCCCTTCCGCTGTTGAACCAGTTCGGATCGAGGGGATGGAAGCTGTACACGGCCATGGCCGTAAAGGCACCCAGCAGGGTGAGCATCAGGAGCCAAAGCTCGGTCTTGCGCAGGTGCGAAAAAAGCGCGAGACGCCGCCGCGGTGCCGGGGCACCCTTGCGCGATTTGGAACGGGCGGCGTCGGAGCTGACACTGGGCATCGCTCGGACGCTAAAGGAGCTTGTCCAACCTGTCAAGCCTCGCTCAGGAAGCCTTGGCCAACCATGCGCCGGACCGTGAACCACGGGCGTCCAAAGGGGAGGATGTCGGCAGCGCCCGCGCCGCCTTGGCTTGGACTCAACCCACGAGACTGCGCTCGCAAGTGGAGCGGCCTGACACCCCAACCATGCGATGCTATCCTGTGCGCTCCGTACGTTGCGAGGCGAGCAGAGACCAGATGAGCAAACAGCAGGCAATCATCGACGAAAAGTCGTCCCGACTCTTGATCCTCGGTTCGGGTCCGGCGGGCTACACGGCGGCCATCTACGCCGCACGCGCCAACCTGCGGCCCGTGCTGGTGCAGGGTATGGAACCTGGTGGCCAGCTGATGACCACGACGGACGTCGACAACTGGCCGGGTGCCGCCGACGGGATCCTCGGCCCGGAGCTCATGGCCGAACTGGAAAAGCAGGCGCGCCGCTTCGACACCGAGATCCTTTTCGATCACGTCCATGAGGTGGACCTGAGCCAGCGCCCGTTCCGGCTCAGCGGTGATCAGCACTGCTACCGCACCGATGCCCTCATCGTCGCCACCGGCGCTTCCGCCAAGTATCTGGGCTTGCCCAGCGAGGACCACTTCCGGGGCAAGGGCGTGTCCGCCTGCGCCACCTGTGACGGCTTCTTTTACCGTAATCAGGATGTGGCGGTGGTGGGCGGCGGCAACACCGCGGTGGAGGAAGCGCTTTATCTCAGCAACATCGCGCGCCATGTGACGGTGGTCCACCGCCGCGACAAGTTCCGCGCCGAAAAAATCCTGCAGGACAAATTGCTGGCCAAGGAAAACGTCACGGTCGTCTGGGATCATGTGGTGGAAGAGGTACTTGGCGATGACAGCGGCGTCACGGGCCTGCGCATACGCGAGCGCGATGGCGACGCGACCCGTGAACTGCAGGTCATGGGCGTGTTCATCGCCATTGGCCACAAGCCCAACACGGACATCTTCCGCGGCCAGCTGGACATGGACGACAGCGGCTACCTCATCACCCGCGGTGGTCGCGACGGTCTGGCCACCATGACCAGCGTGCCCGGCGTATTTGCCGCCGGAGACGTGCAGGACCACGTCTATCGTCAGGCGGTCACCAGCGCCGGCAGCGGCTGCATGGCCGCGCTGGATGCCGAGCGCTGGCTGGAAAACCCCAGCGAGTGATGGCGTCGTGGGGCGGATACCGAGGCCCAGGCCGCGATCCGCAAGACCGGTCGCCCCAGGCGCGGGACCGACTCCGGAGGAATCTGCGCTGTTTCGGGGAAGCGTTGGTCCAATTCGCCCCTTCCCTGCTCCGGAACCTCCACCTCGACCGGCGCCACCGCCGCCGGAAGCACGTCAGCGGGAGGCCGACGAACGGGCAGTCATCGCTGCCCTGGACGACCCGTCTCCCGAAGACATGGCGTGGCTCAATGGCGACGAATGGGTATTTCTGCGACCGGGGCTGCCCCAGACGCTCCTGCGCGACCTGCGCCGAGGGCGGATACGTACCCAAAGCGACCTCGATCTCCACGGTCTCGTAGTGGAGGAGGCCCGCTTGGCCGTGGCCCAATTCCTGCAGGATGCTCGTCGCCAGCGCCTGACCTGTGTCCGCATCATCCACGGCAAGGGCCTTGGGTCGCCGGGGCAGGTGCCCGTCCTGAAACGCCTGGTGGGCTTGTGGCTGATGCGCCGTCAGGAGGTCCTGGCCTTCACCCAGGCCCACCCGGCCGAAGGCGGTGGTGGCGCCGTGCGGGTGCTGCTGGGACGCGGCGCCAAGGGACGCTGAGCAGGGACAAGCTGGCGTAGCCGCAGGCCGGATTGCACACCAATACCGCCCGGGCTATGACGGACACCCGCCACCGCCAGAGCGCCGCACGTGCCCGGCGGGTTCAGCGTACTTGCAGGGAGTCTGCCGGTTCCCACTTGCTGCGACTGGGCAGGTCGCCATCGGCGTCGGCCAAGGCCGCGAGGATGGGACAATGCTCCACGGGCCCACGGCCGGGACAGCGCTCGGCCTGTTGGGCAAGGGCGTCGCGCATGCGCCTAAGGTCGGCGATCTTGCGATCGATATCGCCGATCTTGCGCTCCGCCAAGGCCTTCACCGCCGCCATGTCGCTCTCGGGCTGATGGCTGATGTCCAGCAGTTCCTTGATTTCGCTCAGCGAGAAGCCCAGATTCTGGGCGCGACGGATGAAGCGCAGGCGCGCCTCGGCCTCGCCATCGTAGAGCCGATAGTTGGATTGTGTGCGTTGCACCGGACGAATCAGGCCGATGCGCTCATAATAGCGCAGGGTTTCCGCCGCCAGTCCCGCCTCGCGCGCCAGACGCCCAATGGTCACGTGATTGTTCATGACTCCCTTCCTGTAATTAGCTGGACAACAGCCTGTAGTCTATCGTAAAGCGTTCCTATAAAGCAAAACCCGTGGGGATCATCGAGCCTGGGTCTGCACGCCTAGGGCCTCCAGAGCCACCGTAGCAAAGCTGCCGGAGGGCAGGGAGAAACGCAGGTCGAGGCCCTCGTCGTCGACCCACTCCCAGGAGCACTCCCGCACACGACAACGCAGCGCCCGCCGTGCTGCCCGCAAGCCCTGCGCGCCGAGGCGATCGGCCCAGGATAGTCCGTTCTCGGGGAACTCCGGCGGCCCCATCCAGGCCGCCAGCGCCGCTTGCTCCACCTGCGCCGCTTCGTCCTCGGGGCCGTCGGTACCCGACCCGGGCAAAGGACCGCTGGGGTGCAGATCCCAAGCGTGCAGACGCGCCTCGAGCGCGGACCAGTCCGCGTCGCTCCGTCGGGCAAGAAAATGACTGTGCGAACCCTCGAGCTGCACACGCTCTCCCGGGAGCAGAGTCTGCCAACTGCCCGTGCGTACACGCTCGGTCAAGACGGCATTGAACAGCGCCGATCGCGCCGCCGACCACAAAAGGCCCCGCTGCCCGCGCTGCAGACGCTGGCCGGTACCGGCAAGGAGCCGGGCAGCTGCAGCAAGATTATCGTGACCGAAGCGCTGGCCCCCAAAATAATTGGGGAATCCCAGACGCTCCAGACGGTGTAGCGCTACGTCCCAGTCCCGGCGACTGCCACGCAGTACCCGAAGGGACAGGCGAAAGCGATTGCCCAGGTGCGCCCCGCGGCGCAGCTTGCGATCGTGGCGATGGCGTTCCAAAATCTTCAGGTGTTCGTTTTCCAGCACCGTCCAGTCTGGCTCGGCCCTGCCCGGCACGGGGACGGTAAAAAACTGGCGAGTCCGGGCGTGGCGATCCTTGAGGCCGGCGTAGCCGATGTCGCGCACATGGACACCGGCATGACGGGCGAGACGACGCGCCACCTCCTCGGTGTTGAGGCCACATTTTTCTATGTGCAAGAAGACATGCTCACCCACGCCGCTGGGTTGAAAGGGGAGCAGTTCCTGGACGAAGAAGGTATCCGGCCCACGCCGGAGAACTCCGCCGATGTCCTCGTCCAGCCTGGGATACTGGCGCTCCAGGCCGCTAATCATGGGCGATCAGGCAAACGGCGTGGGTAGCGATACCCTCGCCCCTGCCGGTGTAACCCAGATGCTCCGTGGTGGTGGCCTTGATGTTCAGACGATCCTCGCCAAGCTGCAGATCATCGCAGAGGTTGCGGCGCATGCTGGGGATGTGTTCCGCCAGGCGGGGACGCTGACAGACCACCGTCGCATCGACGTTGATGGGTTGCCAGCCCCGTTCGGCCAGCAGCTCGCGGCAGTGGCGCAGCAGGATGCGCGAATCGACTCCGGCGAAACGTGCATCGGAATCGGGAAAATGGCGACCGATATCGCCCAGGGCCGCAGCCCCCAGCAGCGCATCGCAGATGGCGTGGATCAAGACATCGGCGTCGGAATGGCCAGCCAGACCCAAGGCAAAGGGAATGCGCACTCCACCAAGGATGAGTGGTCGCTCCGCCACCAGGGCGTGGACATCGAAACCGTGACCGATACGCAGTTCGCTCATGCTGCTCCTCCTCCGCTCCCGTGCGCCGCGAGAATGGCCGATGCCAGCTCGAGATCGTCGGGGTAAGTGATCTTGATATTGTCGCTACGCCCGCGTACCAGGCGTGGATGCCAGCCCTCCCGCTCCATGGCAGAGGCCTCATCGGTAATGGCCAGGCCCTGCTCCTTGGCACGGGTCAGGGCCGTCAACAGCGGACCCAAGGGAAAGGCTTGGGGTGTCAGGGCACCCCAGAGGTGGTGGCGATCGACGGTACCCAGACTGTGCCCCGCCTCCTCCCGTTTCAGGGTATCGGCTACCGGCACCGCCAGCAGCGCCCCCTGGGGGCTATCGGGCAAGACATCGAGGAGGGCATGCAGGTCTCTATCGCGCAGGCATGGCCGGGCGGCGTCGTGCACCAGCACCCAATCCTGACCGAGAGCCCCCTGGGACAGCAGCGCCTCGAGCCCCAGGCGCACCGAATCGGCGCGCTCGGCACCACCGACGACGGGCGGAAGGAGTCGTTCCGCCACGGCACCCAGCAAATGGCGCCAGACGCCCGTGGCCAGATCTTCGCCCGGCAGCGCGAGCTGCACACCCGCGATCCGTTCCTCACCCAGGAAGGGGGCGATGGCGTGTGCCAACACCGGGCGGTCCATGAGGGTGAGATACTGCTTCGCCTGGGCCGAGCCAAAGCGTTGCCCCCGCCCTCCGGCCGGGATGACCACCCAGATCTTGTCCATGCACTTTCCCTTGTTACTTGCCCTGGCTGCGGCACCACGGCAGATGATAACGCGACGCCCCGCATTTTGCAGTTTTCGCGGTCCCCTTATAGACTGAGCCCCTTCGTCGTAGGGAAGCATCGGCTTGGGAGCAGAGTTTTCTTTGGGGGCCGCCCCTGGTCCGGGGGTCATCCACAGCTTCAGTCAGTGGCACGGCGCGGCGGGACCCTGGCTCGCCGCCCAGGCCGTGGGCCGCTGGCAACGACCGATACTGGCCATCGTCAACAACGCCCGGGAGCTGGATGCCTGGGTTCGGGAGTGGCGCTTCTTCGCGCCGCAGCTGGGCGAGGCCCTGGTCTTCCCCGATCGCGACATCCTTCCCTACGATCGCTTGAGTCCGCCGGCGGAAGCCACGGCAACCCGTCTGGCGACCCTGGCAGCCCTGCCCCGTTGGCGCGGAATCTGCGTGACCTCCGTGGCCGCCGCCCTGCAAAAACTGCCACCGGCGAGCTTTCTGGATCAACACGCCCTCGTCCTGCGGCGCGGCGACCAACTCGAGCCCGAGCACTTTCGCCAACGCCTGGTGGACGCCGGCTATCGCGTCGTCGCCGAAGTGTCGGAGCCGGGCGAACTGGCCTGGCGTGGGGGCATCATCGATCTGTTCCCCAGCGGCAGCGCCATGCCCTACCGTATCGAGCTCTTCGACCGCGAAGTGGAGAGCATCCGCTCCTTCGACCCCGAAAGCCAGCGGAGCCTTGCGCCGGTGGCGGAGGTTTCGACCCTGCCAGCCCGTGAGCTGCCCGTGGACGAGGGCGCTCTGCAGGCCTTCCGCGCACGCTTTCGTGCCCGCTTCAGCGGCGATCCGCAACGTGCCGAAATCTACCGGCGCGCAAGTCAGGGAGCCGTTCCCGCCGGCGCCGAGCACTATCTGCCCTTGTTCTTTGAAACGCCGGGCAAGCTTTGGGATTTCCTCCCCCGCGATGCCATCCTGCTAACGCCCCCGGGCCTGGCCGAGGCATTGGCGCAGGTCCGCACGGACTGGCAGGAGCGTTACGAGGAGCACCGCCACGACCCAAGCCATCCCCTCTTGAGCCCCGAAGAGTTGCTATGGGATCCGGCCACCTGGCAAGCCGGCCTCGCGGCGCGCGGGCGTCTGGCGGCAGATACGGGGAGCGCGGCCCAGGCCCTGCCACTGGCGCCACCGCCAAGCTTGCAGGCCGATCTGGACCAGCCCCTGGCGGGCCTCGATACCTTTCTTGCGGGTCTGCCCGGTGGCGCCCGTGCCCTCATCGCCGCCGAATCGCCGGGACGCGCCGAGGCCCTGGCCGAGCACCTCCGCCAGCACGGCCATACGCCGGAACGCTGCGCCGACTGGCCCAGTTTCCTCAGGACCGAAAGCCCCATTGCCCTGGCCGTAGCCCCCCTGGAAAGGGGTCTTCTGGAGATGCGTGGCGGTAGAATCCAGCGCGCCCTCGTCTCCGAGGCGCAGATCTTCGGTGATCGGATCTTTGCCCAGCGACGCAGCCGCAGCGCCCGCCGTCGCAGTCAGGAGCACCTGATCCGCGACCTCGGCGAGCTGCAGGCCGGCGACGCGGTGACCCACGAAGACTATGGCATCGGTCGTTTCCGCGGCCTGGAAACGCCCTTCGTAGCCGCGGGCGACGTCAACGAGTACGTGGTCCTCGAATATGCCGGCGGCGATCTGGTCTACGTTCCCGCCGACCACCTGGATCGGATCGCCCGCTATATTGGCAACGGCGTGGACGAACCGGAGCTCACCCGCCTGGGCAGTCGTTCCTGGGACAAGGCCAAGGCGCGCGCCCGGGCCAAGGCAGTGGACGCGGCCAGTGAGCTGCTGGACATCTACGCCCGGCGTGCGGCCCGCCCGGGACGCGCCTTCCCACCCCCGGACGAGCGTTACTGGGACTTTGTCTCCCGCTTCCCCTTCGAGGAAACCCCGGACCAGCAGGCGGCCATCGATGCCGTCATCGCCGACATGACACGGACGCAGCCCATGGATCGGCTGATCTGCGGCGATGTCGGTTTTGGCAAGACCGAAGTGGCACTGCGCGCCGCTTTCCTGGCGGCGGCGAGCGGTGCGCAGGTAGCCGTGCTGGTTCCCACCACCTTGCTCGCGCAGCAGCATTTCGAAAACTTCCGCGACCGTTTCGCCGGACTGCCCATCCGGGTCACCGTCCTGTCGCGCTTTCAAAATGCCCGCGAGCGCCGTGAGATCCTGGCACAGCTGGCCAGTGGTGCGATCCGCATCGTCATCGGCACCCACCGCCTGCTGAGCCGCGACGTGCGGTTCTGCGATCTGGGTCTGCTCATCCTCGATGAGGAACACCGCTTTGGCGTGCGCCAGAAAGAACAGATCAAGGCTCTGCGCTCCGAGGTGGATGTGCTGACCCTCACCGCCACCCCCATCCCCCGGACCCTCAACCTGTCCCTGGCGGGACTGCGCGATCTGTCCATCATCGCCACCCCGCCGGAGCGACGCCAACCCGTTCGCACCTTTGTCCAGGTCTTCTCCGAGGACCTGGTACGCGAAGCCTGTCAGCGCGAACTGCACCGCGGCGGCCAGATCTATTATCTGCACAACGAGGTCCGGGACATCGAGCGCAGCGCGGCCACACTGCGGCGCCTGGTGCCGGAAGCGCGCCTGCGCGTCGCTCACGGACAGATGCCGGAGGCCGAACTGGAGAGCGTGATGCTGGACTTCTACCACCAGCGCTTCGATATCCTGCTGTGCACCACCATCATCGAATCGGGCATCGACAACCCCAGCGCCAACACCATGCTCATCGACCGCGCCGACCGCTTCGGCCTTGCCCAGTTGCACCAGCTGCGCGGTCGCGTTGGGCGGTCGCACCAGCGCGCGTACTGCTATCTGTTTACCCCCGATCCCCGCGCCATGACGGAAGATGCGCGCCGGCGACTGGACGCCATCCAGTCCCTGGAGGACCTGGGCGTGGGTTTCGCCCTCGCCAGCCACGACCTCGAGATCCGCGGTGCCGGAGAACTGCTGGGCGATGCCCAGAGCGGGCACATGGAAGAGGTCGGCTTCACCCTCTTCATGGAGTGGCTCAACGAGGCGGTGGATGCCATCCGTGCCGGCCGCGATCCCCAGAGTCTCGCCGAGAGTCGCGCGGAGGGACCGCGCATCCACCTCAACATTGCCGCCCTCATACCCGCCAGTTACATCGGCGACGTCCACCTGCGTCTGCAGTTTTACAAACGCCTGGCGCGGATTCGCAAGATTGACGAGATCGGCGAACTGATGGTGGAACTCATCGATCGTTTTGGTCCGATCCCGGCAGAGCTGCGGGCCTTGCTCTGTCAGACCCACCTGCGCCTGGTGGCTCAGGAAATGGGTGTGTTGGCCATCGATGCCGGGCCCGCCGGCGCCCGCCTGGAATTTGCCAAAACGCATCGCGTCGCACCGGAAAAGGTCATCGCCCGCCTGCAGCAAAATCCCTCGGAGTTCCGTCTGGAAGGTGAGCAGATACTGCGCTGGCGCCGTGATCTGCCCGAGGGTGAGGCGCGTTGCGAGGCCACCTTGACACTCATCCAATCCTTGAGGAGAACGCCATGAGCAGTACGCGCCTTGCGATTTTGAGCCCATCGGCGGTGGGGCCCATGCCCCTGCCGGCCATCGTCGGCAGCATCGTCCAGGGGCATCTGGAGCAGCGGGAGGTCTGGGGCTGCTGGCTGCAGGATTGGGAACTGCCGGTGTCCGTGAGCGAGCTCAGCCCGGTGCTGGATGAGTTGGGGCGCCAGTGTCTCGCCCAGGGGCGAGAACTTTTCTGGACAGCCCGGGACCAGAACGAGGTCCGCTTGCGCCTCGTCCTGCAAGGAGAAGGCGCCGCCACACCCCTGCGGCGTGCCTTGACCGCCCTGAAGCTGCAGGGCTTCACCCCGGCGCGGGTGTTGGAGGCGCAGGGCCGGGTGCTGGCGCTGGAGATCTTCGGGCCGGATCTGTCCCTGCCCCTGGGCAATCATCGGCTCGCCGAAGCCATGGAAGGTCTCGCGACGGACGCTGCCCTGGCACCGTTCTGGTCCCCGGATCATTTTCGGCTGCTGGTGAGCGACATGGACTCGACCCTACTCAGTATCGAATGCATCGATGAGCTGGGGGAACACCTGGGCCTCAAGCGCCAGATCGCCGCCATCACCGAACGCTCCATGGCCGGCGAGCTGGATTTTCGCAGTTCCCTCCTGGAGCGTACCCGGCTGCTGGCCGGGACTCCTGCCAGCGCCATCGATGCGGTCATCCGCGATCGTCTGCAGCTCAATCCCGGCGCGCGCGAACTCATCGCCGCCGCCAAGCGCCACGGCGTGCAGACGGCGGTGGTTTCTGGCGGTTTCACCCAGTTCACCCGGCACCTGCAGGAGTCTCTGGACCTGGACTACCAGTTTGCCAATACCCTGGAAATCCGCGACGGCAAGCTCACGGGTGTGGTACTTGGGGACATCGTCGATGCCGAGGCCAAGGCCAATATCCTGGAACTGCTGGCCATCACCGCCGGCACCG
Source organism: Acidithiobacillus caldus ATCC 51756 (assembly GCF_000175575.2). Taxonomy (NCBI): domain Bacteria; kingdom Pseudomonadati; phylum Pseudomonadota; class Acidithiobacillia; order Acidithiobacillales; family Acidithiobacillaceae; genus Acidithiobacillus; species Acidithiobacillus caldus. The sequence continues at coordinate 2,394,641 of NZ_CP005986.1, forward strand.
ATGCCAAGCGCTGTGTGGCCATCGGTGATGGCGCCAATGACCTACCCATGCTGCGCAAGGCCGGAGTGGGCATTGCCTACCACGCCAAGGCCACCGTGCGCGCCCAGGCAGACTTCCAGATTCGCCACGGCGGGCTGGATGCCGCCATCGCCTACCTCGGCTGGTGAGCCAACTCCTCTTGCACTTTTTTAGACAATATATAAAATAAGATCAGTTTTAATCTAACAGCACAGGAGATGGTCATGAAACTCACCAACAAGGAAGGCCAGGCGGTTCCCCAGGTCGTTTTCCGCACCCGCGAAAACAACCAATGGCGCGACATCAGCAGCAAGGAACTCTTCAGCGGGCGCACGGTAGTGGTCTTCGCCCTCCCCGGGGCCTTCACCCCCACCTGCTCCTCCAGCCATCTGCCCCGCTACAACGAGCTTGGACCTACCTTCCGCGAGAACGGTGTCGATGAGATCCTCTGTATCTCCGTCAACGATGCCTTCGTGATGGAGGCCTGGGCGAAGGAACTGGCCGTAGAGAACGTCCGCCTCATCCCCGACGGTAACGCCGAGTTCACCGCCGGCATGGGCATGCTGGTGGACAAGAGTGACCTTGGCTTCGGTCGGCGCTCCTGGCGCTATTCCATGCTGGTGCGTGACGGCATCATCGAAAAGATGTTCATCGAACCCGACAAGCCCGGCGATCCCTTCGAGGTCTCCGATGCCGACACCATGCTGCGCTATCTCAATCCCGAGGCACGCGAGCCAGAGTTCATCGCCTTGTTCACGCGCGAAGGCTGTCCGCACTGCGCCCGCGCCAAGCAGATGCTCAAGGATCGTGGTCTTGCCTTTGAGGAGATCCGCACCGGTATGGGCACCGGTGTGAGCTCCCGCAGCATCCGTGCCGTCAGCGGCCGCTCCACGGTACCGCAGGTCTTCATCGGCGGCCGCCACATCGGCGGCGCCGACGATCTGGCCCGCTACCTCAGCGCCCAGTAAAGCTCGAGGGGGTGTGCGAACACCCCCTCCTCTCCACAATCGGGGGTTCCGGAATGTCCCATCACCACGAATTTGACTATGTCGTCATCGGCGGGGGCAGCGGCGGCATCGCCAGTGCGAACCGCGCCGCAAGCCATGGCGCGCGGGTCGCACTGATAGCTGCGGGGCCCCTCGGGGGTACCTGTGTCAATGTCGGCTGCGTCCCCAAAAAACTGTTCTGGAACGCTGCCCAATTGGCCGAGGGCGCGCAACTCGCCCGCAGTTATGCGCTGTATGGGGACGCACCCGAGTTTCGCTGGCCGGAGTTCACCCAACGTCGGCAGGAATACATCGGCAGGCTCAACGATCGCTATGCCGAGGGCCTCGCCAGTAATGGGGTCACGCTCTTTCGCGGTTTTGGGCAGCTTGCGGGCGAGCATCGGGTCCGTGTCGACGGCAAGACTGTCCTCGCGGCCCCACACATCCTCATTGCGACGGGCGGCGAGCCCATCCGCCCGGATCTTCCCGGTGCCGAACTGGGCCTGGACTCCGATGGCTTCTTTGCCCTGCAGGAGCAGCCGCGTCACGTCGCCGTCGTCGGTGCCGGGTACATTGCGGTGGAGCTGGCGGGACTGTTGCAGAGTCTCGGCAGCAGAGTCTCCCTGGTGATGCGGCGCAATCACTTTCTCCATGGTTTCGATGCCATGTTGCGCGAGGGCCTGATGGAGGCCATGGCAGCAGCAGGGGTCACCCTGTTACCGAAAAGACAGGTGTCGCGCCTGGTGCGTGGCGCCCGGGGTCTGGAGCTGCATTTTGCCGATGGCGAGCGTTTGCAGGGAATCGACACGGTCTTGTGGGCCGTGGGACGACGTCCGCGCAGCCGCGACCTGAATCTCGAAGCCGTGGGCGTCTATCCCGACGACGCGGGCTACCTGCCCGTCGACCGCTATCAGAACACCCGGGTCGAAGGCATCTATGCCGTGGGCGACGTGACGCGGGCACCGGCACTCACCCCCGTCGCCATCGCCGCTGGGCGACGCCTGGCCGATCGGCTTTTCGGGGGCCAGCCGGAGCGCCACCTAGACAGCAGCCTCACCCCGACGGTCATCTTCAGCCATCCGCCCATCGCCACCGTCGGGCTGACGGAGTGCGAGGCGCAGGAACGATACGGCGCCGACAACGTGCGTGTCTACCGCAGCCGCTTCACTCCCCTGCTGCGGGCGCTGGATCGGGACCACCCCCAGGTCACCCACATGAAACTCGTCACCACCGGTGCCGAGGAGCGCATCGTCGGCCTGCATGCCCTGGGAGATGGGGTGGAAGAGATGCTGCAAGGCTTTGCCGTGGCTATCCGCATGGGCGCGCGCAAACGCGATTTCGACGACACCATCGCCATCCACCCCACGAGTGCCGAAGAGTTCGTCACCATGCGCTAGGGACTACGTCAACGCTCTTGGACGGTGGCTTGCTTGAAGAGGGAATGGTGCAAGCGTTGCAGGGCCTCGGGTCCGACGGCCAGACCACAATCGCAGTCTGGGCAATCCGCCAACAGCGGCACCGTCGCCGCCAGTACCCGACGCACGCGCTCCATACCCTCGTGCATGACCTGATCGATGGCGGCCATGGTGATGGGCTCGGCGCTTTTACCGGCGGCAGGATTCACCACCAGGGCCAGAGGGGCGTAACATAGGCCGATTTCCCGGGCGAGAACGGCCTCGGGCATGCCCGTCATCCCGACGATGTCGCCCCCATCCCGCTCGATGCGCCGGATCTCCGCCGCTGTTTCCAGACGCGGACCCTGGGTGATGGCGTAGGTACCGCCAGCGACGATGGGCTGGGCAATGCGCTCACCCGCCGCCAGCAGGCGCTGGCGGATCTGGGCACAGTAGGGCATGGAAAAATCCACGTGGATGACCGAGCTGTCGCCACCCTCATAGAAGGTATTGGGACGCCCACTGGTATAGTCGATGAGTTGGTCCGGAGCACACAGAGCGCCGGGCACCATCGTCGCCGCAATGCCGCCCACGGCACCCACGGCAATCACGTGACGCACCCCCGCGTGATGAAGGGCCCAGATGTTGGCGCGATAATTGACGCGATGGGGCGGGATGGTATGCCCGTAACCGTGCCGCGCCAGGAAAATGACCTCCTGTCCCGCTAGGCGTCCGAAAGTCAGCGGTCCCGAGGCCTCACCGTACGGCGTGCGCACCACCCGGCGCCAGAGGATCTCCAGATTCTTCAGTTGGGTCAGACCACTGCCGCCAATGATGCCAACAATGCCCAAGGCTCAATCCTCCGTAAGCGCAAAGATGCCCGGAGCGTTGCGTCCCAGACCGCGCGCATCGAGCCCATAGCCAAAGACGAAGCGATCGGGCACTTCCAGACCCACATAATCCACCTCCACCTCACGTTCCCGTGGGCGACGCTTGCGCACCATCACCGCCGAGCACACCTTTGCCGCCCCGGCGTCGCGACAGAACTCCTGCAGGGCCAGCAGGGTGAGCCCCTCGTCCAGAATATCGTCTATCAGCAAGACGGTGGCATCGCGCAGGTCGGCACGCGGTTGCAGCCCCCAGACGAGATCGCCGCCCCGGGTCTCGGCACCGTAGCGACTGAGCTGCACACAGTCGAGATAGAGGGGGAAATGCAGGTGCGGCAGGATCTGCCCTACCACCACCACGGCGCCCGAGAGCACACAGAGCACCACCACGGGCCGATGCAGGGCACCGGCTTCCAGATCCCTGGTGATGGCAACGGCCATCCGCTGGATGGCCGCTTCGACCTCCGCCGCCCCATACAGGGGTTCGGCGGGGCCCAGGTGACTGGGGTGCATGGTCTTAGTAGGTAAAGGTCACGACATCGTCGTCCATGGCCTGCTCGATGACGTAAGCGCCACCGACCACGTCCGAGATCTCGGGAATCAGACCGTCCTTGTCCACATCCCAGAGCTCCAGCGTGGGCGTGCAGACGAAGAACTTCACACCGGCTTCGTGCGCGTCCTTGATGAAGTCGTACACGCTCTTGGGGCTACCGGGCATGACGTGCATCTTTTCCGCCACACCCTTCTTGGCCAGCTCGCCCGCGCGAGCGGTCAGCACTACCTCTACCTCGAAGTCCATGGCGGCAGCCACGGTGGCCTGGAAGAAAGGCGCGCCCAGCTCCTGGGGGTTGGCGGGATCGGTATTGACCATGACCATCAACAATTTATCTGCCATTTTCTACTCCTTGCCTAAGAATCCCGCACATAGTAACGGCGACGGCGCCCGGATGCACCATGAATTGATTGATTCGCGCATAAAATGCGCCATGGAGGGCGCGATCAATCGTCCCGACCGCCATCGAGCTCCGCCATCCGTCGCTGGCGGCTGGAGCGCAACAGAATTTCTCGCTCTTCGGCAAGGGCCCGTTTGGCCACGCGGATGGCCTCCTGCAGATCCTGGCGCTTGGCCTCGACCAGGTCACCGCCAGCATCCACAAGCTGCGCGGTTTTCTCCTGGATCTCCTCCAGCAGCACGTTGATGCGCTCTTCTGCTGCTTCCTGCAGGTCTTCCAGCTGCGCCCGCCCACGCTCCAGCGCGCGCCGCAGCTCTTCCCGCGTTTGCGCACCGCTGGCCGGTGCCAGCAGAAGGGCACCCACTGCACCCACGACCACCCCCAGGATAAAGCCTTCGGCATTTCGCATGGATCTCACTCCTTCGTTGACCAAACCCGACCGAGACAGCGCGGCTTTTCAGCGACGCCGGAAGAAATAACGCAAGCCAACCCGAACGGCACGATACCACAGACCGATCTCGCGCAGCGGCAGCACCAGCGTGTCCACGCTTTCGCGCAACTCACGATCGACATAGCGCAGACTGGCATCCACCCGTTCCACCTGACGGCCACCCAGCTTGATGAGGTGCTGGACTTGATGCACCGCCGTTTTCAGCTCAAAGAGCGCCGGCGACAGATCCTGCTCCACCCGCGCCAGCACCCGCTCCAGCCGCAGAAAGGTACGCACGACCACCCCCGCCGTGACCGCCAGAATCAGCAGGATCAATAACATGCAAACAGCGATGATCGTCAGCGCAGTACTGGTGCCCATGCCTCTTTGCCTTTTCCGTCCTTTACCGCTCAGTATAGCGGCCCGAGGCCGGCGGCGTAAAACGTCGATCCCCCAAACCCACGGGGATCACCCCAGCCGCGACCACACCAGAAAGATCGTCACCAGCACGGCGGCAACACCGAGGACCAGCACCGCCGCAGCCGCAAAATCCTTGACGCGACCGATGCGCGGGTCATATTCCGGACTCACCCGATCGGCCAGATTCTCGATGGCGGTATTGAGGAGTTCAGCGGCGAAGACCACCGCGATGAGGACGGTGACCAAGGCCCACCACAGCGGCGATGCGCGCAAGGCCAGCAACAGCACGACCGCAAAGAGCGCGGCCAGGAGCTCCGTGCGCAGGCTATGCTCCTCGGAAATGGCCCGGAAAAGGCCGCGCAGGGCATTGCGCGAACGCTGCCAGAGGGAACCGCGCTTGCTCACCAACCGCCCACCTCGCGCAGGGATACGGCTTGGGTCTCACCAACGACGAAATGGTCGAGAAGGCGGATGTCCAGAAGCTCCAGAGCCTGCTCCAGCCGCTGCGTCAGCTGGCGGTCGGCCAGACTGGGCTCCGCCACCCCCGACGGGTGGTTGTGGGCGACGATGAGGGCGGCGGCATTGAGCTCCCAAGGCCCGTTTCGCCACCTCACGAACGTAGACGCTGGCGGCGTCGATGGTGCCCTGGAAGAGTTCCTCGAAGCGCAAGACCCGGTGCCGATTGTCCAGAAACAGCACGAGGAAGACCTCCCGACTGCGATCCCGCAGGATCAGACGCAGATATTCCGCCACCCGCCGCGGCGAGTCCAGGGCTTCACCGCGGTGCCAGTTTTCCGCCATGTGGCGTCGCCCCATCTCCAGCACCGCCTGCAATTGCGCGTACTTGGCCATGCCCAGGCCACGCTCGGCGCAGAACTCGGCAGCACTGGCGGTGAGCAGACCGCGCAAACCCCCGAAGCGTTGCAACAAACCCCGCGCCATCTCCACCGCACTTTGCCCCTGCACCCCAACCCGCAGAAAGATGGCCAAGAGTTCAGCGTCCGACAGACTCGCCGCCCCTTTTTCCAACAAACGCTCCCGTGGCCGCTCGGCAACGGGCCAATCGCGGATGGTCATACGCTCCCTCCTTCACGTACACTGACGCCATGTTATTGGATAGCCCATTGAACGGTATGGACCCCCTCCATGGCAAGCGCATCCTGCTGCTCATCGGCGGCAGCATCGCCGCCTACAAGAGCCCGGAAATCCTGCGTCTGCTCCAGGCTCGGGGAGCTCGCGTCCGCTGTGTCCTGAGCACCGCCGGCGCGCGCTTCGTGACTCCGCTCACCCTCCAGGCCCTGAGCGGCGAGGCACCGCGCCAGGATCTCTTCGCTGCCGAAGAAGAGGCCGCCATGGACCATATCCGCTTGGCCCGCTGGGCCGACGCCCTGCTCTACGCGCCCATCTCCGCCAACGGTCTGGCCCGACTTGCCCTGGGATTGGCGGAGGATCTAGCCGGCACCATCGCCCTGGCCAGCCGCAACCCCCGTTTTTTGGTGCCCGCCATGAACTGGGCCATGTGGGAGCACCCTGCCACCCAGCGCCACGTCGCCCAGCTGCGCGACGACGGCGCCGTCTTCATCGGTCCCGAGGCCGGTGACCTGGCCTGTGGCGAAACGGGTAGCGGGCGCATGGTTTCCCCGGCGGACATCGTCGCGCGGCTGGCGTTGGAGCTCGGACCGGGAGACTGGCGGGGACGGCGGGTTCTGGTCAGCGCCGGACCTACCTGGGAAGCCCTGGATCCCGCTCGGGGTCTCGGCAACCGCGCCAGCGGCCGCCAGGGTTTCGCCCTGGCTCAGGCCGCCGCCGAGCGGGGCGCCGAGGTCCTCCTCGTGGCCGGTCCCTGCGCCCTCCCCACCCCCGTTGGCGTCCAGCGGCGCGATGTGGAATCCGCCCGGGACATGCTTGCCGCCATCCTCGAGGCACTCGGCGATCGACCCTACGATCTTTTCCTTGCCAACGCCGCCGTGGCCGATCATCGCCCGGCTTCGGCCTCCGCCATCAAGGGCCGCAAGGGTGAAATACCGGACTCCCTGCCCCTGGTCGCCAACCCGGATATCGTGGCGAGCGTCCATGCCTGCCCGCAGCGACCACACTGCATCGTCGCCTTCGCGGCGGAAACGCGCCCAGATGTCACCACCGCCGCGCGCAAGCTGTGGCGCAAGGGGGCCGACGTGGCCGTGATCAACGATCTCGAGGCCGGAGCCATGGGCGGTACGGAGAATGCCTGCACCCTGGCATGGGGAGAGCAAAGCCTGAACCTGCCCCGACAGAGTAAATTGTCCCTGGCCCGGGCCCTGCTGCGCGCCCTCGACCCCTGTCTCTCGTGAGGAAGCCTATGGAATCCATTGCCCTGCGCATACTCGATCCCCGCCTCGGGCGGGACTGGCCCCTTCCCCACTACGGCAGCGCCGATGCCGCCGCCATGGATCTGCGGGCCTGTCTGGAGGAGCCCCTGGAACTCCAGCCCGGCGAGACCGCCCTGGTCTCGGCGGGTTTTGCCATGCACATCGGCAACCAAGGTGTAGCGGCACTGCTCCTGCCGCGTTCCGGCCTCGGCCACCGGGGTCTCGTGCTGGGCAATCTCGTCGGGCTCATCGACGCCGATTACCAGGGGCCTGTCAAGATCTCCCTGTGGAACCGCAGCCAAAGCCAGCAGCGCATCGAGGTGGGGGAACGGGTCGCCCAGATGCTCCTGGTACCGGTACTGCGTCCCCAGTGGCAGGTGGTGGAGGAGTTTGCGCCCAGCCAACGTGGCGCGGGCGGTTTCGGCAGCACCGGCAGTCATTGAACGGGAGTCGGTAACAGACCATGCTGGAACGCGTTTTTGAATGGTTGCTCTGGAACTCCCGCTTCGTCGTGCTCTCGGCGGTGGTGGCGAGCCTTCTCGTCGCCTTCGGCATCTTCATCATGACCTCCGTGGACGCCTGGGCGCTCCTGGAGCACATCGCCCACTACAGCGTGGCTGTCCTGACCCAGGAGCAGCGTGCCGACCTCCACGCGGAAATCGTCGCCCACGCCGTCAGCATCGTCGACGGCTACCTCCTCGCCACCATCCTGCTCATCTTTGCCCTGGGGCTTTACGAACTCTTCATCAGCAAGATCGATATCGCAGGGGAGAGCAAGGGCTCACGCGTCCTCTTCATTCGCAGCCTGGACGAACTGAAGGATCGTCTGGCCAAAGTCATTCTGATGATTCTGGTGGTGAGTTTCTTCGAGCGGTCCTTGGCCATGCACGTCGGCACCTTCGTGGACCTCCTCTATCTCGCCATCGGCATTGCCCTGGTCGCCCTGGCCTTGTTCTTGAGCCACCGCGCCAGTGCTGGCCACGAGGACGGCAGGGAGGAACACTGAAGGCCGGAGCACTCCCCGAGGCCTTCAGGCCCGCGGCAAGGTGACTCCGGACTGGCCCTGGTATTTGCCGCGGCGATCGGAGTAGGAGACCTCACAGACTTCGTCGGACTCCAGGAAGAGCACCTGGGCGACTCCCTCATTGGCGTAGATCTTGGCCGGCAGGGGCGTGGTATTGGAAAACTCCAGGGTAACGTAGCCTTCCCATTCGGGCTCGAAGGGCGTGACATTGACGATGATGCCGCAGCGGGCGTAGGTGGACTTGCCCAGACAGATGGTGAGGACGTTGCGAGGGATGCGAAAGTACTCGACGGTCCGCGCCAGGGCAAAGGAATTGGGGGGGATGATACAGGTATCCCCTTCGAAGTCGACGAAGGAATCCTCGCTGAAATCCTTGGGATCGACGATGACGCTGCGCACATTGGTGAAGACCTTGAACTCGTTGGCGCAACGAATATCGTAGCCGTAGGAGGACAGGCCATAGGAAATGATGGGACGACCATCCACCTCGCGCACCTGTTGCGGCGCGAAGGGTTCGATCATGCCACGTTCCATGGCCATGGTGCGGATCCAGCGGTCGGATTTGATGCTCATGGCCAATCAGCGGTTCTGGATCACGATATTCGGGAACTTGTGGCTGTGATCCACCGCCTGCAAAGCAAGACGTCCAGCGGTATGCCGAGCCAGCTCCCGGTAGATCTTGGCCAGGGGCGAGTCCGGCGCGGCCACCACCGTCGGCGCGCCGTTGTCCGCCTCGTCGCGGATGCGCCGATCCAAAGGCACGGCGCCCAACAGTTCCACCCCGTACTGCTCGGCCATGAGGGCACCGCCGCCGTGCCCGAAAATATCGTCCTCGTTACCGCACTTGGGGCAGATGTAAAAACTCATGTTCTCGATGATGCCGAGGATGGGCACCCCGACCTTCTCGAACATCTTGAGCCCCTTGCGGGCATCCAGCAGCGCAATGTCCTGGGGGGTCGTGACGATCACGGCACCGGAGACCGGCACCTTCTGCGCCAGGGTCAGCTGGGTGTCACCGGTACCCGGGGGCAGATCGATGACCAGATAATCCAGTTCGCCCCAGCGGGTATCGGACAAGAGCTGCTCCAAGGCCTGCATGACCATGGGACCGCGCCACACCATGGGGGTCTCTTCGTCGATGAGAAAACCGATGGACATGGCCTTGATGCCGTGCCCTTCCAGCGGTTCCATCTTCTTGCCGTCCTTGCTGGTGGGCTTGCCGGAGATGCCGAGCATCCGCGGCTGGCTTGGGCCGTAGATATCGGCATCGAGCATCCCCACCGCCGCACCTTCCTGGGCCAGGGCCAGGGCGAGGTTGACGGAGGTGGTGGATTTACCCACACCGCCCTTGCCCGAGGCCACGGCGATGATGTTTTTGATGCCGTCGAGGAGCTTCACACCCCGCTGCACCTGATGCGAGTGAATCCGATGGCCGACCTGCACGGCGGCCTCAACACCCGTATCCCGCTCGATCTGCGCACGTATGCGTTCGCCAAGCTCCGCCGCCACACCGGCGCTGGGATAGGGAAGCTCGATCTCGACGCGGGCGTCGGTCACGCTCTTCAGCACCTTGGCGCTGGCCAGATCCCGGTTCAGATAGGGGTCCGTGATGGCTTTCAGGGACTGCTCTACCGTTTCCTTCTGCAATGCACTCATGACTCGACTCCCCGCCCCTTGCCCATGGTCTCACGGCTTGCCGGCGCTGATGATGACCTCGTGCTGTTCGATCCCGCCGCCCTCACCGAAGGCTTCCTTGGGCAGCGGGTTCTGGTGTGCCGCCTTGAAGTCGTCGCTGCGCATCCAGTTCTGGAAGGCCTCGCGATTTTCCCAATGGGTCAATACGATGTAGACCCCATTGTCGTCCACGGGGCGGAGTATTTCCATGCGCACGAAGCCCGGTTGCTTGTCCACTTCGCCGGCGCGTCGGCGGAAGCGCTCCTCGAAATCCTGGCGATACTCGGCCCGAACCGGAACCCGATTGGCAACGACGTAATGCATGAGTTCGATCTCCCGAAGGCGTTTCAGTGACCCCTTATCTTACGCGAGGCGCGGCCCGCAGACCAAGGACATCCTGCATGTCGTAGTGGCCGGGGCTGCGCTGCCGTACCCAGGATGCCGCCCGCAGCGCCCCCTCGGCAAAATTGCGGCGGCTGCCAGCGCGATGGGTCAGCTCCAGACGCTCACCCGCTCCGGCAAGCCACACGCTGTGCTCACCCACCACGTCGGCGGCGCGCAGACTCGCAAAACCGATGGAACCGGGCTGCCGAGGCCCAGGCGCCCCATTGCGATCCCAGCAGGCGACGGCATCCAGATCCACTCCCCGGCCCGCCGCCACGGCTCTGCCAAGCTGCAGGGCCGTGCCCGAGGGCGCGTCGCGCTTCTGTCCGTGGTGCGCCTCCAGGATCTCCACGTCGTAATCCTCGCCAAGGGCCGCCACTATCTGGGGCAGGAAGGCCGTGAGGACGTTGACCCCCACACTCATGTTGGGCGCCTGAACCAGGGGGATGGAGCGTGCCAGGGCATCGATCTCGGCCTGCTGCTCGGCGCCAAAACCCGTGCTCCCCAGGACCACCGCCCGGCCACTGGCGGCCGCGGCGTGAAGGTGTTTCAGGGCGATGTCCGCGGGCGCAAACTCGATGAGCACGTCAAAATCGTCGAGGACCGCGTCCAAGCGGTCGCAGACCACAACACCCAGATCCCCCACCCCTGCCAGCCGCCCGGCGTCCTCGCCGAGGTAGTCTGCGCCGGGACGACCGATGGCGGCACCGAGGCGCAGATCCGCGTGCTCGACAAGGGCCGCAACCAGGGCACGTCCCATCCTGCCCGCCACCGCATCCACCGCAACTCGAGTCGGCGCCATCAGAAGCCCATCCGATCCACGAAATCCTTCACCTTGTTCCACCAGCTCTCCTGCTGCGGATGCTGAACCTCCTCGCCGCGCTCATTGGCGAACTCCTGCAGGAGTTCGCGTTGGCGCGCCGACAGGTGCACCGGAATCTCCACCTGCAGACGGCAATGCAAGTCGCCCGTGAGCTTGCTACGCACCCCCTGTACCCCCTTGCCGCGCAGTCGAAACACGGCTCCGGACTGGGTGCCGGGATTGACCTGTATCCGGGCGCGACCGGTCAGGGTCGGAATCTCCAGCTCTCCACCAAGAGCCAACGTGGTGAAGCTCACGGGGACTACGCAGTGGAGATCGTCGCCATCGCGCTCGAAGAGGGGATGTGGACGCACCCGAATCTCGATGAACAGATCCCCCGAGGGCGCACCCCGCTCCCCCGCTTCACCCTCACCGGCAAGGCGGATGCGATCCCCCGTATCCACCCCCGCCGGAATCTTGACTTCGATGCTGCGCGTCTTACGCACCCGCCCATGCCCGTTGCATTGCGGACAGGGCTCCTTGATGATCCGGCCCGAACCGCCACAGTCGGGACAGGGGCGGGTGACGGAAAAGAAACCCTGCACCATGCGCACCTGCCCACGTCCGCCGCAGGTTCGGCATTCCACGGTGCTGCTGCCGGCCTTGGCACCGCTGCCGCCACAGCTTTCGCAGACGCTGGAGCTGGGGATGGAAATGGTGACGGTCTTGCCCTGGGCTGCTTCCTCCAGGCTGAGTTCCAGTTCGTAGCGCAGGTCGGCCCCACGCCCCGGGTCGCGTCCGCCAAAACCGCGCCCGAAGGCCTGCTCGAAGAGATCCCCGAAGATGTCGCCAAAACCACCGCCGGCAAAGCCGCCAGCACCGAAGCCCGGCCCGCCGCCACCCTGGACGCCGGCGTGGCCAAAGCGATCGTAGGCCTGCCGCTTCTGTGGATCGGAAAGCACCTCATAGGCCTCGCTGATCTCCTTGAAGCGTTCCTCCGCCTGGCTGTCTCCGGGATTGCGGTCCGGGTGGTAGCGCATGGCAAGGCGACGGTAGGATTTCTTGATCTCACCGTCGTCCGCCGTGCGGCTGACCTCGAGTACCTCGTAGTAATCTCTGCTCGCCATGTACCTGCTTCCAGAATGGGCAAAGGGAGGCCGTGCGCCTCCCCTTCCGCTTTACCGAAGATTTACTTCTTGTCGTGGACTTCCTCGAACTCCGCTTCCACCACATCGTCGTTCTTGGCTTGCTCACCGGCACCGGACCCCGCACCGGTACCATCCCCGGCGGCACCGGCTCCGGCGTGCTGCAGGAGGGTGGACACGGCTGCCATGAGGCTGGCCACCGCACCCTTGATGGCCTCCACATCCTCGCCCTTGACCGCCGCCTCCACCGCGGCAATGGCGTCATTGACCTTGGCCTTTTCCGCCTCGGGAGCGCTGGCGTGCTCGGAGAGTGCCTTGCGCGCACCGTGCATGCTGGCGTCCGCCTCGTTACGGGCCTCGATGAGGGCGCGCGCCTTCTTGTCTTCGGCGGCGTGCGCCTCGGCCTCCCGCACCATGCGCTGGATCTCTTCTTCACTGAGACCAGAGCTTGCGGTGATCTTGATGGACTGCTCTTTGTTGGTCTGCATGTCTTTGGCGGAAACGTGCAGGATACCGTTGGCATCGATGTCGAAGGTCACCTCGATCTGCGGCACACCGCGCGGCGCCGGCGGGATGTCCGTCAGGTCGAAACGGGCCAGGGACTTGTTGTCCCGCGCCAGTTCCCGTTCACCCTGCAGGACGTGTACCGTCACCGCCGACTGATTGTCCTCCGCCGTGCTGAAAATCTGCGACTTGCGGGTCGGGATGGTGGTGTTCTTCTCGATGAGCTTGGTCATTACCCCACCCAGGGTCTCGATACCCAGGGACAGTGGGGTCACGTCCATGAGCAGCACGTCCTTCTTGGCGCCCGAAAGAACCGCACCCTGCACCGCGGCACCGATGGCCACGGCTTCGTCGGGATTGACATCCTTGCGCGGGTCCTTGCCGAAGAAGTCCTTGACCTTTTCTTGCACCTTGGGCATGCGCGTCTGACCACCCACCAGGATCACGTCGGTGATCTGACCCGTGGACAGGCTCGCGTCCTTCATGGCCACCCGGCAGGGCGCCATGCTCCGGTCGATGAGGTCCTCCACCAGGGACTCCAGCTTGGCTCGCGTCAGCTTCATGTTGAGGTGCTTCGGACCCGTCTGGTCGGCGGTGATGAAGGGCAGATTGACGTCGGTCTGCTGCGCCGAGGACAACTCGATCTTGGCCTTTTCCGCCGCCTCCTTGAGCCGCTGCATGGCCAGACGGTCGTTGCGCAGATCGATACCCGACTCGGCCTTGAAGGAATCGGCCAGGTAATTGATGACGCGATTGTCAAAGTCACCGCCGCCCAGGAAGGTGTCACCGTTGGTGGACAGCACTTCGAACTGATGCTCCCCGTCGAGCTCGGCGATCTCGATGATGGAGATGTCGAAGGTGCCACCACCCAGGTCGTAGACAGCGATTTTGCTGTCGCCCGGATTCTTGTCCTCGCCAAAGGCCAGGGCCGCCGCCGTCGGCTCGTTGATGATGCGCTTGACCTCGAGGCCGGCGATGCGCCCCGCATCCTTGGTGGCCTGACGCTGGGCGTCGTTGAAATAGGCGGGCACCGTCACCACCGCCTCCGTCACCGTCTCGCCCAGATAATCCTCAGCCGTCTTCTTCATCTTCTGCAGGATGTAGGCCGATATCTGCTGGGGCGAGTAGCGCTTGCCGCGCACCTCCACCCAGGCGTCGCCGTTGTCCGCCTTGACGATCTTGTAGGGGACGTGCTTCATGTCCTTCTGCACTTCCGGATCGTCGAACTTGCGTCCAATCAGACGCTTGACCTCGTAGATGGTGTTCTCCGGGTTGGTGACCGCCTGGCGCTTGGCCGCCTCGCCCACCAGAACCTCGCCCTCCTCAGTAAAGGCGACGATGGAGGGCGTGGTGCGCTTACCCTCGCTGTTCTCGATGACCTTGACCTTGTCCCCTTCCATGATGGCCACGCAGGAATTGGTCGTGCCCAGATCGATGCCGATGACTTTTGCCATGTGTCTGTCTCCTGATTTCTGAATGGATTCGCTTGCGAATGCTTACTGACCCTGACTGTCGGAGCCCGGATCCCGGCCCGCTTCCCCGCTGGCGGCCTTGGCCACGGTAACCATGGCTGGACGCAAGAGGCGGTCGTGGATGACATAGCCCTTCTGATGCACGGCCAACACCCGGTTCGGCTCCCCTTCCGCCTCCACCATGGCAATGGCCTGGTGACGATGGGGATCGAAACGCGCCGCCTCGGCCTCCACCGGCGCCACGCCCGCCTTGGCCAGAGCCTGAAAGAATAGACTCAGGGTGTTCTCCAGCCCCTGGCGCAACTGGGCCACGCCCTCACCGCCCGCCACCGGCGTCGACAAGGCCAACTCGAGGCTGTCCACCACCGGCAGAAGCTCTCGGGCAAAACGCTCGACGGCATAATTGCGCGCGTCCTCCATCTGCCGCTCCAGCCGTTTGCGCAGATTCTCCATATCCGCCAGCGCGCGCAGATAATCGTTGCGATACTGCTCTGCCTGCTCTTGCCAGTTGGGCTCCGGCTGCGCGGCATCCGCGTCCTTGCCGACCCCCTCTGCCGCCGCCTTTTCCGTGCCCTGCTGATCCTGCTGTTCCGCTTCTGTCATGGCCAAACCGCTCCTTCATTGCCCCGCATCAGATATGGGGCGCGCCAATCGCCATTTCAAGGGTGACCGGGCAACTCCGAGGACAGGGCCTTGCCCAAGGCCCGCGCCGTGCCGTCCACCAGGGGAATGATCTCGTGATAGGGCATGCGCATGGGACCGATGACGCCGATGACGCCCACCACCTCGCCATCGACGCTGTAGGGCGCCGCCACCACGCTGCAGTCGGCCAGAGGGGCATAACCCGACTCCTCGCCGATGAACAGACGGACATCGCTCCCGCGCACACTCTGGTCCAGGAGGTGTACCAAATCGCGTTTACGCCGCACCGCCTGCAGGAGTTCGCGCAGGCGCTCGTTATCGGCAAAGTCCGGCAGATCCAGCAGTTGCAGCTCCCCTTCGATGAGGATGCGCTCGGCGTCGGCATCGAGCATCTCCTCACCCAGCTCCATGGCGTTGCGCAGGATGCGGTCCAGTTCGTCGCGATTGTCCTGCAGGTCACGCTGCAACTGCCACAGAATGTCCTGGAGGGGTCTACCGCCGTACGTGGCATTGAAATAGTTGGCAGCCTGGGCCAGCTGACCCTGATCCAGGGCTTGCTCGACGCGGATGAGCCGGTTCTCCACATCGCCCCGGTCGGTGACGAAGATGGCGAGCACCTCGCGCTCCCGCAGCGCGAGGAAATCCACGTGTCGAAGAATCCGCGTCGCACGCCGCGGCACACGGACGAAGCCGGCCATGCGGGTAAGCTGCGACAGCACCTCGGTGGCCGCGTGCAGGACCTCGTCGGTATCGGGTATGTGCTCGCCGATGTGCCGCAACACGAGACGCCGCGCCTCCGGGGCAACCGGCAGGGTCTGCAGGAGCGAATCCACGAAAAAACGATAACCGGCCCGGGTAGGCACGCGCCCGGCGGAGGTGTGGGGGGCCATGAGCAGACCTTCGTCCTCCAGGTCCGCCAGTACGTTGCGCACCGTCGCGGCACTGATCTGCAAACCGGAATCCCGGGCAAGCTGACGGCTGCCCACGGGCACGCCGCTGGCGATGTGTTGTTCGATGAGCTGTTTGAGGAGATGCTGGGCGCGAGCATCCAAAGCCATAGAAACCTCCCCGCCGAGTCAACGCCTGGTGCGGGCTACACCCCGTGCACAGCCCTTAGCACTCAACCCTCGCGAGTGCTAACACTGTATCAGAGCCGCGCAGATCACGCAAAGCGATGGCGGCAGGGCCCCAAGGCCCGGCGGCGCCGATTACTTGATCTTGTCTTCCCGATAGGCGACGTGCTTGCGCGCCTTGGGATCGTACTTCATGAACTCCAGCTTGTCCGGAGTGGTCTTCTTGTTCTTGTTGGTGGTGTAGAAATGTCCCGTTCCCGCGGTGGACACCAGTTTGATCTTGTCACGCATGATAAGCTCCCGAGTCCGGTTGTCTTAAATCTTTTCGCCCGCGGCACGCAGCTCCGCCAACACCACGTCGATACCCTTCTTGTCGATGGTGCGCATGCCTTTGGTGCTCACCCGCATCCGCACCCAGCGCTGCTCGCTCTCTACCCAGAAGCGATGGTACTGGAGGTTAGGCAGGAAACGTCGACGCGTCTTGTTGTTGGCGTGGGAAACGTTGTTTCCGGCCATGGGCTTCTTGCCCGTGATCTTGCATACTCTGGACATGGCAACATCCCTCTGAAAAAGGGGCACTTTATATCACAGCAATCGGGCACTTGCCAGCCCCGGGGCGGCATCGCCCAGCCGCCGCGAGCCCGCGACGCTCGGCCAGTGTTCGGCCCGGGATAGCGCCCTTCACCGGGCTACATCCTTGGCCCCGCCCACAGCGCTCAGACGCCCTTCGCCCAGGTTTCCCTCAGCTTATTGGCCGCTTGCTGGATCTCGGCGCGCGTTGCCGCATCCAGAGATTCCAGGTGCTTCCACTGCAGGGCCGTGCGCGGGTGGCGGGCAAAGGGGTCGGCATGGCGTATCAGGAAATCCCAGTACAAGGTGGTGAAAGGACAGGCCTTGGCGCCGACACGCTCCTGCGGTCGATAGGGACAGCGGGCACAATGGCCGGTCATGCGCGCGATATAATGGCCACTGGCCACATAGGGTTTGGAGGCGACCCGCCCGCCATCGGCGTATTGCGACATACCCAGAACATTGGGCAATTCCACCCACTCCACGGCGTCTACATAGATGGCCAGGTACCAGGCGTGAATCGCCTTGGGTGCTACCCCCAGGAGCAAGGCAAAGAGGCCCGTGATCATGAGGCGCTCGATGTGGTGGGCATAGCCGTAATCCAGGGTCCGTTGCAGCACATCCCGCAGACAGGCCATGTCTGTCTGCGCCGACCAATAGAACTGCGGCAGGGGCTGCTCCGCGCCCAGGGCATTCTCCTCTAGATAGTCGGGCATGTAGCGCCAGTAGATACCACGCACGAATTCCCGCCAGCCGAGGATCTGGCGCACGAAACCCTCGGTGGCCGCAAGGCTTGCCTCGGCCCTGGCGTGGGCACCCAAGGCCGCCTCGATGACCCGTTGCGGATGCAGCAGCCCAAGATTCATGGCGGCGGACAGGCGCGAGTGATAGAGCCACACTGCGCCGGGCCAGGATGCATCCTGAAAACTGCCGAAGCTCGGCAGCCGCTGGGCGATGAAATCCTCCAGTGCGGCCTCGGCCTCGATCATGGTCACTGGCCAGTCGAAGTGCGCGAGGCTGCCGGGATGATCCGGGAACTCTCGCTCCACCACGGTCAATACCTCCCGGGTAATGGCGTCTGGGGCAAAGGCCAGTGGTTCCGGTAACCAGCCCGGTCCAGCCTTGCCAAAACTGTGGCGGTTCTCGCTGTCGTAATTCCAACGGCCGCCGAGGGGCTGATCGCCCTCCATGAGTATCCCGGTGCGTCGACGCGCGTGGCGGTACCAGAATTCCATGCGATGCTGACGCTGCGCTCCGGCCCAGCTCTGGAACTCCTCCCGGGTAAAGAGAAACTGGCTTGCCGGCCAGAGCTCGAACTCCGTTCCAGCGGCGTTGGCCAGGTCCCGCAGCCCCTCGGCCAATGCCCAGGTCCCCGGCTCGTGCAGGGCCAATCGCTGTGGGGCAAACCGTCGTAGGGCAGCCGCTACCGCCGTCACCAGGTCGTCGTAAGGATGTTCCGCCAGCGCCCAGTATTCCACCCGCAGACCGCGCTGGCGCAGGGCCTCGGCACCATGGCGCATGGCGCTGAGAAAGAGGGCAATTCGCGCCTTGTGCGACCACACGCGCTGCGCTTCGGCGCGCGCTTCCACCAGCAGGCACAGATCTCGCTCGGGATCTACCGTGGCGAGATGCGGGCTGTGCAGGTCCAGATGATCCCCCAAGAGCAGCACCAGACGGCGCACCGGCTTCGACATAGTTCTACCTCCCGAACAGGACAGCCCACCCATCGTTTTGGTCGGCACCGCGGCTGCCGCCACGATGGAGAGGACAGCGGGCAAGGCGCAGATCGCCCTTGCACGACGCCATCGATTTGTACTATACATAAATTCAACAGACACAGAACAGGTTCACCAGGGGGAGCTGTGGCATCCGCGTCGGCAACGCTTGCGTAATGGCAAGGAGTGGAGCGGCACACGAGCTCTCGCAGCTAAAGGAAAGTGAAGGATGCGTGTAGCAGTCATTGGAAGCGGCATAGCGGGTCTCGGGAGCGCCTGGCTTTTGCGTCAACAGCATCACGTCACCCTCTTCGAGGCAGACTCCCGTCCAGGTGGCCACACCCACACCGTCGACATTCCCTGGAATGGGCGCAATATCGCCGTGGACACGGGGTTTCTCGTATGCAACGACTGGACCTACCCGCATCTGCTCGGCCTCTTTGCCGAAATCGGTATCGAGACGGCTCCCAGCAACATGTCGTTCAGCGTCCGCATCCGCGAGTGGGACTTGGAGTGGAGCGGAACCGACCTCGCCGCGCTCTTCGCGCAACGGCGTAATCTCGCACGGCCGAAGTTCTGGAACCTGCTGCGCGATATCCTGCGTTTCAATCGCGATGCCAAGGCCTGGCTACGCTCCGCGGCGGACGATTGCACGCTCGGCGAATTCCTCCAGCGCGGCGGCTACGGGCTGTGGTTTCGAGAGGGCTACCTGCTACCCATGGCGGCGGCCATCTGGAGCTGCCCCGTGGCCCGGATGGCGGACTATCCCGCCCGCTCGCTCCTGCATTTTTACGAGAACCACGGGCTGCTCAACGTATTTCGACGACCCCAGTGGCGCACCGTGCAGGGCGGCGGCCGCGAATACGTACAGCGCATCCTCGCGCAACTGCCTGATGTCCGCCTTGGCCAGGCGGTATCCGCCCTGCGCCCCGCCCACGGCGGCGGCATCCTCGTCCACACGGCGGCAGGCGCTGAACACTTCGACCTCGTGGTCTCGGCCGTACACAGCGATCAGGCCGAGACGCTGGTGCGGGATTCGTGGCCTGCTACGGCAGACGCCCTGAGTGCCATTCCCTACCAAGAAAACCAAGCCTGGCTGCACCACGACCGCAGTTTCCTGCCGAAGCGCGAAGCCGCCTGGTCGGCCTGGAATTTCCATCAGGAACAGCAGCGGGACGGGCAGCGCGTCGTCGCCGTGAGCTACCTCATCAATCGCCTGCAGCCCCTGGATGTGGACGAGCCCATCATCGTCACCCTGAATCCCGAGCGTGAACCCGATCCCACTTTGGTGTGGCGCCGGATCCAGTATGCCCACCCCGTTTTCGACCACGCCGCGTTGTCGGCGCAGGAAGCCCTGCGTGCACGCCAGGGGATGGATGGACTGTATTTTGCCGGTGCCTGGCTGGGTCACGGTTTTCACGAGGACGGCCTGCGCAGCGCCGTCGCCGTCGCCAACGCCCTGGGTATCCTCGCGCCATGGCAGGACGCCGCTGAAACCTGCGCAGCCCCGGAGGAGGTCTTGTGTCCCCAGCCAGCCCTGTAAAAGGCGCGCTACTGTCGAGCGAGGTGGTACACCGGCGCCTGCAGCCGCGTCGGCCGGGCTTTCGCTACGGGGGCTTCCACCTGTGCTTCGACCTGGGTGACGAGTCAGCGGTGCAGCGGGTCTTGTCCGGCTTCTGTCCAGTACGTTTTCGTGTGGCGGACCACGGCGCCCGCGACGGCAGTCCGCTCTTGCCCTGGATCCAGGATATTTTTTCCCGACATGGCATCGTCGCCGAGCGCATCGTGTTGGTCTGTTATCCGCGCCTGTGGGGATACACCTTCAAACCCGTGAGTTTCTGGCTGGGTTTGGATGCGGCGGGCCACCTGCGCGGGGTGCTGGCGGAGGTCAACAATACCTTTGGCGAGCACCACAGCTACGTCCTTGCCCACGACGATCGTCGCCCCATCGCCGCCCAAGACTGGCTCGAGGCCCACAAGGTCTTCCACGTCTCACCCTTCTTCAGCGTTGCGGGCCACTATCGCTTTCGCTTTGGTCTCGATGCGCGACACTTTCGGGCCGACATCCACTACCTGGACGACTCCGGCCAGGTGCTGCTCGTCACCCAGCTGGCGGGTGAGCGTCGGGGTCTCAGTCGCGCCGCCATCTGGCGCAGTGTGGCGCGCTATCCCCTGATGACCCTGGCCGTCACCGGACGCATCCACTGGCAGGCGCTGAAGCTCTGGCGTACCCACATTCCCTTCCATCCCAAACCCCATCCCCCTTCCGAGGAGATCAGCTCATGAATACCGTTACCGCGACCCCGGCGCGGCGCAATACCCGTCTGCCCACCTCGGCGCGCTTGCTCTTCAATCTGTTGGAAAGGCTGCCGGAGGGACGTCTGACGGTGCGCGGCCCCAGTGGCGAGATCTGGACCTTCGTCGGCGAGGTCGATGGGATCGAGGCCGAATGGCTCATCCACGACTGGGCGGCGGTCAACGCCACCCTGCGCGATGGCGACATTGGTTTCGGTCGCAGCTACCGTGAAGGGAGCTGGGACAGTCCCGATGTCACGAGCCTGATCCGCCTGGCCCTGCGCAATCGCCACCTATTGGAGCAGTACATCCAGGGACACTGGGCGCGGCGCGGGCTGTACTGGCTTGCCGATCGGCTGTTGCGGCGCAATAGCCGCACGGGCAGTCGCCGCAACATCGCCCAGCACTACGACCTGGGCAACGACTTTTATCGCCTTTGGCTCGATCCCAGCATGACCTACTCCAGCGCCTACTATGGCAACCAGCGCGAGCAGAGCCTGGAGTCGGCCCAGCAGGCCAAGTATCAGGCCGCCCTGGAGGCTCTGCAGCTGCAACCCGGCGCGACGATCCTGGAGATTGGCTGTGGCTGGGGAGGCTTTGCCGAGCATGCAGCCCGTCGCGGTTATCGCGTGCGCGGCCTGACCCTGTCCCGGGAACAGCGCCAATACGCCGAAGAGCGCATTGCCCAGCGCGGACTCGCCGAGCTCGCCAGTTTTCACTACCAGGATTACCGCGACGAGGTGGGCCACTACGATGGTATCGTCTCCATCGAGATGTTCGAGGCCGTGGGCCAAAAGTGGTGGTCCACCTATTTCGGCCAGATCCGCCAACTGCTGCGGCCCGGTGGCCGGGCGCTGATCCAGACCATCAGCATTCGCGATGACCGCTTCGAGCGTTACGCCGGTGGTTCGGACTTCATTCGCCGCTACGTCTTTCCCGGCGGCTTCTTGCCTTCACCGGCGCGCTTCTCCCAGAGCCTGGTGGCGGCGGGGCTGCAGGTGCTGGGCCGTCTCGATTTTGGTCTGGACTATGCCACCACCCTGCAGCATTGGCGCGAATCCTTCGATCGTGAGACCAAGGCCCTGGGCGAGCTTGGCTTCGACGCCGCCTTCCGCAGGCTGTGGCGGTTTTACCTCAGCTACTGTGAGGCGGGCTTCGCCGAGAGAGAGCTGGACGTTGGCCAATGGACGCTCTGCCATGCGTGATCGGCGCCCACAAGGTCTCGTGGCGGTGCTGCTGCTGGTCGCGGCCCTCGGCGCGCCCGCGTATGCCGCAGCGGGCGTCGACGTCCCCCTGCCCGAACGCGCGGCGGCACAGGTGGAAGGTTTGCATCTCCTCGGCGCCGGACATCTGAACTGGTTCGTCTTTAGCGTCTACGATGCCGCGCTGTACGTCACCGGCACCAGCTACTCGCCCGAGCGCCCCTTTGCCCTGGCCATCCGCTACGAGCGCAATTTCAGCGCCGCCGAACTTGCCCGTACCTCCCTCAAGGAAATGCTCAAGCTCAACCCCGATGGCCATGCGCACAAGGCACGCTGGGCGCAGGATCTGGAACGGGCCTTTCCCAGCGTCAAGAGCGGCGATGTGCTGGTGGGCCTCTGCGTTCCCGGCCAATACACCGAGTTCTTTTTCAACGGCAAGCCCTTCAGCCGCGTCGACGATCCGAGCTTCGGTCCTGCCTTCTTCAGCATCTGGCTGAGCCCGAAAACCCCCGTCCCCGAGTTGCGCAAGGCCCTGTTGGGGGACTCGTGACGGCGCGCCCAAGGCACACTCTGGGCTGGCTCGCCGGCCGTCCGGCAGCACGTCTGCTCGCGGCCTACGCGCCCCTGGGTCTGCCTCTGGCCTTTGGAGCCCTGCCCGTCTACCTCCTCATTCCGCACCTCTACGCTACCCGTTACGGCATGTCTTTGGCGCTCCTCGGCGGGCTCTTGCTAGTGCTGCGTCTTGCCGATGCCGTGCTGGATCCCCTCATCGGCCACTGGAGCGACCTGTGGGCCGAGGTCGCCGGGAGCCGGCTGCGCCTGATCCTGGCCGGGATACCCGGGATGATCCTGGGATTTTTTCTGCTCTTTCAGCCTTGGCAGCAGGTGGGTCTGGTGCCCAGTCTGGCCCTGGCCTTGGCCATCTTCTATGTGTCGTACAGCCTCACCAGCCTCAATTATCAGGCGCTGGGCGCAGAATTGACCCAGGATTACAACGGTCGCACCTGGTTCACCACCGCTCGCGAGGCAGGGGCGCTGGTGGGTGTGCTTCTCGCCGCGGCCTTGCCCCAGTTTCTGGAAAGGCGCTTTGGCGCTGGCCCCGGTCTCGACATTTTCGTGCTGGTCTTCGCGCTGACCTTGGTCACGGCCTTCGCGCCGCTGTGGCGACCAGCGATGCGGCGGCCGGTGACCGGCAACCGCAAACCCTGGTGGACCTTCTACGAGCCCTTGCGCCGACCGCCGTTGCGCCGACTGCTGGAGGTGTACACCCTGTCGCAGATGGGTAATGCCATTGCCGCGACCCTGTTCTTTTTCTTCGTCGACGAGATCCTCCACTCCAAGGTCCTGGCGCCACTCTTTCTTTTGGTGTACTTCCTGTCCGGGGCCTTGGGCATGCCCGTCTGGCTTGCCCTGTCGACGCGCCTCGGCAAGGCCCGCACTTGGTCCTCGGCCATGCTGCTCAGCATCCTGGCCTTTACCAGCGCCGTGTTCCTGGGACCTGGCGATGCCTGGGCCTACGGGGCCATCTGTGTCCTCACGGGGCTGACGCTAGGTGCCGATCAGGCCCTACCGCCGAGCATTCTTGCCGACCACACCGATTACGACAGCGATGCACGTGCCGGTAATTATTTTGGCCTGTTCAATTGGGTTGCCAAGGCCGCCACGGCCCTGGGCGCCGGCATCATTCTACCCCTGTTGCAGTGGTCGGGTTTTCGCCCGGGCGAGCACCTGTGGTTACTCAGCATCGCCTACGCCATCGTCCCTGCCCTCATCAAGGTGGCGGCCATACTGCTCATGGAGCTTCGGGCCGTCGAAGCGCAAAGCACCGTAGTACTCAAGAAGGGAGTTGCCTCATGAAGACCACAAGCAAAGTCGTCCTCGGTGTTGCGGTTCTGGCCGCCCTGTCGGGCTGCGCCACCGTGCCCAAGGACTATGCCCATACGACACCCAAATTCAGCCTCAAGGAATTCTTCAACGGCCCCATCGTTGCCACAGGCATGTTCCAGAACCGGTCGGGCAAAGCCGTCAACCGTTTCGTGGTGCGCATGATGGGTACCTGGGAGGGCAATCAGGGAACCCTGGTGGAGCATTTCACCTACATCGATCCCGATGGCAAGAAGACCTACGCCGACCGCACCTGGCACCTCACCCAGGTCAATGACCATGAGTTCACGGGCACGGCCGAGGGCTCGGCGGGAGACGTGAAAAGCGCCGCGGGCAAGGCCTATGGCTTTGCCCTGCACTGGAGTTACGACGTCAAACAACCCGTTGGCAAGAGCTTCTACAATCTCCACGCCGACGACTGGATGTACATGATCGAGCCGGACGTCGTCATCGATCGCACCGATGTCACCTGGTATGGCATACACGCAGGGGAAATCACCCTGGAGATGCACAAGCTCCCGGACACCGCCGCCAATCGGGCCATGGTGATGGCGGCGCACTGAGGGGAGACTTCCCGAAGCACGACTCCGGCCCGCCTTGGCGGGCGGGGTTGCGGGTGCCTTCAGTTCGCCGTCACCAAGGGACGGATGGCCGTGAACCCACCATCCACCGGGAGGATCTGTCCGGTGATGTTGCCGTTTTCCGGGTCGACCAGGGTCAAGAGCATACGCGCCACCTGCTCCGCTGGAATCAGGCCACCCAAGGGATATTGCCGGGCGGCCAGTTCCCGCGACTGCGGGTTCCGCAGCAGATGTGCCGCCGCCCGACTGTCCATGAGACCCGAGGCCACGGCATTGACGCGAATGCCGTCGCGGGCGTGGGTGGCAGCCGCCGCCCGAACCATGGCCTCGAGGCCCCCTTTGGCCGCCGCTACGGCCTCATGGAAGGCCACCCCGATCGCGGCGACCACCGACGACACGAAGACAGCGGCGCCGCCGCCACCGACGCGCCGCCGTGCCGCAACGAAGGCGCGCAGAGTAAAAAAAGCGGAGTCCAGGTTGGCGGACAGACATTGGCGGTACTGCTGCTCCGAGGTCTGGCCAAGACCCGCCAGCAGGAAGGAACCCGCCAGATGTACCAGGGCATCCGGCACTGCCTGCGCTTCTTGCAGGGTCCGAAAGAGCGTGTCCGCCTCTTCCATCCGCGCGACGTCGGCACGCAACCAGCGGACTCCATCGGGCGCCGCGGTCGGCGGGGCTCCTCGACTCACGGCCAGGACTTCCCAGCCCTGAGCGATGGCCATGGGTATACAGACTTCCGCCAGTGCGCCACTTGCGCCGGTGATCAACAGTTTGCCTTTACTCATGCTCGTCTCTCTCCCGGTGTGCTGCGTCCATGGGTGCCATTCCCACAGCGGGGCTGCGGGATCTGGCCTTGCTCAAACCGTCCGACCCGCACCGGCAGCACCGCGGACGATGCCGCTCCAGTGCGCGTAGAGTTCACCGCGCTGTACCTTGCCACTGGGGCCAAGGTAGGGATCCCAGAAAGCCTCGCCCGCGATGCGCAGGGGGTAGGGTTCGTGCCAGCGCCGCCGCAGCGATGCCTCCTGCTGCGGGCCAGGATCGCCGTGCAGTCGCGCCAGGGCGAGGGGATGGCGGGCACCGGGACCACCGAGCACGAGCGTCGCAATCTCCGGGTAACTCGTCAGCAGACGCAACTCCTCCAGCTCTGGCTCGACGTTGCGGCCATCGGCCAGAACGAAGCGTGCATCGCGGCGTCCCAGCCAGTACCAGCAGCCGTCATCGCCACAGCGCACGACATCGCCGCTATCCACCCAGGCATCGCGCCGGATGGGATGCCAGTGGCCCGCCCGCCACTCCCCCAGCGCCTGGCCGGGTGAGCGGTAGTGCAGGGTACCGGCACGCTGCTCCACCTCCACCAGGGCGCGTCCGAGAAAGGCCGGACGAAAATCGCCGGGATCTCCCAAACAGACGCCCGGCCCCGCCTCGGTCTGCCCATAACCCACCCGCAACGCACTGCCGCGCAGGCGCCGGGCGAGCTCAGCCGAGATGGGCGCACCACCAACGATGCCGCCAGCCAATGCGCCGATCTGGGTGTCCTGCAACAGCGCCGCCACCCGCGGTACGACAAAGACGTGGGTAAAGGACTCCTGGCGGAAAGTGCCGAGCGCAGCGACCCGTAGGCTCGAGCCACGGGCAAGGGTGGGTAAAAGCTCCAGCACTCCGGCAAAGACGTGGGTCCAGGGCAGACAATTACGGACAAGACTGTCGCGCTCCAGGGCAAGCCGGGGCAGATGGCTCTGTACCTGCCAGAGCAGGGCCGCGTGGGTGAGCCCGAAGACGCGCGGCGCGTGCATGCTGGCGGAAGTCCACAACATCAGCGCCAGGTCCTCGGGATCCAGCGGCGCCTCACCTCGCCGTTCTTGCCGTCGCGTATGTACGCGTCCAAGGCCGTGCCAGATCAAAAGGTCCGGCCTCAGGGAATCCACGGCACTGACCGTCTGCGCGCCGCGCCACGCCGGCAGAGGACAAAAAATGCCGTCCAGCATCCAGGTCGCGAGCAGGGTGGCGATATAGATGGGGCTATTGGGTAGCTGGACGGCCACCCGCGGGCGCTGGGGCAGAGACAGGCGGCGCCAGTGACTGGCCAGACGCCGCGCCCAGGCCCAGAGCGCCGGCCCTGGCCAGATCCGGGCTCCCCCAGCGGGGTCCGGCGTCTGCCACTCCAGGGCGAAGCCGCTGTGCAGACCCGCCTCGAGGATCTGCAGCAGCGCCTCCCTAGTCGACGTGCTCATGCTCGTCCACGAAACGCAGCAGGCGTCCGATACATGCCCGTACCTCGACACGGACGCCCTCGGGCAGCTGCGCCTCCAGGGCGGCAACATGGGCGTCGATTTCCTGCAGCGTCGCGCTCTGCTCCGCCGTCAGGAAGCCCCGACCGTCGCCTTGGTAGGCGTTGTTCAGCAGATGCCAGACACCACGCAGGATCAGGTAGGACAGGAATTGCTGCTCCCCTTCCAGCCCTTGGGTGTGGAAATTCTGGGCGCGCAGGATCTCCATCCACTCCAGAAAGTCGGTGAGGGTATAGCTGGATACTTCCAGGGCTGCGTTCATCCGAGATCCTCGAACAAGGGTATGACGCGGTCGACGAAGAGGAAAACCAGGGGACTCTGTGCCGGTCGGTACAGCATGTGGATGTGGGCGGAGACGGGCCGGATTCGGTAGGTAAAGGTATAGAAGAAATGCTCGTCGAGGCTGCCCCGCTCCAGACCTGCCCGAAAACGGCCGCGGAACAATCGGCTTGCGGTACAGGGCGCGACGTCGTCAAAAAAGGAATGGTTGAGCACCTCACTGGCCGGCAAGCCACTGAGTCGCTCCTCCGCCTTGTTGAAGATTCGTACGATCGCCTGGACATCGAGGCCGATGATGCCAAAGCTCTGCTGATCCGCGAGGGCCTGATTCAGGCTGTCCAGATGCTCGCTAATAGCCTGTGGGACAAAACCTTTCCTGGGCATCTGCGAGTCACCCACGGCGTCGATCGGTAACGGTCAAGCTGCCTTGTGCCATTTTTGTCCAAGCTTGGGTAAAATGAAAAGCCTGAGCGAAGGGTAACCCGCCCGTCCGCAATGTCAAGGTACCGTCTTGGACAAAACAAATACACAGCAACCCGAACACCCCGACGACACGCCCCAGTTCCCCATCAGTGTGGTGGAACAGGAAACCGGCATATCCAAGGAGCTGCTGCGCATGTGGGAACGGCGCTATGGATTTCCGGTGCCGACCCGGGATGCCGCCGGTAACCGGCTGTACAGCCGCCGTCAGATCCTGCGCCTGCACGACATCAACCGGCTTCTGGGAGCCGGCTACCGGCCCGGCTTCGTCGTTGGCGCCGATCCGCAGCGTCTGGAGCGCCTCCTGCGCGAGATCCCCAGCCCGGCCACCGCCAACCCGCGCGCCCATCCGGCCCTGGACAAGGCCTGGAGAGCCCTTGCGGAGATCGATCTGCGCGGACTGCGCCACCTGCTGCGGCAGGAGCTGGCCCGAGAGGGTGCACAGGACTGGGTCATGGAACTGGCTGCCCCCCTCCTCCACCGCATGGCGCGCAGCCGCTTGGATGAGAGCCTGCCCACTTTTGTCGAGCGGGCGGCCCAGGAACTGTTGCTGGAAACCCTGGAATTGGCCGCCGCCCAAATTCCACCCGCACCCGAGGACAGCCTGCGGATTCTGCTCATGAGTCTTCCCGGCGAGGGGCGTCCCCTGGAACTGCAGATGACGCGCATCCTGCTCCTGGGCAAGGGTGTGGACGTGCTTTTTCTGGGCCCGGAACCGCCCCTGGAAGACGTGCTCCCCTGCCTGCAGCACTGCCCGGTCCACGTCGTGCAGCTCGCCATTTCCGCTGCCTCCGTAAACGGTGACAGTCGTCAGTGGATTAGACAGATCCAGGACAGTATCCCGCCCAGCATCAGCCTCTGGCTGAGCGGCAGCGGTGCCGCCGAATTGAAGGAGACCCACAACGGTCCCTGTTTTGCCCGACTCCAAGAGCTGTTGAGCGCCGTCGAGCACTGGAATCCGGGCAATCTCGGCTGACCACATTTTGTATAGTACAGACAGTTGACACGGCAGCGTGGGGCTCCTACACTTTCATCGTGACGACAGCGGAGGATCTCTTCATGGCACGTCACGACACGGTTTTGGTAGTAGGGGCGGGCCCGGCGGGTCTGTCGGCGGCGGCCACGGTGGCGGCCATGGGCAAGAAGGCGGTCATCGTCGAGAAGGAAGACGTGCTTGGCGGCGCCCCCATCATCTCCGGCTATTCCAAGCTGGTGCCCTCGGGCGAGTGGGCCAAGGACGCCATCGGCCGCATGGTCAGCCGTGTGGACGGCAATGGCAACGTCAGCATCCACAAGTCCACCAAGGTGACTCAGCTGGATGGCGAGGCCGGTAATTTCACGGCGCACCTGAGCAATGGCCAGCAGGTGGAAGCGGGCAGCATCGTCCTGGCCACGGGCTTTACCCATTTCGATTCCATCAACAAGCCCGAGTGGGGCTTCGGTACCTACGAAGACGTCCTCACCACCACCCAGATGGAGCAGATGGTGGGTACCGGCCAGATTCGCTGTCCGTCCGACGGGCGCGTGCCCGAGCGGGTGGCCATTCTGCTGTGCGTCGGCTCCCGCGACCGGCAGATCGGCCGCGAGTGGTGCTCCAAGATCTGCTGCACCGTCTCCACCAACCTCGCCATGGAGATCAAGGAGCTGTCGCCTTCCACGGACGTGTTCATCTACTACATGGACATCCGCACCTTCGGGCTCTACGAGGACAAGTTCTACTGGAAGAGCCAGGAAGAGTACAAGACCAAGTTCGTCAAGGCGCATATCGCCGAGGTGACCAAGTCCCCGGACGGTCGGCTCCTGGTCAAGGGTGAGGACACCTTGGTCAAGCGCCCCATCGTGATCCCCATGGACATCGTGGTGCACGCCATCGGCATGGATCCCAACGCGCTGAATCCCGAGATTGCCAAGGTCTTTGGCGTTGGTCTTGAGAAGCACGGCTTCATCGACCGCGCCGAGCAGTACACCAACAGCCAGGGCACGACGCGCAAGGGCATCTACGTTTGTGGCGCCGCCACGGGTCCCGAGACCATCGACGACTCCATCGCCCAGGGTCAATCGGCGGGCTCCCGCGCGGTGGCGGATCTCTATCAGGCGGCTGCCCTCGCCGTCAACGCCTGAGGAGGAAACCGCCGTGGATATGCGCAGAAGCTATCTCACTCAAGCGTTGGTTTGGTTCGTGGCGGCCGTGGTGTTTCTGGCCATCGGCAGCTCCGCCGAGCCCCTATGGCTGGTGAACGGTCTGATTCTGTTCATTCTCTCCCTATCCCGCGCCGCGCAATGGACGCTTGCCGAGCGTCTCGAGCCGGTGCCGGTTGGAAAAGTTTTCAAACGTTGATTCTGGTGGCCTTTGGGGAGCGCTTGCTCCCCTTTTTTTCAGGAGGACTCTATGCGATCCAACGAAAAATGGTTTGATCAGGCAACGACTTGGTTATTGTGTCATCCCCGCTTCCTGGGGATTCGGGCAGCGATTTTTCTGGCCTATGCCCTGGCGGTTGTCTTGTTCGCCCATCAGTGGCTGGTGCTGACCCTGGGCTTTTTTGCTGCATACAATCTTGGCCACGGCATTTTCTGTCTGTGGCACAATTTGCGCAGTGGGGCTTCGATTTCCGTCCTACGCGGCCTCATCTGGCGCTCCTGCGCGGATGTCGCCGTGGGTACCAGCGTCTTGGTCGGATTGTTCTCCGGAGCGGCCATGTCCGCGCTGATGCTCGTCGCCGGTATTTGGTTCTTGGGCGCGGCCATCCTCGAATTCCGCTGGCTCATGCACAACCACCGAAATTGGGAACACTTTTTTGTGAGCGCCCTCGCGCTGTATTTGCCCTTTGCCTATCTGCTCCAGATACTTTTTGTACTGGGCCGGGGATCGAGCAGCGTCGATCTCTTCAGCGTGAATGCCATGGCCATCGCCCTGGCGGCGGCTGCCCTTGCTGCCCTCGCCGCGACCAATCTCCCGGCTCGTCGACATCGGCGTCCCACTGTGCGATATAGTCTGGTAACGCAAGCCTGAGGAGCGCGCGACTTGACCGGACCCCAGAACTACTCGAGTAAAATTCGTTCCTATGGCCAATCCGTACCGGAGTTCCGCCTCGATGGGTTCTTCCGCGGACCAAGTGTCGCCACCGGGATCTTTCAGGATCGCCGCGGGCGGGTCCGCAATCGCTTCGTCATGCATCTGCTGGGCGATTGGGAGGGCGAGCGGGGTAGCTTGAGCGAGCGCTTCCTTTTCCTGGACGATCGCGGCCAGGCCACGACAGCGGAGCGCCTCTGGCAGCTGAGGCTCGAGGATGACGATCACTTCATTGGCACCGCCAGGGGCAGTGCCGGTGATATCGTCGGTGAGGCCACGGGCGAACGTCTCGGTTATGCCATGCACTGGCGTTATCGGGTGCGTCAGCCCGTGGGTGACAAGTTCTATACCCTGAGCGCCGACGACTGGATGTATCTCATCGACACCGATCACGTCATCAACCGCACCCGGATGTTCTTTCTGGGCTTTTTCATTGGCGAGGTGAGTATCGAGATCCATCGTCTGGCCGATACACCGGACAACCGTGCCGCCATGGAGCGCTGCCCAGCCCCTGGCGAGCCCATCCGATGAACACCGACTTCTGGCGTGGCAAGCGCTGCTGGCTGGTGGGCGCGAGCTCCGGCATCGGCGCCGCCTGTGCCCGGGCGCTGGCCGATGCGGGGGCTCGCGTTGCCATCAGTGCGCGCGATCAGGCCGCCCTGGATGCCCTGTTGGCAGAACTCCCACAGGGCACGGCAGAGGCGTCCAGCGCGCATCTCGCCGTGGCCGTGGATGTCCGCTCCGACACGGCTGTGGCCAGTGCCTGGGAGCGCGTCCACGGGGTCTGGGGCGGCGTCGATCTGCTCCTGTACCTGGCGGGTAACTACCTGCCCGCCAGGTCGTGGGACCTGGACGTCGGGCGCGCCCAGGACATTCTCGATATCAATTATCTGGGGGCACTGCGCGCGGTGTCTTGTGTGCTGCCCGGTTTCCTTGCGGCAGGGGCTGGCCACATCGCCCTGACCTCCAGCGTCGCCGGCCTGCGCGGTCTGCCCAAATCCCTCTACTACGGCCCCAGCAAGGCGGCGCTCACCCACCTTGCCGAGATTCTGCGCCTGGATCTGGAATCGCGGGGCGTGCGGATACAGGTCATTCACCCCGGTTTCGTGGCCACCCCCCTCACGGCACAGAACGACTTTGCCATGCCTCACCTTCTCCAGCCGGAGGAGGCGGCGCAATTGCTGCTGCGCGGGCTGGAACGCAAGGCCTTCGAGGTCCATTTTCCGAAGGCCTTTACGCGCCGCTTTCACTGGCTGCGCTGCCTGCCCTACTCCTGGTACTTCCCCCTCATTCGCCGCGCCACCGGTCTCTAGACGTCCCGGCGGCGGCAGACCTCGCAGCACTCGTCTAGACTGTAGGGGTGTGTTCGTTGCAAAGGAGATCCGCCCATGGCCGTAGAGATGAAAGTATTCAGCACCGGAATCGATCCCCAGGACTGGATTCCCGAGCGCTTCACCAAGCCTGGCGGCGGCGTGACCCCGCCCATCTTCTGGCAACATCTGCCCGAGAAGACGCGCAGTCTCGTCCTGCTCATGGAACACCGTGAGGCCAAGCCCGAAGCACGCGTCTTTTGGCTCGTCTACGATATCCCGCCCAAAGCGGAGGGCATCCACGAGGGCGGGCCTCTGCCCGCTGGAGCCAAAGTCGGTCGCAACAGTTTTGGCGAGGTGGGCTACCGGCCGCCCGAGGCCAGCGCCGACCGCTCCCTGCAGCATTACGACTTCCTGTTGCTGGCAACGGATCTGGCCAGCCTCGGCTTGCCCGAAGGCGCCGATTGGGAGGCGGTGAAGCAGGCCCTGAAGGGTCATCACGCACCCGAGGATCTGGCACCGCCGCCAGCCATCGACGTCCGCGCCCGTGAGTTGCACCCCTTAAGCCACGTGCTCGACCATGCGGAATTCTCGGGGCACTTTGCGCTGGACATCGACGCACCGGCAAAGACCTGAGCCAGCCAAAACGCAGAGCGCGGCACGCCCAGGCTTCGGGCATGCCGCATCGCGGCAGGAAGGCCCGCAGCAAGATCCCTTGGATGGAAGCCCTTGCGCCGTGAAGATTCCTCGGGTCTGGGTACCCGCCTCAATCCCAGCTCAAGGCACCGCCCGTCTGATATTCCGTTACCCGGGTCTCAAAAAAGTTCTTTTCCTTTTTGAGGTCCATCATCTCGCTCATCCAGGGGAAGGGGTTCTGGATGCCGGCCCACTGGACCGGAAGCCCTAGCTGCTGGAGGCGACGATTGCCGATATATTTGACGTAGTCCTTGAAGATCGGTGCGTTCAGACCGAGAACTCCCCGGGGCATGGTGTCGTCGGCGTAGGCGCATTCCAGTTCAACACCCTTGCGGATGAGGGAGACGATCTCTTCCTGAAAGGGCTCCGTCCACAAGTCCGGATTTTCCACCTTGATCTGGTTGATGAGGTCGATGCCGAAATTGCAGTGCATGGACTCATCGCGCAGGATGTACTGATACTGCTCCGCCGCACCCACCATCTTGTTTTGCCGACCCATGGCCAGGATTTGGCTGAATCCCACATAAAAGAAGGTCCCTTCCATGATGGCGGCGAACACGATGAGGGAACGCAGCAGTTTCTGATCGTTCTCGGGCGTACCGGTGTGGAAGGAGGGATCGGTCAGGGTGCGGATGAAGGGCAGGAGAAACTCATCCTTGGCCCGGATCGAGGGCACCTCATGGTACATATTGAAGATCTCGCCCTCGTCGAGGCCAATGGACTCGACGATGTACTGGTAGGCGTGGGTGTGGATGGCCTCTTCGAAGGCCTGCCGCAAGAGATACTGGCGGCACTCGGGCGCCGTGATGTGGCGATAGGTGCCGAGGACGATGTTGTTGGCGGCCAGGCTGTCGGCCGTGGTGAAAAAACCGAGGTTGCGCTTGACGATGCGCCGCTCGTCCTCCGTCAGGCCCTTGGGGTCTTTCCACAGGGCGATGTCCCGGGCCATCTGCACTTCCTGGGGCATCCAGTGGTTGGCACAGGCGGCCAGGTATTTGTCCCAGGCCCAGTGGTACTTGAAAGGCACGAGTTGGTTGACATCGGCGCTACCGTTGATGATGCGCTTGTCCTCGGCCCGTACCCGCTCGAAGCTCTGCGCCTCGATGCTCCCGTCCCGGCCAAGATCCGGGTGTTCCTTGTACGCAGGCAGGACGCGCACGGGATCGGGGCGGCTGGTTTCTTCGAAATTCAACATGGTTCGTGCTCCTCGTCGGATGGGTTCACTGGCAGGCTTCGCAACCGGGATCTTCGATGGCACAGGCTTTCACCTGTCCGGGCACGGCGTTGAGCACGCCCTTGCTCACCGTCGACTTTTCCGCAGCGGTCGCCCCCAGAGAGCGCAGGTAGTAGGTGGTCTTCAGACCACGTCGCCAGGCCAGGCGATAGGTCTCATCGATCTTTTTGCCCGAGGGCTGACCGAAGTAGAGGTTGAGACTCTGGGACTGATCCAGCCACTTCTGACGCCGGGCCGCCGCTTCCACCAACCACTGCGGATCGATCTCGAAGGCGTTGGCGTACAGCGGCTTGAGGGCCTCCGGAATACGGTCGATGGGCACGACGGAGCCGTCAAAATATTTGAGATCGTTGACCATGACCTCGTCCCACAGATCGGCCGCCTTGAGATCGCGCACCAGATAGGCGTTGACCACGGTGAACTCACCGGACAGGTTCGATTTCACGTACAGGTTCTGGTAGATGGGCTCGATGCCCTGGCTGACGCCGACGATGTTGGATATGGTGGCGGTGGGGGCGATGGCCAGACAGTTGCTGTTGCGCATGCCACCTTTCACCTTGGTGCGCAGGCTCTCCCAGTCCAGACGCTGGCTACGGTCCACATCGACACCCGCCACCCGACTACGGGCCAGTAACTCGATACTGTCCAGGGGCAGGATTCCCTGACTCCACAGGGATCCGGGAAAACTGCGATAGCTCCCCCGCTCCCGGGCGAGATCCGCCGAGGCATCGATGGCATGGTAACTGATGAGTTCCTGGCTGATGTCGGCAAACTCTACCGCTGCCTGGGAAGCGTAGGGAATGCGCAGGGCGAGGAGCGCATCGGAGAAACCCATGAGGCCAAGGCCCACGGGCCGATGACGCAGGTTGGAATTGCGCGCCTTGGCGACGGCGTAGTAATTCATGTCGATGACGTTGTCCAGCATGCGCATGGCCACCCGCACCGTCCGCGCCAGCTTGTCCGTATCCACCAGGGCCAGGAGTTCATCGGCGCTGGCCTCCGTGCGCAGACCCTGGCCTGGCAGGCCGGCACGGAGATGGGCGACGAGGTTCACGGAGCCGAGGTTACAGACGGCAATTTCCTTGTCGCTGGTATTCAGGGTGATCTCGGTACAGAGATTGGAGCTGTGCACCACGCCCACGTGTTGTTGTGGACTGCGCAGGTTGCAGGGATCCTTGAAGGTGATCCAGGGGTGGCCCGTCTCGAAGAGCATGGTCAGCATCTTGCGCCAGAGCTGCAGAGCCGGCAGGCGCTTGAAGAGGGTAATCTCACCGGCATCGGCGAGGCGCTCGTAGTGCTCGTAACGCTCCTTGAAGGCCTGCCCCGTCAGATCGTGCAGATCGGCCACCTCATTGGGGCTGAACAAGGTCCACTGGCCATTGGCCTCTACCCGCTCCATGAAGAGATCGGGGATCCAGTTGGCGGTGTTCATGTCGTGGGTACGGCGCCGGTCATCGCCGGTGTTCTTGCGCAGCTCCAGAAACTCCTCGATGTCCAGATGCCAGGTTTCGAGATAGGCGCAGACCGCCCCCTTGCGCTTGCCACCCTGGTTGACGGCCACGGCGGTGTCGTTGACCACCTTCAAAAAGGGCACGACCCCCTGCGACTTGCCGTTGGTGCCCTTGATATAGGAGCCCAGCGCCCGCACCGGCGTCCAGTCGTTGCCGAGGCCACCGGAATATTTGGACAACAGGGCGTTGTCCTTGATGGCCTCGTAGATGCCGTCCAGATCGTCCGCCACCGTCGTCAGGAAACAGCTGGACAGCTGCGGGCGCAGGGTGCCGGCATTGAACAGGGTCGGGGTGGAACTGACGAACTCAAAGCGCGACAGCACCTCGTAGAAGGCAATGGCCTGCTCTTCGCGATCGATTTCTTCCAGCGCCAGACCCATGGCCACCCGCATCCAGAAGGCCTGGGGCAGCTCGATGCGCCGCTCACGCACGTGCAGGAAATAGCGGTCGTAGAGGATCTGCAGGCCGAGATACTGAAAATCCAGATCCCGCTCCGGCCGCAAGGCGGCGGCGATCCGATCCAGGTCGAACTGCGCCAGACGCGGATCGAGGAGCTCGTGCTGGATACCCGTGCGCAGATAGTCCTTGAAATATTCGGGATAGCGCTGCGCCATCTCGGCATGGGTGGCTGGCTCGCCCAGCACCTCGCGGCGCACACGGTCCAGCAGCAGGCGGGCGGTGGCATGGGCATAGGCGGGATCCTGTTCGATCAATACCCGACAGGCGAGGATGGGCGCCTGGAAGAGCTCCTCCTCACTGATTCCGTCGTAGAGGTTGCGCTGCGTGGCCTGGAGAATGGCGTCCACGGACACGGCCTCACCCAGACCGCTGCAGGCCTCACCGATCACCTGGCGCAGACGCTCCAGATCCAGGGGCTGTTCCGAGCCGTCGGCGTGGCGCACCCGCAGGATCGGGGCACTGGCTGGGCTGGCCTCGCGCTTCTGCGCCCGCTCGCGCGCGCGCTCCTCGCGGTAGAGCACGTAGGCCCGCGCCACCTCGTGTTCGCCAGCACGCATCAGGGCCAGCTCCACCTGATCCTGAATGTCCTCTATGTGCAGCGTACCGCCCCCTGGCTGGCGTCGCTCGAGGGTCTCCACCACCTGTGCCGTGAGGCGGCCGACCAGATCGCGTACCCGGGCGCTGGCCGCGCCGGTACCACCGTCCACGGCCAAGAAGGCCTTGGTCATGGCCACCTGAATCTTGCTGGCGTCGAAGGGTACCACACTGCCGTTACGGCGGATCACACGATACCGACCGAGGTCGGCGCGCACTTCCAGGGCTTCGGACTGGGCACTGCGGGCAGGCGAGGACATGCTGCGATTCTCCTTGGGTTCTGGACCGGACCTTGGCGTTTCTCAACTAAATATAGTCCTCTGATCTTTTCTGTCAACTAGATATTGTGTGGATAAGCCGGTTGACGACCCCTGGAAAAGCTGTGGACGAACCCTCCGCCGTGGTCTCGCGACTTAGCTTAGTTTTATACTTGTTCTAGATTATCCGGAGGTGCATACTGTCGTAGATGCCCGCTCAGGAGAATCCCCATGTCGCAATCCGCCCTCGAAATCGCCAAGGCCACCCTGCTCGCCCCCGGGAACATCGGCGAGCCGGCACTGGAGCGGGTCTTTGCCCAGCTGTCGCGACGGGCGCTGGATGATGCCGATCTGTATTTCCAGTACAGCCGCAGCGAGGGTTTCAGCCTGGAAGAGGGAGTGGTCAAATCGGGCTCGCACCACATCGAGCAGGGTGTCGGCGTACGCGCCATTCAGGGGGAGCGCCAGGGCCTGGCCTACTCCGATGAGATCGCTGTGGACGCCCTGTTGGGCGCAGCCGAGGCCGCGCGCGCCATCGTTCACCACAGCGGTGAGCAGCGCTCCCTGGTGTGGCAGCGGCGCCAGGGTCTGGAACTCTACCCGCCCGTCGACCCCCTTGCGGATCTGGCGAGCGAGGAAAAGGTGGCAGTGCTGGAGCGGGTCGAGGCGGCGGCACGGGCGGCGGATCCGCGCGTGGTTCAGGTCATGGCAAGCCTCAGTGCCCGCTTCGAGGCGATCCTGGTGGCGCGCCTGGATGGCAGCATGGCGGCGGACGTCCGGCCTCTGGTGCGTCTCAATGTGTTGGTCATCGTCGAATCCGGAGGGCGGCGAGAACAGGGCACGGCAGGCGGCGGTGGGCGCAGCGACTACCGTAGCTTCCTCGCTGGCGGCGCCGCGGAGCACTACGCCCGCGAGGCCGTGCGCCAGGCCCTGGTGAATCTGGAAGCGCGCGACGCTCCCGCCGGTACCATGGACGTGGTGCTTGGGCCGGGCTGGCCGGGCATCCTCCTGCACGAGGCCATCGGCCACGGTCTGGAAGGGGATTTCAATCGCAAGGGGACCAGTGCCTTCAGCGGTCGCGTGGGCGAGCGGGTGGCCGCCCCCGGAGTCACCGTGGTGGACGACGGCACCCTGAGCGGGCGCCGCGGCAGCCTCAATGTCGACGACGAGGGCACTCCGACCCAATGCACGGTGCTCATCGAGGACGGATTTCTCAAGGGTTACCTGCAAGATACCCTCAATGCCCGGCTGATGGGTACGCACTCCACTGGCAACGGACGCCGGGAGTCCTATGCCCACCTGCCCATGCCGCGCATGACCAATACTTACATGCGCGCCGGGGACCGCGATCCCCGTGAAATCATCGCCAGCGTCAAGAAAGGCCTGTATGCAGTGAACTTCGGCGGCGGCCAGGTGGACATCACCAACGGTAAGTTCGTCTTCTCGGCGTCGGAGGCCTATCTCATCGAGAATGGGCGCATCACCCATCCCGTGAAAGGGGCAACCCTCATCGGCAACGGCCCCGATGTACTCACCCGGGTCGAGATGGTCGGCAACGATCTGGCCCTGGATACGGGGGTAGGCACCTGCGGCAAGGATGGTCAGAGCGTGCCCGTGGGCGTCGGTCAGCCGACCCTGAAAATTCGCGATCTTACGGTGGGCGGGACGCAGGGATGAACGGCGTCTTGACTATCCTGGATTTGCGGTTGTCAGTATCGAGTTACCGGGATACACTCCTTATTGCTCTGGGTTTTTTACCCTGTCTAAGCTCCCTTCGGGGGAGGTGAATAGATGAACAACGTTTTCAAGAATGTACTGCTTTGGGTGGCCATAGGCGTCATCTTGATGCTGGTCTTTCAAAACCTCAACACGAGTACGAAAGCGCCGGCCCAGGCCATGAACTTCTCCACCTTCGTCAGCAGCATCAAGCAGGGGCAGGTGGCGGATGTCACCATCGACGGCAACCACTACACGGGTTCGCTGAGCTCCGGGCAGAAATTCAGTGTCTACGCGCCCAAGGACGACAGCAGCCTGGTCAAAGAGTTGCTGGCGGCTGGGGTCAAGATCGACGTGAAGCCGCCGGAAGGCCAGTCGTTGTTGCTTTCCATACTCATCTCCTGGTTCCCCATGTTGCTGCTCATTGGCGTCTGGATCTTCTTCATGCGCCAGATGGGAGGCGGCGGTGCCGGTGGGCGCGGAGCCATGAGCTTCGGCCGGAGCCGGGCGCGCATGCTCACGGAGGAGAACAACAAGATCACCTTCGCGGACGTGGCCGGTGTTGAAGAGGCAAAGGAAGAGCTCGCGGAAATCGTCGACTTCCTCCGCGATCCCCAGAAATTCCAGCGGCTGGGCGGACGCATCCCCAAGGGCGTTCTGTTGATGGGCTCGCCGGGTTCCGGCAAGACCCTGCTCGCCCGGGCCATTGCCGGCGAGGCGCGGGTACCCTTCTTCTCCATCTCCGGTTCCGATTTCGTCGAGATGTTCGTCGGCGTCGGTGCCTCGCGTGTACGCGACATGTTCGAGCAGGCCAAGAAACATGCACCCTGCATCATCTTCATCGATGAGATCGATGCCGTCGGCCGGCAGCGGGGTGCGGGACTGGGCGGTGGTAACGACGAGCGTGAGCAGACCCTCAACCAGTTACTGGTGGAGATGGACGGCTTTGAGGGCACCGAGGGCATCATCGTCATCGCCGCCACCAACCGGCCGGACGTGCTCGACCCTGCCCTGCTCCGTCCCGGTCGCTTCGACCGTCAGGTGACGGTGCCTCTGCCGGACATTCGCGGTCGGGAGCAGATTCTGCAGGTGCACATGCGCAAGGTACCCATCGGTCCCGATGTCGATCCCAAGGTCATCGCGCGCGGGACGCCGGGTTTCTCCGGTGCCGACCTTGCCAACCTCGTCAACGAGGCGGCCCTCATGGCGGCTCGCAAGAGCAAACGTCTGGTGGACATGCACGATTTCGAGGACGCCAAGGACAAGGTCATGATGGGCGCCGAGCGCAAGTCGGTGGTCATGAGCGACAAGCAGCGCGAGACCACGGCCTACCACGAATCGGGCCACGCGGTGGTGGCCAAGCTCCTGCCGGGTACCGATCCCGTGCACAAGGTCACCATCATCCCGCGCGGACGCGCCCTGGGGCTCACCATGCAGTTACCGACGGAGGATCGCTTCAACTACGAGCGCCAGGAGATCCTGAACAACATCTCCATCCTCATGGGCGGGCGCATTGCCGAAGAGGTCTTTCTCAACCAGATGACCACGGGCGCCGGCAACGACATCGAGCGGGCCACGGACCTGGCTCGCAAGATGGTGACCCAGTGGGGCATGTCCCAGATCGGCCCCATGGTCATCGGCGAGAAAGAGGAGGAAGTATTCCTTGGCCGAGAGGTCACCAAACACAGCAACGTCTCGGAGCAGACCGCCCAGACGGTGGATGCGGAGGTGCGCAACATCATCCAGGAACGGTATCAGGTGGCGCGCAACCTCATCGAAGAAAACCGGGACAAGGTGGAGATGATGGCCAAGGCTCTGCTGCGCTTCGAGACCCTGGATGCCAACCAGGTGAACGATATCATGGCCGGGCGTGATCCGCGTCCGCCAGCGGATAGCTCCGGCAGCAGTCCGGCCGTCAGCAACCAGCCCAACAGTGTGGGTAGTGCGGGCGCCAATGGCGTGCCGAACCTGAATCCGGGGGGACACCCCGTTTAGGCATGGCGGCGGCGAACCCCGCCCTAGGGCGCTCCCGGTGGCTGGAGCGCCCTTCTGTTATGGGCATACTGAACGCCACCCCCGATTCCTTCTCCGACGGCGGCAAACACGTGTCGGTGGACGCCGCTGTGGCACGTGCGCGCACCTTCCTCGCCCAGGGCGCCGACATCATCGATATCGGTGCCGAATCGACCCGCCCCGGCGCGCCGGACGTGGATGAAAAAACCGAGATGGCGCGCCTGCTGCCCGTCGTCGAGGCAGTGGCAGCCAGCATCCCCCTCCCCATCTCCATCGATACCCGCCGCGCGCGGGTGATGCGGGCCGCGCACGCTCTCGGTGCACGCATGATGAACGACGTCAGCGCCCTGCGCGACGATCCCGATTCCCTGCGCACTGTGGCCGAACTCGATCTCGATGTCTGTCTCATGCATCGACGCGGCACGCCCCAGACCATGCAGCAGCAGACGGATTATGCGGACGTGGTAACGGAGATACGCGATTTTCTGGCCGAGCGTGTGCGCGCCTGTCGGGCCGCGGGCATCGCCGCCGAGCGCATCGTCCTGGACCCTGGGATCGGCTTTGCCAAGGATCTGGACGGCAACCTGCGCCTTCTGCGTGGCCTCGATGCCCTGCAGCGCTTGGGTTTTCCCCTGCTCGTCGGTGTTTCGCGCAAGGGCTTCATCGGCACCCTCACGGGCGAGGCAGAACCAGCGGCACGAGACCCGGGCAGTGTTGCCGCTGCCCTTTGGATTTCGGCACGGATCGGTCCGGCCATCTTGCGCGTGCACGATGTGGGGGCTACGGTACAGGCGCTGCGAGTGTGGGCTGCCCTCGACGCAGACGGGGATCCGGATTCAAGGAAAGGATAAGACATGGCACGACAGTTTTTTGGTACCGACGGCGTCCGCGGACGGGTGGGCGACCTGCCCATGCACCCCGAGTGGGTGTTGCGTCTGGGCTGGGCGGCGGGGCATGTGCTCACCGCCGGGGCCCAGGGACGGCCGCGGGTCGTCATCGGCAAGGACACCCGCCTGTCCGGCTATCTCCTGGAGTCCGCCCTGGAGTCGGGCCTCGCCGCCGCCGGCGTGGACGTGCTCCTCGTCGGCCCCCTGCCCACTCCCGCCATCGCCTACCTCACGCGCACCCTGCGGGCCGATGCGGGAATCGTCATCAGCGCCTCCCACAATCCCTTCCCCGACAACGGCATCAAGTTCTTTTCCGGTGATGGCCTCAAACTTGCCGACGAGATCGAAGAGGCCATCGAAGCGCGCATGAACCTGCCTCTGACCTTGCCCGAGGCGGATCGCCTGGGCAAGGCGCGGCGCGTGGACGATGCCGCCGGACGTTATGTCGAGTTCTGCAAAACGACCTTCCCCAGCCATCTCGACCTACGCGGTTTGCGCCTCGTATTGGATTGTGCCCACGGCGCCACCTACAAGGTCGCGCCCATGGTGTTTGCCGAACTCGGCGCCCAGATCGAGGCCATCGGCGTGCAGCCCGATGGCCTCAACATCAACGCCGAGGTCGGCTCCACCGCACCCGAACTCCTGCGCAGCCAGGTAGTGGCCAGCGGCGCCGACATGGGGATCGCCTTCGATGGCGACGGCGATCGTCTGCTCCTGGTGGACGGCGAGGGCGAGCTCTGGGACGGCGACAGCATCCTCTGGCTGCTGGCAGGCGCCATGCGCGAGGCCGGCACCCTGAACGGGGTGGTGGGCACGCTGATGAGTAACCTTGCCTTGGAGCAGGCTTTCGCGGATTGGGGAGTGCCCTTCGTCCGGGCGGCGGTGGGCGACCGCTACGTGCTCGAGCAGATGCGCGCCCGCGGCTACCCCCTGGGAGGCGAATCGTCCGGGCATATCATCACCCCCGCCAATACCACCGGCGACGGTATTCTCGCCGCCTTGCAGGTGCTCGCCATCGTGCAGCAGCGGCGCCAGCCGCTGCACGCCCTGCGCGGCGACTTTCGTCTCGCGCCCCAGATCCTGCGCAGTCTGCCCATAACCGACGCGCGCGCTTTCGTGCAGCGTGCCGATGTGCAGGAGGCCATCCGCCGCACCGCCGCCGAGCTTGGCGGGCGCGGCCGGCTCCTGGTGCGCCCGTCGGGGACCGAGCCCCTGCTGCGGATCATGGTGGAGGCCTCGGATCACGCGACGGCCGAGGCTGCGGCAACCGGCCTTGGTGAGCGTCTTACCCTGCTCTACCACGAACAAACCAGGGCTTGCGCCTCAAATTGACCGCCCTGGGCAGAGTCTTTACACTCGTCGCCTTGTTTAGGAAACAGCGATAAGAGGAAACCGACGCGTGCGCCCCATCATGGTAGCGGGAAATTGGAAGATGCATGGCCTCAGTGCCGATGCCCAGCATCTGACCCAGTCCATATTGGACGCGGGTCTCGAGCCCACCGTGCCGGAGGTCGTCCTCTTTCCCCCTTTCACGCTCCTGCACACCGTAAGCCAGGTGGCCAAGGGTACCGCCCTGCGCTGGGGAGGACAGAACCTGTTCTGGGAAAACCAGGGCGCCTACACCGGTGAGATCTCCGGTTCCATGCTGCGCGACATGGGCTGCCGCTACGTCCTCGTGGGGCACTCGGAACGGCGCCAGCTCTTTGGCGAAACGGATGCCGTCGTCCTGCGCAAGGCGCAGGCAGCCCTGCACACCGGCCTGATACCGGTCATCTGTGTCGGCGAGACCGGAGACGAACGCCAAGAGGGAAAGACCAATGCCGTGTTGCGGCGTCAGATCGAGGCCTTGACGCCGGTGCTGGAACACCAGGGCGGGGGACATCAACCGCACCTGGTGCTGGCCTACGAACCGGTGTGGGCCATCGGTACCGGCCTGACCGCAACGCCCGAGCAGGCCGAAGAGGCACACGCTTTCATCCGCTCCCTGGTGGCAGAACACACTCCGGCACTGGCCAAAAAGCTGCTCATTCTCTACGGCGGCAGCGTCAAGGCGAACAACGCCGCAGCACTCTTCGCCGCCGAGGATATCGACGGTGGTCTCGTGGGTGGCGCCTCCCTGCAGGCCGGCGAGTTCATCCAGATCTGTCGAGCCGCGCACAGCGTCGGTCGAGGAGTCTAAGGCGACATGTACGATTTTCTCTTGATTCTGCAGGTCATCATCTGCGTGGTATTGGTGGGTCTCGTACTGATCCAGAAAGGTCAGGGCGCGGACATCGGCGCCGTGTTTGGCGGCGGTGGTTCCCAGACCGTATTTGGTGCGCGCGGTGCCGGTAATTTCCTTAGCCACACTACGGCGGTGGTAGGAGCGCTGTTCTTTCTCAACAGCTTGGGACTGGCTTACCTTTCCGACCACGCGAGCCGCTCCGTGAGCTCCGGCATCGCC
The DNA here is from genome assembly GCF_000175575.2 of Acidithiobacillus caldus ATCC 51756. Classification (NCBI taxonomy): domain Bacteria; kingdom Pseudomonadati; phylum Pseudomonadota; class Acidithiobacillia; order Acidithiobacillales; family Acidithiobacillaceae; genus Acidithiobacillus; species Acidithiobacillus caldus. The sequence continues at coordinate 2,438,284 of NZ_CP005986.1, forward strand.
CTTCCGGCGGCGTCGGCGCCGGCTGCCGCGGCTCCCGCAGCGGCGGCTACAGGCTCCAGCACTCAGGCCGGCGCCAGCGCCCAGGCTCCAGCCTCGGCAACGACGTCCGCGTCCCAAGCCCCGTCCAAAGAGGTCACCCACAAGCCTTGACCTTGGTCTTGGAGCATGAGACATTTGTGTCATAGCCGAAGTGGTGAAATCTGGTAGACACACCGTCTTGAGGGGGCGGCGGCGCAAGCCATGCCGGTTCGAGTCCGGCCTTCGGCACCAAACACAGCCCGCGTGGCTGTTTTTTTGTCTCTGGGCTTTTCCACGGCATTGATTATACAGATAAAAATTATTTTATGACTTCCTGGTGAAGTCCGGAATTCGGCGGAGGGGTGTAGCGGATGTTGGATCACTATCTACCCGTACTCATTTTCTTGCTGGTTGCCCTGGTGGTGGGTATCGTGCCGCTGTGGCTGGGATCCAACCTCGGCCCCAAACGGCCGGACAGCGAAAAACTCTCCCCCTACGAATGCGGTTTCGAGGCCTTCGAGGATGCGCGCGTCAAATTCGACGTGCGGTATTACCTGGTCGCCATCCTTTTCATTCTGTTCGATCTGGAAATTGCCTTTCTTTTTCCCTGGGCCGTGGTCTTTGACGCCATCGGTGTGACGGGTTTCCTTGCCATGATGATTTTTCTGGCCATTCTCGTGGTCGGTTTCATCTACGAGTGGAAGAAGGGAGCGCTGGAATGGGAATAGAGGGAGTCCTCGAGAAGGGGTTTGTCACCACCAGCATCGACACGGTAGTCAACTGGAGTCGTACCGGATCCCTGTGGCCCATGACCTTTGGGCTCGCCTGTTGCGCGGTGGAAATGATGCACGCCGGCGCCGCCCGCTACGATCTGGACCGCTTCGGCATCATCTTTCGTCCGAGCCCAAGACAGTCGGACGTCATGATCGTCGCCGGTACCCTGGTCAACAAGATGGCTCCCGCCCTGCGTAAGGTCTACGATCAGATGCCCGAGCCACGCTGGGTGGTGTCCATGGGCTCCTGCGCCAACGGTGGCGGCTATTACCACTATTCCTACAGCGTGGTGCGCGGTTGCGACCGCATCGTGCCGGTGGACGTCTATGTCCCGGGCTGCCCGCCAACGGCAGAGGCTCTGCTCTTTGGACTCATCCAGCTGCAGAAGAAAATCCGCCGCACCAACACCATAGCCAGGTAAACGATGAGCGAGAGCATGAACGATACCAGCCAGATCCTTCTGGCGGAGTTGGGTCAGCTGGTGCGCCACTGTCGGGTGGATCGCGCTGAGCTCACGCTGGAGCTGGAGCGGGACGGCCTGCTGGAGAGCCTGCGCTTCCTGCGCGACGACCCCCGCTGTGACTTTCAGCAACTCATCGACCTCTGTGGCGTGGACTACGCCGAGTACGGCGACGGAAGCTGGAGCGGGCCGCGCTTTGCCGTGGTCTACCACCTGCTTTCCCTGAACCACCACCAGCGCCTGCGGGTGCGCGTGTATCTGGATGAGGAGCTGCCGATAGTCCCCTCGGCGGTGGAGATCTGGCCAGCGGCCAATTGGTTCGAGCGGGAAGCCTTTGATCTGTTCGGGTTCCTGTTCGAAGGACACCCCGACCTGCGGCGCATACTGACGGACTACGGTTTCGTGGGTCACCCGTTCCGCAAGGATTTTCCCCTCGTGGGGACGGTGGAGATGCGCTACGACGCGGACCAGCGTCGCGTCGTCTACGAGCCCACCCGCACAGAAGAACGGGTCGTGGTACCGCGGATAGTGCGGATCGGTGAGGAGGGCCGTTACGATGCCGGAAATCAATAACTTCACCATGAACTTCGGGCCGCAACATCCGTCGGCCCACGGTGTCCTGCGCCTCGTCCTGGAGCTGGATGGGGAGGTCATCGAGCGGGCCGACCCACACATCGGCCTGCTCCACCGCGCCACCGAGAAATTGGCCGAACACAAGACCTACCTGCAGAATCTCCCCTACATGGACCGTCTCGACTACGTGTCCATGATGTGCAACGAGCATGCCTACTGTCGCGCGGTCGAAAAGCTGCTGGGGGTGGAAATACCCATCCGCGCCCAATACATCCGTACCCTCTTCGATGAGATCACCCGCATCCTCAACCACCTCCTGTGGCTGGGTGCCTACGCCCTGGACGTCGGTGCCATGAGCGTCTTTCTGTACTGCTTCCGCGAGCGGGAGGACCTCATGGACGTCTACGAGGCGGTCTCCGGAGCACGCATGCACGCTGCCTACTACCGTCCGGGCGGCGTCTACCGCGACCTGCCCGAGCGCATGCCCCAGTACGAGCCCTCGCCCTACCGCGATGCCCGGCGTCTGGCGGAACTCAATGCCAACCGGCAGGGCAGCGTCCTGGATTTCATCGAGGATTTCACCCGCCGCTTTCCGGGCTACGTGGACGAGTACGAGACCCTGCTCACGGACAACCGCATCTGGAAACAGCGCACCGTCGGCATCGGTGTGGTCAGCCCCGAGCGCGCCATTGCCCTGGGCTTTACCGGTCCCATGCTGCGCGCCAGCGGTGTCGCCTGGGATCTGCGGCGCAGCGAGCCCTACGCCGCCTACGCCGACCTCGACTTCGACATTCCCGTGGGCAAGGAGGGAGACTGCTACGACCGCTACCTCGTGCGCGTTGCCGAGATGCGCCAGAGCAATCGCATCATCGCCCAGTGTGTGGATTGGCTGCGCCGTAACCCGGGGCCCGTCATAGTCGACGACTACAAGATTGCCCCGCCACCGCGGGAGACCATGAAGACCAGCATGGAAGCCCTGATCCACCACTTCAAGCTCTTCACCGAGGGTATGGCGGTACCGCCCGGCGAGGTCTACGCCGCCGTCGAAGCGCCCAAGGGGGAATTTGGCATCTATCTGGTCTCCGACGGTGCCAACAAGCCCTACCGCATGAAGATCCGGGCACCGGGATTCGCGCACCTGGCTGCCATGGACGAGATGGCCCGCGGCCACATGATCGCCGACGTCGTGGCCATTCTCGCGACCATGGACATCGTTTTTGGCGAAATCGACAGGTAAAGCCATGCTTACGGAAAACGCCCTTGCCGCCATCGCCGCCGAGCGGCGCAAGTATCCTGTCGATCAGGCCCGCTCTGCCCTGCTCGCGGCCCTGCGCATTGCCCAGGAAGAGCACGGCTGGCTGCCCACGGAGCTCATCGAGGAGGTGGCCGAGGTGCTGGGGATACCGAGTATTCAGGCCTTCGAGGTCGCCACCTTTTACACCATGTACGACCTCAAACCCGTGGGCAAGCACAAGCTCTGTGTGTGCGGCAGCGTTTCCTGCTTTCTCAATGGCTCCGACGATATTCTGGCGCACCTGCAGAAGCGTCTGGGTATCGGCATCGGCGAGACCACGGCGGACGGGCTCTTCACCCTGCAGGAAGTGGAGTGTCTGGGCGCCTGCAAGGACGCCCCGGTCCTGCATCTGGGCGACCGCTACGTTGAGCATCTGACCCCGGAGGGTGTGGACGCCCTCATCGAGCAACTGCGCGGAGGATCGAGCGATGTACGTTAACGGCGTTACCCTCAAGAATCGCGGGATCCCGGATTCCCATCGCCTGTCGGTCTATGAGTCGACGGGCGGCTACCAAGCCCTGCGCAAGATCTTTGCCGAAGGCATCACGCCTGAGCAGGTGATTGCCGAGATGAAGACCTCTGCCCTGCGCGGGCGTGGTGGCGCGGGTTTTCCCACGGGCCTCAAATGGAGTTTCATGCCCAAGGGGGTGTCGGGCACCAAGTATCTGCTCTGCAACGCCGACGAGGGGGAACCCGGCACCTGCAAGGATCGCGATATCATGCGCTACGAGCCGCATCGGCTCATCGAGGGCATGATCATCGGCGCCTATGCCATGGGCGCGCGTGCCGGTTATATCTTCATCCGCGGTGAGTTCATCGAACCCATCCGTCGGGTCGAGGCGGCCCTGGAGGAGGCCTACGCCGCGGGCTTCTTGGGAGAACGTATCCTCGGACAGGAGTTCTCCTTCGACCTGTACGTCCACCGCGGTGCCGGCGCCTACATCTGTGGAGAGGAAACGGCGCTGATGGAGGCTCTGGAAGGCAAGAAAGGCCAGCCACGCTTCAAGCCGCCCTTCCCGGCCAGCTATGGTCTGTACGGTCGCCCCACCACCATCAACAACGTCGAGACCTTTGCCTCGGTGCCCGACATCATCGTCCGCGGCGGCCAGTGGTTTCTCGATCTCGGCAAGGCCAACAACGGCGGTACCAAGATATTTTCGGTGACCGGTCAGGTGCAGCGCCCAGGCAATTATGAAGTGCCCATGGGCACCCCTTTTCCGGAACTGCTGGACATGGCCGGCGGCCTCCATCCGGGTCGGAGCCTCAAGGCGGTGATCCCCGGTGGGACCAGCACCGCCATGCTCGCCGGTGCCACCATGATGGAATGCACCATGGACTACGACTCCATCGCCAAGGCTGGCTCGGCCCTGGGGGCCGGCTCGGTCATCGTCATCGACGACAGCGTCTGTATCGTTCGCGTAGTGGAGCGTATCGCCCGCTTCTACATGCACGAGTCCTGCGGTCAGTGCACCCCCTGTCGCGAGGGTATGGGCTGGCTGTGGCGGGTCATGCACCGCATCGAAAATGGTCAGGGCCGCGCCCAGGACATCGACCTCCTTCTCAATGTCGGCGCGCGTATCGAGGGCCGTACCATCTGCGCCCTGGCCGATGGGGGGGTGGCGCCGGTGGTCAGCTCCATCAAACTCTTCCGCGATGAGTACGAGCACCACATCCGCCATGGCCAGTGTCTGGTGGGACAGCGGAGGGCCGCCTGATGCCACACATCGAGATCGATGGCCGGGAACTGGACGTCGCCGCCGGTACCACCATCCTCGAGGCGGCGCGACAGCTGGGTATCTACATCCCGGTCTTCTGCTACCACCCCAAGTTGTCCATCGCCGCCAATTGCCGCATGTGTCTGGTGGACGTGGAGAAGCAGTGGAAACCTCTGCCCGCCTGCGCTACCCCCTGCGCCGACGGCATGAAGATCCAGACCCGCTCGGCCAAGGCGAAGGCGGCGCAGCAGGGGGTCCTGGAGTTCCTGCTCATCAATCATCCCCTGGATTGTCCGGTCTGTGACCAAGGGGGCGAGTGTCCACTGCAGGACATCACCATGGGCTACGCCAATCCCCACAGCTTCTATCAGGAGGAGAAGCGGGTCGTAGCGGACAAGGACATCGGCCCACTCATCGCCACGGAGATGACCCGCTGCATCCAGTGCACCCGCTGCGTGCGCTTCGGTCAGGAGATCGGCGGCATCATGGAACTGGGGGTGGTCGGCCGCGGCGAAAAGGAAGCCATCAGCACCTACGTGGCCAAGGCCGTGTCGTCGGAGCTGTCGGGCAACATGATCGACCTCTGTCCCGTCGGCGCCCTGACCAGCAAACCCTTTCGGTACAAGGCGCGCTCCTGGGAACTGAAGCACACCCCAAGCCTCTGTCCGCACTGCTCCACGGGCTGCAACACCGACGTGCAAAGCCTGGGCAAGGACGTGCTGCGGGTGTTGCCACGCGCCAACGAGAGCGTCAACGAGGAATGGATCTGCGACAAGGGCCGCTTCGCCTACGCCGGGCTTGCGGCCAGCGACCGTGGCCAGACTCCCCTGCTGCGCGTCAACGGTAGCCTGCAACCGGCCAGCTGGGCAGAAGCCCTCGAGGTGGCTGCGGCGGGTCTGGAGCACCTCATCCAGAAACACGGTCCGCAGGCCATCGCCGCACTCATATCCCCCAATAGCAGCAACGAAGAGCTTTTTCTTTTTCAGGCGCTCTTTCGCGCGCTGGGCGTGGCGCACATCGAGCATCGGCTGCGGCAGACGGATTTCCGCGCCGACGCCGCCATGCCCCTCTACCCCGCCCTCAACATGAGTCTCGAGGACCTGGAACGGGAGCGCACCGTTCTCCTCTGCCATGCCTTCCCGCGGGAGCAGCAACCCCTGACCAACCACCGCCTGCGCAAGGCAGCCCTGGCGGGTGCCGAGATCTACGCCATCAACACCGTACTGCGGGAATTCAACTTTCCGGTGCAGGGAATCTTCTCGGAGACCGGAAACGATCTCGGCCTCTACCAGCGCCTCGAGGAGCTATTGCGCGGTGCCACGGCGCAATCCCACGAGGGAGCGCTGGCGCGCTTGGCCACGGCCCTGCGCACGGCGGAGGACCCGCTGTTGCTCATCGGTAACGACGCCCTGCAGCATCCCCGGGCCGCCGAACTGCTGCTGGCCATCCAGCGCGTTGCCGCGCTTGCCGGGGCCCGGACCGGCTGGCTTGCCAACGCCGCCAATGCCGCCGGTGCCTGGCTTTTGGGCTGCGTTCCCCAGCGCCGGCCCGGGGGCGCGAGCGTGGCGGGGGATCGCAGCCCCACCTGGTCCAACGCCCACAAGGGCTTTGTGCTCTACGGTGTGGAGCCGACGTACGATAGCCTGGATGCAGAGGCAGCGCGGCACGCCTTGGGGCAGGCAGAATTCGTGCTGGCCCTTGGCCATTTCACCGGCCACCTGCCGGATTCGGTCCAGGTCTTCCTGCCCCTGGCCAGCTGGGCTGAGAGTGCCGGCAGCTTCATCAACAACGAGGGGCGTCTGCAACACTATCGGGCCGCGGTGGCACCCGTGGGCGAGGCCCGTCCGGGCTGGAAGGTGCTGCGTGTGCTGGCCGATCATCTGGGCATCGCCGGCCTCGCCTTCAACGATCTCGAGGAGGTTCAGGCCGCCTGGCACGGCACTCTGGGGGATTTCCCCTTGGATGTGCCCGCCTTTGGCACCTTCCCAGAGCTGGCAATGGCCGCCGCCGAGCCGCTGCCCGAGGGCGATCTACGCCTACTCGGGGACTGGACCATCTACACGGCCGATCCTCTGGTCCGCCGCGCGAACCCCCTGCGCCGGCGCGCAGCCTGCCGCATGCACCCCGACGACATCGAGGCGCGGGGCTTGGGCAGCGTGGTGGAATTGCAAAGGGCGGGAGGTGCCCTGGTTGCCCTGCCACTGCTGGCGGACGCGGGGATTCCCCGGGGCTCCGTGTGGTTGCCGCTGGGAACGGCCGAGAGCGTTGCCCTGGGTGGCGTGGCAGGATCCTGTGCAGTGGGCCGCGCGGCGCGGCGACAAGCGGTCTGAAGGAGCATTCATGGTCTTTGCGGAGCTCACCTCGACCCCCTGGTGGCCAGCCCTCTGGTCCTTGCTGAAGATCGTCGCGGTTCTCGTCCCCCTGCTGGCTGCCGTCGCCTATCTCACCCTGGCCGAGCGCAAGGTCATCGGTTACATGCAGATCCGTCTTGGCCCCAACCGGGTGGGCTTTCGCGGCCTGCTGCAACCCATTGCCGATGCCCTGAAGCTGCTCTTCAAGGAAGTGGTCATCCCCACCAATGCCAACCGCTTCCTTTTTCTGACGGCGCCGGTGCTGGCCTTCGTACCGGCCATGCTGGTCTGGGCTGCGGTACCTTTCGGTCCCGATGTGGCCATCGCCAACATGAATGCGGGCCTGCTCTACGTGCTCGCCGTCGCCGGGCTGGGTGTCTACGGGATCATCGTTGCCGGCTGGGCCTCCAACTCCAAGTACGCCTTTTTGGGAGCCATGCGCGCCGCGGCCCAGCTCGTCGCCTATGAAATCGCCATGGGCTTTGCCTTGGTGGGCGTGTTGATGGTGGCGCAGAGCCTGAACCTCAGCAAGATCGTCGCGGCGCAGGCGGGCGGCGGCTTCTGGTCCTGGTACTGGTTGCCCCTCTTTCCCTTCTTCCTGGTGTACTTCATCTCGGGAGTCGCCGAGACCAACCGGGCGCCCTTCGATGTCGCCGAGGGCGAATCGGAGATCGTCGCCGGTTTTCACGTGGAATATTCGGGCATGGGCTTTGCGCTCTTTTTCCTGGCGGAATACGCCAACATGATCTTCGTCTCCCTGCTCACTTCGGTGCTTTTCCTGGGCGGTTGGTACCCGCCCTTGGCCATTGCGCCCTTCACCTGGGTTCCGGGTATCGTCTGGCTGCTGTTGAAGACGGCTTTCCTGCTGTACGTCTTTCTCTGGATTCGCGCCACTTTTCCACGGTATCGTTACGATCAGATCATGCGGCTGGGGTGGAAGGTATTCATCCCGGTGACCATCGCCTGGATCGTGGTCATCGGCATCGCCCTGGAGACGCCCTTACGCAGCCTCTTGCGCTAGAGAGAAGCCACCATGCAGATACGTCCAAAACAGTGGTTCCACAGCTTTTTCCTGACCGAGCTCCTGCGTGGCATGCAGCTGACGGGACGCTATTTCTTTGGCCGGAAGTTCACGGTGCAGTACCCGGAAGAGCGCACTCCCCAGTCGCCCCGCTTCCGCGGACTGCACGCCCTGCGGCGCTACGAGAATGGCGAGGAACGCTGCATCTCCTGCAAGCTCTGCGAGGCCGTCTGCCCGGCACTGGCCATTACCATCCGTGGCGAGGAGCGGGCCGACGGTACCCGGCGCACCACGGCCTACGATATCGATCTCAGCAAATGCATCTTCTGCGGGCTCTGCGAGGAATCCTGTCCCGTGGATTCCATCGTCGAGAGCCGGGTCTTCGATTACCATGCCGAGACGCGGGCGGAGCTCCTGTACAACAAGGAGCGGCTGCTCGCCAACGGCGACCGCCTGGAACGGCAGCTGGCCGCGGATCGGGCGGCCGACCGCCCCTACCGCTGAGGGAGTGGGCGGATGCTGGTGACGACCCTGCTTTTTTACGTATTTTCGGCCATTCTCCTGCTGTCGGCGTTGCTCGTCATCACCGCCCGCAATCCGGTCTACGCGAGCCTCTATCTGGTGTTGGCCTTCTTCAATGCCGCGGCCTTGTTCCTGCTGTTGGGTGCGGAGTTTCTGGGCCTCATCCTGATCCTCGTCTACGTGGGCGCGGTGATGGTGCTGTTTTTGTTCGTGGTGATGATGCTGGATATCAATCTGGCTCGCCTGCAGGAGGGCTTTCTGCACTATCTGCCCCTGGGGCTGGCGGTGGCGATCCTGGGGGTTCTGGAACTCGCCGCCGTCTTTTGGACGGCGCCTCTGGGGCACGTGCCTGCCCCCGCCGCCCTGCCGGCCAATGCCGACAACACCCGGGCCTTGGGCGGACTGCTCTACACACAGTATCTGTATCCCTTTGAAATTGCGGCGGTCATTCTCCTCATTGCCATCATCGCCGCCATCGCCCTGACCCTGCGGCGTCGGCCCCAGAGCAAGACTCAGGATATCGGCCGGCAGCTAGCAGTGAAGGTCAGTGAGCGCCTCAGGCTCGTGGATCTGCGGAGGCCGCGTCCATGAGCGGCCAGCCTACCCTCGCGGCCTGGCTCATCCTGGGCGCTCTACTCTTTTCCATTGGCGTCGTCGGCATCTTTCTCAATCGCAAGAACGTCATCATCCTGCTCATGGCCATCGAGATCCTGCTCCTGGCCGTGAACATCAACTTTGTGGCCTTTTCCCGCTATCTCGGTAATCTGGAAGGACAGATCTTCGTGTTCTTCATACTGACGGTGGCCGCGGCCGAAGCGGCCATCGGGCTCGCCATCCTGGTGGTGTACTTCCGCAAGCGTCACAGCATCAACGTGGACGACATCGACGAATTACGGGGCTAGTATGTGGATTTTCCAATGGCTGCATGGGCAAAGCCCGCTTTTTGTCTATCTTCTGATCCCCCTCGCCCCGTTGGCGGGCGCCCTGATTGCCGGTCTCTTCGGCTGGAAGTTGCGGGAGCAGGCGCACTGGTTTCCCATCCTGGGCGTCGCCCTGTCCTTTGTGCTTTCCCTGCACGTTCTCTGGCAAAGCGTCCACGGGATCGGCTTCTACGGCAACGTGTATACCTGGGGTGTGTTGGGGAGTCTGCCCGTTTCCATCGGTTTTGACATCGACAGTCTCACGGCGCTGATGCTGGTGGTGGTCACCTTCGTATCCCTGTGCGTGCACATCTACACCATCGGCTACATGCACGACGATCCGGGCTACGCGCGCTTTTTCAGCTACATCGCCCTGTTCACCTTCAGCATGTTGATGCTGGTGATGAGCAACAATTTCTTGCAGCTCTTTTTTGGTTGGGAGGCCGTGGGGCTCGTTTCCTACCTGCTCATCGGTTTCTGGTTCACGCGCGAGAGCGCCAACCAGGCTGCCATCAAGGCCTTCCTCGTCAACCGCGTGGGCGACTTTGGCTTTCTTTTGGGCATTGCCGCCATTTACCATTACTGCGGAAGCCTCGACTACCGCACGGTTTTTGCGGCGGTTCCCGGTCTCGTCGGGCAAACGGTGGAGATCATTCCCGGCGCGCACTGGTCCGTGCTTACCTGGATCGCCATCCTGCTCTTCATCGGCGCCATGGGTAAATCGGCTCAGGTGCCGCTGCACGTCTGGCTGCCGGAGTCCATGGAGGGCCCCACGCCCATCTCGGCCCTGATCCACGCCGCCACTATGGTCACCGCCGGCATTTTCATGGTGGCACGCATGTCGCCCATCTACGAGGAGTCCACCACGGCGCTGTCCGTCATCCTCCTCATCGGCGCCATCACGGCCCTGTCCATGGGACTCATCGGTCTCGTGCAAAACGACATCAAACGGATCATTGCCTATTCCACCCTGTCCCAGTTGGGCTACATGACGGCAGCGCTCGGGGCATCGGCTTTCTCGGCGGCCATTTTCCACCTGATGACCCATGCCTTTTTCAAGGCCCTGCTCTTCCTGGCGGCGGGCTCCGTGATCCACGCCATGGCCAACGAACAGGACATCCGCAAGATGGGCGGCCTTCGGCGCCACATGCCGGTGACCTACGTCACCTTCCTCATCGGCAGTCTCGCCCTGGCGGGTATTCCGCCCTTCTCGGGTTTTTTCAGCAAGGACCTCATCATCGAGGCTGTTGGTCTGTCCCACATTCCCGGCGCGGGTTGGGCCCATGCCTTCCTCGTCCTCGGGGTGCTGGTGACCGCACTCTACACCTTTCGCATGTTTTTTCTCGTTTTTCACGGTGCGCCGCGGATGGATGAGCACACCCGGGCACATCTGCACGAGTCCCCCTGGGTGATTACCCTACCCCTCCTTGCCCTCAGTGTGCCCGCCGTGTACGCGGGCTGGGCCTACGTGCGTCCCGTGGGTCTCGGGAGCTTTCTCGATACTTCCTTGAGCATCCGCCCAGGGCTCGATACCGTGGCCGAGATTGCCGCGCACTGGCATGGCGCCTGGGCCTTCGTACTGGAGGGCCTCATGGCCTGGCCGTTCTGGTTGGCCCTGTCGGGGATCGCCTTGGCGGCCTATTTCTATGCCTGGCACGACGGTGTCCCCGCGCGCCTTGACCGCGCCCTCGCGCCTTTTTCCTGGATCCTGCGCAAAAAATATGGCTTCGACGCCTTCAACAACGGGGTCCTGGTACCTCTTGCCCTCTGGTTCGGACGGCGCTTCTGGCATCAGGGCGATGAGCAGGTCATCGACGGCTGGCTCGTCAATGGCTCGGCCCGGGAGGTGGGTCGCGCAGCCCTATCCTGGCGCCGCCTGCAAAGCGGTTATATCTACCACTATGCCTTTGCCATGATCATCGGCCTCGTCCTGTTCATGAGCTATTTCATGATCTGGAGGGGCTGAATCGTGTGGACTGAGGCTGTACTGAGTCAATCCATCTGGGTGCCCATCGCCTTTGGTATCCTGGTGCTGGCCCTGGGCGATAAACGCGCGACCCTGGTTCGCTGGGTGGCCCTGCTGGGTTCGGTCGTGACCTTTGCCATTACCCTGGAAATCCTGGCGGGCTTCGACACCCGCACCGCCGCCATGCAGTTTGTGGAGCGGATCCCCTGGATTCCGGCCTTGAACATCGATTACCACCTGGGAGTGGATGGTATCTCCCTGTGGTTCGTGCTCCTGACCAGCTTCCTTACGATCCTCGTGGTGATCAGCTCCTGGACCAATGTGGAAAGGCGCCTGGCGCAGTTCCTGGGGGCCTTCCTCATCATGGACGGGTTGATGATCGGTGTGTTCTGCGCCCTGGATGCCATCCTCTTTTACTTTTTCTGGGAAGCCACCCTCATCCCCATGTTCCTCATCATCGGGGTCTGGGGCGGACCGCGGCGAGTCTACGCCACCATCAAGTTCTTCCTGTACACCTTCCTGGGCTCGGTGCTGATGCTGGTTGCCCTGCTCTACCTGCATTTCCACAGCGGTGGTAGCTTCAACCTCCTCACCTTCCAGAACACTCCCCTGGGCATGGTGGCGCAGATCTGGATTTTCCTGGCCTTCTTCCTGGCGTTTGCGGTGAAGATCCCCATGTGGCCGGTGCACACCTGGCTGCCGGACGCCCACGTGGAGGCACCCACAGCGGGCTCCGTGATCCTCGCCGCCGTCATGCTGAAGATGGGCGCCTACGGTTTTCTGCGCCTGAGCCTGCCCATCACCCCGGACGCAAGCCACCACCTGGCCTGGTTGATGGTCCTCCTGTCCCTCATCGCCATCGTCTACATCGCCCTGGTGGCCATCGTCCAGCAGGACATGAAAAAGCTGGTGGCCTACTCCTCCATCGCCCACATGGGTTTCGTGACCCTGGGATTCTTTGTCTTTGATGCCACAGCCATGGAGGGGGGCATCATCCAGATGCTTTCCCACGGCTTCATCAGCGCGGCCATGTTCCTGTGCATCGGGGTGCTCTACGATCGCATGCACACGCGCGACATCCACGCCTACGGTGGGGTGGCCAACGTCATGCCCATCTTCGCGAGCTTCATGATGCTTTTCGCCATGGGCAACGTGGGTCTGCCCGGCACCTCGGGCTTCGTCGGTGAGTTCATGGTGGTACTGGGTACCTACCAGGTACAGCCCTGGGCGGCCATCGTCGCGGCAACGGGTCTCATCACCGGTGCCGGCTACACCCTCTGGCTCTTCAAGCGCGTCATTTTCGGACCCGTCATCCACCCGCAGGTGGCGGCCCTGCAGGATTTGAACCTGCAGGAATTTCTCGTGCTGGGGTCCCTGGCCGTCCTCACCCTGCTCATGGGGGTGTGGCCAGCGCCCTTTCTCGACATCGTCCACGCCTCTGTGCAGCATCTGCTGACGCAGGTGGCCGTCAGCAAGATTCCCGCATGAAGGAGCTTTTGATGCCCGCCCTCTTGCACCATTGGACCTTTGCCATCCCCGAGATCTGGGTGCTGGTGATGGCTTGCGCGGTATTGCTGGCCGATCTGTTCTGGGGGCAGCGCAGCCCACACCTGGCGGCGCTGCTCAGCGCGGTGACGATCCTGGGCGCCATGCTGCTGACACTGGCGCAGTGGGGTCTCAATGGCTCGGCCTTTGCCGGCCAGCTGCTCCTGGATCCCTTCACCCTGGTGGCCGAGCTGTCGGTGGAGTTGCTCAGTCTCCTCGTGCTCCTCTACTCGCCGCGATATCTGCGCGAACGCAGCCTGTACCGTGGCGAGGTCTTCGTTCTGCTGCTCTTTGCCCTGCTCGGCAGCATGATCATGATCTCCGGAGCGAATCTCCTGATCCTGTATCTTGGGCTGGAACTCCTGGCCCTGAGTCAGTACGCCCTGGTCGCCCTGCAGCGGGACAACCTACGGGCGGTGGAAGCAGCGCTGAAATACTTCATCCTGGGTGCCCTGGCGTCGGGCTTGTTACTGTACGGCATGTCTCTGCTCTATGGCCTCACGGGAAGCCTGGACATCGCCCACATTGCCGGGGGCTTGGTCAATGCCGGTGCCGATAATTTCGTGCTGACCATGGCTCTGGTCTTCGTGGTGGCGGGCATCGCCTTCAAACTCGGTGCGGCACCCTTTCACATGTGGATTCCCGACGCCTACCAGGGGGCGCCAACGGTCATGACCCTGTTCATGGCCACGGCCCCCAAGGTCGCCGCCTTTGCTCTGGTCCTCCGCATTCTGGCACAGGGCAATGCCGGTGCGGTGGAGATCTGGCAGCAACTGTTTGTCGCTCTGGCCGTGGCGTCCCTGCTCATCGGCAATGTCGTCGCCATCGCCCAGAGCAATCTCAAACGGATGTTGGCCTACTCCACCGTCAGCAACATCGGTTTTCTGTCCCTGGGTATCGTCGCCGGCAACGCCAACGGGCTGGCCAGTGCCTTCTACTATGTGCTCGTTTATGCGCTGATGGCGGCGGCCGGTTTCGGGATGATCCTGCTGCTCAGTCGGGAAGGCTTCGAGGCGGAGGATATTGCCGACTTTGCCGGTCTTGCCCAGCGTCGGCCCTGGTACGCACTGCTCATGCTCATCGTCATGTTTTCCATGGCGGGCGTGCCGCCCACCGTCGGCTTTACGGCCAAACTCGCTGTCTTTCAAGCTCTGGTTCAGGCGGGCTACGTGCCCCTCGCCGTTTTTGCCATCCTCATGGCGGTGGTCGGTGCCTTCTACTATCTGCGGGTGGTCAAGGTCATGTATTTTGATCCCGTGCCCCAGGATGCCCCGGAACTCGCCCCGGATGCCCTGACCCGTACCGTGCTCGGTCTCAACAGTGTGGCACTCTTGTTGCTAGGGATATTGCCGGGGGCCCTGCTCGGCCTCTGCTTCCAAGCCCTTCAGGGAGTCTTGTGATGTCCTTGCAGAACTGGTCATTGATCTACATCTTCATCGCCTTTCTTGCTGCCAATCTGCCGTGGCTGAGCTCGCGCCGCTTCATCGTCGGTCCACAGGGTGAAAAGTCTCTGGCCTGGTATCTCGGGGAATGGCTTGCCATGTATTTTCTGGCGGGGTGTATCGGCATGGGGATGGAATGGAAACTGGATGGCCACCTCAGTCCCGAGGGTTGGGAGTTCTATGTCATCGCCCTGTGCATGTTCGCGGTCTTCGCCATACCCGGCTTCATCTGGCGCTTCAATGTCCTGCCTCTGCTGAGAAAATCTTGACGGGGCCAGGGCGGCTTGCTATCTTCGCGCTCTCCAGGCGCGTAGCTCAGGGGGAGAGCGCTACCTTGACACGGTAGAGGTCGGCGGTTCGAAACCGCCCGTGCCTACCAATTCGGTATCAGAAGGGCCCGCACCAGGAGGCTTTCCTCACTGGTGCTTTTTCTTTGGAGGCAGCATGCCCGACATACGCTTACCCGACGGCACGGTACGGTCGTTCCCGGCTGCCGTCACGGGAGTGGAACTGGCTGAGAGTATTGGCAAGGGTCTGGCCAAGGCAGCCTTGGCCATGCGCGTAAACGGGCAGTTGCAGGATCTTTCCCGCACCATCGCCACGGATGCCGAGGTAACCATAGTCACCAAAGACACGCCGGAGGGTCTCGAGATTCTGCGCCACTCCACGGCGCACCTGCTGGCCCAGGCGGTACAGGATCTGTTCCCTGAGGCCCAGGTGACCATCGGGCCAGTCATCGACCAGGGTTTCTACTACGATTTTGCCTTTTCGCGGGGCTTCACCCCGGAAGACCTCGAGGCCATCGAAAAGCGCATGCACGAACTGGTTCAGGCGGACCTTCCGGTCCGACGCGAGACGGTCTCGCGGGAGGAGGCCATCGCCCGCTTTGCGGACCTCGGGGAAGACTACAAGGTCCAGATCATCCGCGACATCCCGGCCGACGAGCCCCTGACCCTCTACCACCAAGGGGACTTCGTGGACCTGTGCCGCGGACCACACGTTCCGCGCACCGGAGTGCTGGGGGCCTTCAAGCTGTTGCGGGTGGCCGGCGCCTATTGGCGGGGCGATGCCCGCAATCCCATGCTGCAACGTATCTACGGTACCGCCTGGGCGACCCAGAAGGAACTGGACGCTTACCTTGCGCAGATGGCCGAGGCCGAACGCCGCGATCATCGCCGTATCGGACGGGATCTGGACCTCTTTTCCATTCAGGAAGATGCCGGTGGCGGCCTGGTCTTCTGGCATCCCCAGGGAGCGCAAATACGCAAGGTCATCGAGGATTACTGGCGGCAGGCTCACCTCAGGGGCGGCTACGAGTTGCTCTACACGCCCCACATAGCCCACGAGAAACTCTGGTTTACCTCGGGCCACAAGGATTTTTACGCCGACTCCATGTTCCAACCCATGGAAGACGAGGGCGAGCCCTACCAGCTCAAGCCCATGAACTGCCCCTTCCACATCCTCATCTACAAGAACACGCTACGTTCCTACCGGGATCTGCCCATTCGTTGGGCGGAGCTTGGGACGGTGTACCGCCACGAGATGTCCGGAGCCTTGCACGGGCTCATGCGCGTGCGCGGCTTTACCCAGGACGACGCCCACATCTTCTGCCGCCCCGACCAGATCGAGGCGGAGATCGCTGGAGTCCTCGCCCTCACCCAGAATATTCTCGGCACCTTCGGCTTCCAACGCTATGAGGTCCACCTCTCCACCCGCCCCGAGCACTCCGTCGGCAGCGACGAGATCTGGGAGACCGCGACCCGCGCCCTGGAGGGCGCCCTGGCCCGGGCCGGCCTCGAATACCGGGTCGACGCCGGTGGCGGGGCCTTCTATGGCCCCAAGATCGACCTCAAGATCGAAGACGCCATCGGTCGAAAGTGGCAGTGCAGCACCATCCAGCTCGATTTCAATCTGCCCCAGCGTTTTGCCATGGAATACGTGGATGAGGACGGTAGCCGCCGGACCCCCATCATGGTCCACAGAGCCATCTTTGGCTCCATAGAGCGTTTCTTCGGCATTCTCATCGAACACTACGAGGGGAAATTTCCCCTTTGGCTTGCGCCCACCCAGGTGGTCGTCCTGCCCATCAGTGAGCATCAGGCCGACTATGCCCAAATGGTCCAGTCCACCCTCGGCGCGGCGGGTCTAAGGGTCGAATCGGACTTGAGAAACGAGAAGATCGGCTATAAAATACGCGCCCACACTTTGCGTCGGGTCCCCTTCCTTGCCGTCGTTGGGGAACGCGAAAAGGCGGCTGGTGAGGTGGCTCTGCGCAGTCGCGACGGCGTAGATCTGGGAAGCCTGAAGCTCGCGGATGTGGCGGCAAATCTGAAGGCAATGGACGAGAGCCGTCAAAACGCCCTCGATTGGCAGGGCTAGGGGGAGGGTAGGACTATCGCGACGGAGAAAGAGGTAAACGTCAATCGGGAGATCACGGCCGCAAAGGTCCGTCTCATTGGCGTTGAAGGGGACCAGTTGGGTATCGTGTCTCTGTTCGAGGCACTGGCAGCAGCGGAATCCGCGGATCTGGATCTCGTGGAAATCGCTCCACAAGCCAACCCGCCCGTCTGCCGAATCATGGATTACGGGAAATACCGCTTTCAGGAAAGCAAGCGGCAGCATGAGGCGCGACGTAAGCAAAAGCAGAGTCAGGTCAAGGAGATCAAGTTTCGACCCCGGACCGATGACGCCGACTATCAGATCAAGTTACGCAACATCGTGCGCTTTCTGGAGGATGGAGACCGTGTCAAGATTACCCTGCGTTTTCGCGGTCGCGAGATGACCCATCCAGAATTGGGCATGGAAGTCCTCAACCGGGTGGAAAAGGATTTGCTGGAAATGGGCGTGGTGGAACAACGACCACGGATGGAAGGTCGGCAGATGGTGATGGTGATCGCGCCACGGAAGAAATAGGAGAGTATCGTGCCAAAAATGAAGACCAATCGCGGGGCTGCCAAGCGTTTCAAGCGTACCGGCTCCGGCAAGTTCAAGCACCGTCAGGCCTTCTTGAATCATATTCTGACCAAGAAGAGCACCAAGCGCAAACGTCACCTGCGGCACACCCTGGTGACCTCGGGCAGCGACCAGGCCGCTCTGCGACGGATGCTACCGTACGCCTAAGGGTTCAGGTAGCCCAGAGGTATCCATGTTGAGAGGAGTTGAGTCATGCCAAGAGTAAAACGGGGCGTCACGGCCCACGCCCGGCACAAGAAGGTATTGGATCGTGCCAAGGGTTTCCGCGGTCAACGCAAGAGCAACTATCGCATCGCCCATCAGGCGGTGATGAAGGCGCTGACCTACGAATACCGGGATCGTCGTACCAAGAAGCGCGATTTCCGCAGTCTGTGGATCGTCCGTATCAACGCCGCGGCACGAGCCGAAGGCATGAGTTACAGCCGCTTCATGAACGGCCTCCTGCGCGCCGGCGTGCAGTTGGACCGCAAGGTTCTGGCCGACATCGCCGTACGCGACAAGGAAGCTTTTTCGCGCTTGGTGGAGTTGGCCAAGGAACAGCACAGCGCCGCAGCCTAAGCGAGGACGAGGCTATGGCCGACGCGGGAAGCTCCATGGCCTCCTCCGCGGAGATCGCAGACAGCATAGCCGGGGCGCAGGACCTTCGCGCCCTGGAAGCCCTGCGCGTACAGTATCTGGGTAAAAAAGGGATGCTCACCCAGGCCATGCAGGCTCTGGCGGGGCTCGATCCCCAGGCGCGCCGGGAGGCCGGGCAAAAACTGAATGTGCTCAAGGACGACATTCAGGAGTGGCTCGAGGCGCGCCGTAGGGTGCTCGAGGAAGAGGCCATGGTGGCGCGTCTGGCCGCCGAGAGCATCGATATCACCCTGCCCGGGCGAGCCGTGCAGCACGGCAGCCTGCACCCCATTCGCCAGACGCTCCAATGGATCGAGGAATTCTTCACCCAGCTCGGATTCGAGGTGGCGGATGGCCCGGAAATCGAGGACGACTTTCACAATTTCACGGCCCTCAACATTCCCGCCGACCATCCTGCCCGGGCCATGCACGACACCTTCTATCTGGACGACAGTCACGTCCTGCGCACCCACACCTCGCCCGTACAGATACGCTACTTGGAGTCGCATGAACCGCCCCTGCGCATGATTGCCACGGGTCGCGTCTATCGGCGCGACTCGGATCTTACGCATACGCCCATGTTTCACCAGGTGGAAGGGCTTTTCCTGGACGAATCCGTCAATTTTGCCGATCTGCGCGGACTGCTTGCCGATTTTCTGCAGGCCTTCTTCCAGCGCAAGGATCTGCCGGTGCGATTTCGACCCTCCTATTTCCCCTTTACCGAGCCATCGGCGGAAGTCGATGTGGGCTGTGTCATCTGCGAAGGCAAGGGCTGTCGCGTGTGCAAGCAGACGGGCTGGCTGGAGGTTCTGGGCTGCGGCATGGTCCACCCCTCGGTACTGGAGATGGCCGGCGTAGACAATGAGCGCTTTGCCGGCTTTGCTTTTGGCCTGGGTGTGGAGCGACTGACCATGCTGCGTTATGGGGTAAACGATCTGCGGCTCTTCTTTGAAAACGATATTCGTTTTCTGCGCCAGTTTGCCTGAGGATAGCCATGCAGATCAGCATCCAATGGTTACGCGAGGCTTGGCTGGACAGCAGCTGGAGTACGCAGCGCCTCGCCGAGAGCCTCACCATGGGTGGCATCGAGGTGGAAGCCATCGACCGTGCGGCTTCCCCGTTGCCGGGCGTCGTTGTCGCTGCGGTTCGCACCGTGCGGTCGCACCCGCAAGCGGAAAAACTGCGCATAGCGGAGGTGGACGCTGGCGACGGTCGTTTGCGCCAGGTGGTCTGTGGCGCTGCTAACCTCCGTCCCGGCCAGTGCGTGCCTCTGGCTCTGCCGGGGGCTTTGTTGCCGGGCGACGTCCATATCCAGGAAACGGAGCTGCGGGGGGTGCGCTCCGAGGGCATGCTCTGCTCTGCCGCGGAACTGAACCTTGCCGATGGCAGCAGCGGCCTGCTGGAGCTGGATGCGCAGGCACCCCTGGGGCATGCCCTGTACGATTATCTGCGCCTGGACGATGAGATTCTGACCTTGGGCATCACCCCCAATCGCGGCGATGCCTTCTCCTACCTGGGGATTGCGCGGGATCTCTCGGCCCTGGGTGCCGGAATGTTGCGCGCCTGGCAGCCGCAGGCCGTATCCTGGGCGCAGCAAGCGCAGAGGGCACCCCTGGGCGAGCGTCTGCAGATCGCCGTGGAGCCTGCCGCTGCACAAGCTTGTCCACGCTACCACGCGCTGCTTCTGGAGGATTTGCCCACGCGCCTGCCCGACCACCTGCGCGAACGCTTGCGGCGCAGTGGGCAGCGCCAGGTAGCACCCGTGGTGGACTGGCTCAACCTGCAGATGCTCGCCCTGGGTCAGCCCATGCACGCCTTCGACGCCGACCAAATCCGCGGCGGTTTGACGGTACGCTGGGCCCGATCCGGAGAAATCCTGGATGCACTGGATGGGCGCGATCGGATTCTGGAATCCGACATGCTCGTCATTGCCGATGACGAGGGTCCGGTGGCCCTGGCCGGCATCATCGGCGGACGTCGCACTGCGGTCCACGACGATACCCGCCGGATCGTTCTGGAATCCGCCTACTTTCAGGCAAAGGCCGTGCAGGGCCGGGCGCGGCGCCTGGGGCTGCAGACCGAGGCAGCAATGCGCTTCGAGCGCGGCGTGGACTTTCGTCTTGGCCTGCCGGCGGCGGTGGCAACGTGGCAGAGCATGGCCCACCACGCCCGCGTCACCGTATTGGCGAGCGCCATGGTCGCCAACGCCGAACCCGATCTACCCTGGATCCCACTACGAAGCCAGCGGGTGGCGCGGATCCTGGGCTTTGCGCCACCCGCCGAGCGCATTCGGGAGATACTGTCGGCGCTGGGCTGCAGTGTGGAGGCTCAGGGTGAGGGAAGCTGGCGGGTACAGCCGCCAAGCCATCGCTACGACCTGCGGATCGAGGCCGACCTCATCGAGGAAATTGCGCGGATCAGCGGCTACGATCAGTTGCCGCAGCGCCAGCCACTCGGCCTACTGGCGCCCCACCCGCTCGCGCCGGAGCCACGTGCCGAAGCGCTGCGCGCTTTTCTGGTTGCCCGGGATTATCACGAGGTCATTACCTACAGTTTCATCTCCGCTGAGGCTCAGGCGCGCTTTTGCCCGGACGACGAACCCGTTGCCCTGCGCAATCCCTTGAGCAACGACCTGGCCGTCCTGCGCGGCAGCCTTTGGCCTGGGCTGCTACAGGCCCTGCAGTTCAACGTCAACCGGCAGCAGGAGCGGGTGCGGCTCTTTGAGATGGGACGCATCTTTACCGGTGCGCAGCAAAGGCTGCAACTAGCTGGCGTGATACACGGCCCGGCCCTGCCGGAGCATTGGTCCGGGCCGTCTCCGTGGTGCGATTTCTACGATCTGCGGGGCGATGTCGAGGGTCTGCTCCGCCATTGGCAGACGCTGGATCTGGAGTATCGACGTAGCTGCAATCCCAATCTGCACCCTGGTCAGTCTGCCGATCTCTGGCTCGATGGGTCGCTCTTGGGCAGCATCGGCGCGCTGCGCCCAAACCTGCACGAGCGTTACGAACTGGACAAGGCGGCCTTTCTCTTCTATCTAGACTTGGAAGCCTTGGCCAAGCACGGAAAATCGGTCCACTTCCAGCCCATTCCGTCACAACCTGGCCTGCGGCGGGATCTGGCCCTGATCGTGCCCGAGGGCATCAGCGCCGGCCAGGTGCTGCGGACGGTGCGGGAGGCGGCCAGCCGCGCCGTGCGGGAGCACTGGATATTCGATCGCTACCAGGGAAGCCAGGTGGCGCCGGGACATTACGGACTTGGGGTCGGGCTGCTCCTGCAGGAAGACGACAGGACGCTCACGGAATCCGAGGTACAGGGCGAATTAGAGAGGATCCTCGCCGCGCTGCGGACACTGGGATCCATTCAGCTGCGCATCCAGGGGTGAAACATGGCGGTGACCAAAGCGGAGATCGTGGATATGTTGTACGATACCATGGGCCTGAACAAACGCGAGGCCAAGGGTATCGTCGAGTCTTTTTTTGACAGTATTCGGGAGACCTTGGCGCGTGGGGAAGAGGTGAAGCTATCGGGCTTTGGCAACTTTACCCTGCGCGAGAAAAATCCCCGCCCAGGCCGGAATCCCAAGACGGGAGTGGAAATTACCATAACCGCACGGCGGGTGGTGACCTTTCACCCCAGTCAAAAGCTCAAGGCCTATGTGAATGGCAGGTCCGAGCAGCAAAGTTAAAGCGGGCAAACTGGAACCACTGCCCGACATTCCGGACAAACGCTACTTCTCCATCAGTGAGGCAGCGCAACTCTGCGGTGTCAAGGCACACGTACTGCGTTACTGGGAACAAGAGTTTCCGCAATTACGCCCACTCAAAAGACGCGGTAATCGTCGCTACTATCAAAAACACGATCTCCTTCTGGCGCGCGCCATTCGCCAACTGCTCTACGGCGAGGGCTATACCATCCACGGCGCCCGCGACCGGCTGCAGGAACCACGCCCGCGGGAGACCGTCGCCACCCACCCCGACCAGCTCAGTCTGGGTATGGAGGATCTGGTGACAGCGGGAGAGGAGACGCCTTGGCCGCAACGTCTGCGCTTTCTGCGCAGCGAGATCGGCCAGCTGCTGCGCCTGTGCCGCGGAGCAATTGACGGCGACGGCGGTTCCAAGTAGAGTGCAGGGCTCACGGGGCGTAGCGCAGCCTGGTAGCGCACCTGAATGGGGTTCAGGTGGTCGGAGGTTCAAATCCTCTCGCCCCGACCAGATACCCTCCCCTATCGGATCGGCCCGCATTCAGCCGATTCGGCGGCCCTTGCGGATCTTTGCGGCCTCCTTCGGTCTGGCAACGTCGTCATCGTGCAGACCTTGTCCCCACATAAAACGCTCACCCGGTCGTTCTAAGTCGCGGGTATTCCGCTCACCGCGTCCGTAGCCCTGGGATCAGCTACACCAGGGGAGTGCCAGAAAAATCCCGAGTCCACCAGGCACGCCGCGGGAAAAGTTTCAGCCGGGATCGTCCAGGCTGAATTCGGCGTGGTTGTCGTCGTAGGCGAAGATCTCGGCGTAGCGTCCCCAGTAGATCACCGTTTCCAGTACCGAGCGCGCCGCGTCCTCGGGCAGGCGATCCTCGAGCTCCGACAAGAAACGCGCGGCCGGTGCACGGTGGTGCGTGCGGGCGTCCAGAACGCTACGGATATGCGCGGCCAAGGGTACCCGTTGGAGCAGATGCCGGGCAAAGAGAAGCTTGCGCTCTTGCACACCGCCCTGGACGAACTGGTGTCCGGCAGTAGTGAGACGAACCCGATCTTCCTCCGTTTCGGCAAAGCCCAGTAGTTCCAGACTCTCGAGCAGTGGAAAAAGATCGTCTATGGAAAAACCCTTGGCGTGAGACAGTGCGGCCAGACGCACCCAAGCCCCCTGACCTTTCCGACCCAGTTCGTCCAGAGCCTCCAGCAACCCGGCCATGCGGTTGATGGAGACCAGCGGCAGGCGCTGGCGAATGTCGGGAAGATTGGGCTCGCCGCCCCCCCGCCCGTCCCTGGTGGTCATGAGACCGTAGATTTCCTCCACCAGGACGCGAAAATTCTCGGCACTGCGGTCCCGAGGCTGGGCTAGGGGGATGGGGATTTCTCGCCGGATCGTTCCGGGATGGCTGCCAAAAACCAGCACCCGATCGGCCATCAGGACGGCCTCCTCGATATTGTGGGAGACTAGGAGGATTCCGCGGGTAGCGGTCTTGCCCTCCAGCCACAGGTCCAGGAGATCACCACGCAAGGTCTCGGCGGTGAGCACGTCCAGTGCAGAAAAAGCCTCATCCATGAGCAAGACCTGGGGCTCGATGACCAGGGCACGGGCGAAGCCCACCCGCTGGCGCATGCCTCCCGAAAGCTCGCGAGGATAGGCCGACTCAAAGCCGTCCAGGCCAATGGCGTCGATGGCGGCCAGCGCCCGCTGCCGCCGCTCTTTGCGCGGAACGCGGCGGGCCTCCAGGCCCAATTCCACATTCTGCAAGACATTGAGCCAGGGAAAAAGGGCAAAGCTTTGAAAGACCATGGCCGCCCCCGCCACGGGTCCGTCGACGAGTTCTTCACGAAAAAGTACCTTACCCTGGCTTGCGGGGAGCAGGCCGGCAAGGATTCGCAAAAGGGTGGACTTGCCCGATCCGGAACGGCCGACGATGACGAGGATCTCACCATCCCGCAGTTCCAGGTCCACGCCTTCCAGAACGCGGATTTCGCTGCCCTCGGGGTTGGTAAAACTGCGCCCCACCCCGGTCAGGCGATACAAGGCTTGGGCGACGCGATCGACCATGGGTTTTCCTCAGTCCAAGCGCAGGCGGCGCGCGGCGAGATCGTAAAGCCGGCGCCAGAAGAGGCGGTTGACCACCACCACATAGAAGGACATGACACCGATCCCGAGGGCGACCGCATTCAAATTCCCGGCAGCGGTGGCCAAGGTGATATAGGCACCAAGGCCTGTAGCCACTAGGGTGTGATTGCCCCAGGAAACGACCTCGGCAACGATGGAGGCATTCCAGGCACCGCCACTGGCGGTGATACCGCCAGTCACGGTGCCCGGAAAGGTGCCCGGGAGGAGGAGCCGTTTCCACAGCAACCATCCCCGCAGCCCCAGATTGCGCGCCGCCTCCTTGAGATCGGCGGGCAAGGCCGCTGCTGCACCGATGACGTTGAAAAGCACGTACCACTGACTACCCAGGATCATCAGTGGACTCACCCAGATATTGACGTTCAGGTGCCAGTGTAGAATGGCGAGCACGACCATAGGAAACAGGAGATTGGCGGGAAAGGCAGCAAGGAATTGGATGGCCGCCTGAATTCTCCCGGACAGTCCAGGGCGTAGACCGACGAGGATGCCAACGGGCACCCAGATGAGCAGGGACAGGGCCACCAGCACCATGACACGCAAACCGGTGACCAGCCCGAGGAAGAGCACGTGCACCAGTGTAGTGAGATCGAAGCTCCGCGCGAGGGTCGCATACAACTGCCAAAAGCCGTATACCAGCACTCCGCCAACCAGCAGCAGGAATAGGACATCTGCCCACGGACGGCGCTTTTCCTCCCCGACCCAATGGGGACGCCCTGGCGGCAAGATCCGCAGGGAGAATTCCCAAAGCTCCGCCGGAACCATGGCCACGGCCTGTGCCAGGCGACTACGGCGCAGAAAATCGAGCACCCAGGAACGCGGCCGCTGCAGGTCCGCACCCGTTTCCAACTTGAATTTGTCGGCCCAGGCAACCACCGGACGAAAGAGCAGAAAATCGTAGAGCCCAATGACCAAGAGCATAGCCAGGATGGCCCAGAAAACGGCCGCCAGATTTTTCTGAGCGATGGCCATGGCAATGTAGGAGCCGATACCCGGCACCATCACCTCGTGACCGGCCACGGTAATAGCCTCGGCGGCGACCACGAAAAACCAGCCCCCCGACATGGACATCATGGTATTCCACAGCAGCGGCGGCACGGCAAAGGGTAACTCCAGGCGAAAAAAGCGCTGCCAGGCATTGAGGCGATAGAGGCGAGCAGCCTCGTCCAGATCCTTGGGCAGGGTGATCAAGGCTTGGTAGAAGGCAAAGGTCATATTCCAGACCTGGGAGGTGAAAACGGCAAAGACCACGGCGAGTTGCACCCCGATCAGGCTGCCCGGGAAGAGGGCAATGAAGCCGGTCACGGTGATGGAAAGATAACCCAGGATGGGTACGGACTGCAGGATATCCAGCAGCGGAATGAGGATCTTGCCGGCATAGCGATTTTTAGCGGCCAGAAGCCCATAGAATATGGTGAAAATCAGGGAGGCGGCGACGGCGGCGAGCATCCGCAGCGTCGTGTAGAGGGCGTCATCGACAAGGGCGCTGGGACGCGTGGAAATGGGCAGGGCCTCGCCCAAGGTGAAGGGCACGGACATCTGCCGGGTTGCGTGGGCCAGGACAAAAAAGCCGAGCACGAGCAGCGGAAGAAAAACGATATCCTGGCGGTTGTTGTGCAAAGCCAGGCGGATACCGAAAACCTGGGCGCGGCTCATGGGCCTTCAGGACCAATGCAGAGCACGCATCAAGGCGAATTTCTTGCGCTGATGGCCTTCCATGCGCCGCAGGATATCGTCCAGGCTGTGCACCGCTTCCAGAATGTAGGGCCCTTTGTTGAGCATGACGCATTCGCTTCGTTCCGCCATGGCCGCGTCGGTGAGTTCGGGCCGCGAGATGATCCCCTTCTTGGCCAGGCTCTCCAGGACTTGGGTTGCCCAGATGACGGGCAAATGGGCAGCGTCGGCGAGCCAGAGCATTTCTTCCTGCACCTCCGCCAGGCGTTCTGGTCCAAGCTCCATGGCCAGGTCGCCGCGGGCGATCATGATCCCCAGGGGCTGGTGACCGATGCCGCTGAAGACGATGTCGGGCAGACGGCGGAAAGCCTCGGCCGTTTCGATCTTGGCAATGACACCGAGCCCTTCAGCCCCGTATTCCAACAGCGCCCTGCGCAGGGCGAGCAGGGATTCCGGGCTCTCGACGAAAGAGAGGCCGATGATATCCACCAAGGGCGCCATGACCCGGAGGCTTTCCCGATCCTCGGTGCTGAGGGGAGGAAAATCCAGGCGCAGTCCCGGAACGTTCAATCCACGTTCGGGCCGTAAGCGCGTTCCACCAGCCTTGGCCCGGGTTACCTGCAGCAACACCCTCTGCTCACCGACACGTACCACCTGCGCTGCCATCTTGCCATCGTCGATCCAGATTTGCTGCCCCAGCTGGAGCTTGGGCAAAATTGGCGGGGACGGAACAGGGGACCGCCGCCACAGCCCCATCGGCAAGGCTCGGGACAGGGTCGACGGCATCGCCATAAAGCCAAAAACGGTCTCCCTGGCGCAAGCGTATGTCAACGGGCTCGTCCGGTATTCCCCGGATTTCGCCGCGGCAGTGCGGTCGCCGTCGGCTGTGCCACGGACAACCATTGATGAGATAAACACTCGCCTGTGCGCTCAGTTCCAGTTCTTGTCCTCGTACTCCCTCGACGGTCAGGGCGCGCCACTTACCCCGGGCATCGCGCAGGAGCAAGACCTCGCCGGGCTCCGGGAGGGCACTTGGGCTTTGGGGAAGGAAGTGGGGGGCGCCACCAGCTTCTTGGGAAGCATCCCAGTACACCCGCAGATGTGCGGCCTCCTGGACCCGCCCCAGGCGATCCCGTTGCGGCCGCAAGTGCTGCACTCCGGGGACCATGGGCAAGGCCCCGATACGAAGTTTATGGCCGGGCAGATCCGCCACGATCCGGCAGGGCAGGCCAGTGGCCGCGCTGGCCCGACGCAGATTTTCCACCATCCGCTTCCAAATGTCCGGACCGTCGTGGGCACAGTTGATCCGCGCGAGCTGCATACCCCCCTGGAGCAAGTCACGGAAAAAAGCCTCATCCGCGGCCCGCTCCCCTGGGATGGTGACCATGATACGGGTGCTGCGGCCTTCGGGCGCTGGCCCCAGCAGGTTTTCACTGTGTACCTTCAGCTCACGATGAGCACAGACACGGTCCAAGGCATGGGCTTTGGCCGGATGCTCCGCATCCGGCGCACCGGTTGCCGCCGCGAGCACGCCAATGACACGCTCCAGGGCATCGCGGACGTGGCTTTCGGCGCGTCCAAGGGAGGACAGCCCAGCATCGGCCAGAGCCTCCTGCAAGGCGCGCAGATCCTCGCGGCGCAAGGCCAGGTAGTCCAAGAGGTTCAGAGCCCCCGGGGTCCATCGGATTTCGGGATCACGCTGCTCTCGCTCGACCCGTTGTCGACCGGCCTCCTCCTGAACCCGCCGACACAGCGTCTGTAAACTCTTCAGGAGTTCCCTCCAAGATTCGTTTGTCCGCATGGGATCCGCCTCGTGCCTCTGGCCTCGGGCACCAGTATAGCGTGGGATTGTGACAATATCGTGACACTGGGGTCTTTTTTATAGATAAGGAGAAAATCCCAGCGGGCGGGCAACGATTCCGCTGCGGTAGCGGGGTTTGCCCGAGTGTTCAGGCCGTCGCGGAATCGTGCAGGATTGCGCTGGATTCAGCGGTACAATGCCACCTGCCCGGGGCGACAGCGCGTCTGGCTGGGGCGTGGGCCCTTTTGCGCAGCCTGGCGGACGAGTTCGTCCTTGTCCTCCAGCAATTGCCGACGCTGCTCCGCACTCAGCAACGCATTGCGCGCGATGGCATAACGGACATTGGGATCCTTGTCCCGACACAGGGCCGCCACCTGTTCCGGCGACAGATCTGGTCGCTTGGCCATGCACAGACGCACCACATAATCGGGATCCTTACAGAAATGCTCCACCTCAGCGGGACGGAGATCGGTTCTGCGCGCAAAGTAGCAGCGGGTCTGCACCCACTGCTCCTGAAGCAGGGCCTGCCGATACGGAGCAGGAAGCTTCGGGCTGAGGGCCCAGTCGAGGCGAGCGGCAAGCTCGAGACTGGGCCAGGGTTCTAGGAGATCGTTCGCGTTTTCCTGCAAAATGCCAAGCTTTGCTCAGTAGTTGGGGGTACAGCTGTAGCCCGGAGGACAACTGGGTGGTGGTGTGGTGGGGGTGCAGTTGTAGCCCGGAGGACAGTTGGCCGTGGACTGTTGGCTCTGACGGGAGATGGCGTATCCGGCAAGGCCACCAAGCCCCGCACCGATGGCCGCGCCCGCGAGCGGACTACCCGTTTGATTGCCCACCACCGCGCCGGCCACGGCACCCAGGGCTGCCCCCGCTGCTGTGTCCGTGGTGGGATTGTTGCTCATGCCACCATTGCCATACCCGTAGCCATAGGGGCTACCGTAGGGGTTGTTGGCACAGCCGGCGAGGCCTGCCACACACAGCACCAAAAGGATTTTTCTGAACATTGTGCCTCTCCATGGACGATTGAGCCATCGACACCGCTGTCGCGCTCTGCGCGGTTCAAGCAAAAAACAGACCAAACCCAGAGGCCGGACCGGCGGGATTCACCGCCCCGCAGACCGTCGCTTTTTGACCGCAGTATCCGGTAGCCCCAAGGATGCACTGGAACCGTTCCGTCGCCAAACGGCGACGTCTCAACTCGGGGCCAACTGCCCGTCGCGCGCCTGCGTGCTCATTTCCTTGCGATAGCGACTGAGATCCTTGGCCGTGCGGATGGGGGTCTCCAAGAGGGTCGAAAGGTTGCGCAGGATGCCATTGACCACCTTGCCTTCCCAGATGCTGTCGAAGTGGATCTGGGTGTCGAGCCAACGCTCCAGCCAGCCCGGATCGGGTAGATGACTCTGCACGCTGTCCTGGGGATACATTTCCTTGTTGACGTGCAGATTGGTGGGATGCAGGGCTTTGGCGGTCTTGGTATTGGCCATGAGGACGCCGATCTTGGCGAAGGCCAGACGGGCCTGATCGCCGATGCGGTCGATAGCCCGGCGCATGTATTTGAGGTAGATTCCGGCGTGGCGGGCTTCGTCCTTGGACAGGGTCTCGTAGATGGCCTTGATGACGGGCTCGGTGTGCCACTGGGCCGCTGCCTTGTACCAGTGCGTCAGGCGGATCTCGCCGCAGAAATGGAGCATCAGGGTCTCCATGGCTGGGGCGGGGTCGAACTCGAAGCGCACCCGGTGCAGTTCCTCTTCGGTGGGCACGTATTCGGGCGCAAAACGGCGCAAATACTCCATGAGCACCAAGGCGTGCTTCTGTTCCTCGTAGAACCAGATGGACATGAACGCGGAAAAATCCGAATCGTTGCGGTTGTCCCGCAGAAACATCTCCGTTGCCGGCAGCGCCGACCACTCGGTGATGGCGTTCATCTTGATGGTCTGCAATTGTTCATCGGTGATGAGCGCAGGATCGAAGTCATCCCAGGGGATGTCCTTTTCCATGTTCCAGCGCGCAGCCTCAAGGGATTTGAACAATTCCGGATAAAGCATAACGCACAACCTCCCGGTCGATGATTCGCGGACAGGCCGACGCTCCCGAACCTGGTCGACTGCCCTACTTCGGGCCCCACCGGCCCTTTACCGGTATATTGTACGGCAACGCACGAAAAAAGTATGCCTTCAGGCTGCGTGGCGCGTGCTCCCTTCAGCAGGAATCGGGGCGACAGAGCCAGGCGTCTTTGACCTGTCCGGCCGCGTCGAGGCGCAGATGCACCTCGCCGCTCTGGCGCAGGCGCTGAGCAGCGGCGGCACCGTAACCGACGAGTTCCTCAAAACTGACCTCACAGCGCAGGTCGAGGTCGTCTCCCACGCGCCGCGGATCGCTGCAATGGCAGTGCGCGCCCTCACGCAGGGGGAGGCCGCCGAGGCTCGTGAAGCTCGCCAGGAACTGGTGCGTATCGAGGTAATCCAGGATGCGGTCCAGCACCACCGGATCTTCCCATATCTCCATCGTCGACCTCCTTGTCGTGGACGACAACATCGGCGAACCCGGACGGGCCCGGGATCCCGTGTCCTTGCACTGAGGGGTTCGCGGACTACACTTCTTACTGTAGCGCATTTTTATGGCGACAGGAGGTCGAGCCGATGGTATGGAGCGATGCGGCGCGTGTGGGACTTTTCGCACTCCTCGTGGTCCTCATTCTCGGCGCCCTGTTGCTGCTTGCCCGGCGTCTGGGTCCGCGCCGTGTTGGTCAGAATCAGGACATCCCCTTTGAGAGTGGGCTTGGTCGTGGCAGTCGCTCCCATCCGCCCCTGCAGGTGGCCTTCTACCTGTTGGCGGTGTCCTTTCTAGTCTTCGAGTTGGAGGGCGCTTTTCTCTTCGCGTGGGCGGTGGCTTTTCACACGCTGCCCGTGCGGGCGGTCGTGGGTGGCTTGATTTTCCTGCTCATCCTTGCCCTGGGCTGGGTCTATGAGTGGCGCATGGGAGCTCTGCGATGGCACTAGAGCGGGGTCCACTGTCGCTGTTGGCGGGCAAGCTGGACGAACTCATCGCCTGGAGTCGGGCGGGATCCCTGTGGCCGCTCAACTTTGGCACCTCCTGCTGTTTCATCGAGATGGTAGCGGCCGTTACGCCGCGCCACGACATCGCCCGCTTCGGCGCCGAAGTCCTGCGCTCGTCGCCGCGGCAAGCCGACGTGCTCATCTGCTCCGGCACGGTCTTCGCCAAGATGGCTCCCATGATCGTCGAGATCTACGCCCAGATGCTCGAACCCAAATGGGTCATTTCCATGGGATCCTGCGCCAACTCCGGCGGCATGTACGATGTCTACAGCGTCATTCAGGGCCTGGACCAAATCCTGCCCGTGGATGTCTATGTGCCCGGCTGCCCTCCCCGACCCGAAGCCCTGACGGACGGTCTGCTGCTCCTGCAGCGCAAGATCCGCCAGCGACCGGCGCGGGTCGTTGCCCGTGAGGAGGCCTGATGCTGCTGGCCGAAGCGCTGCAAAAGGAGTTCTCGGCCACCCCGTTTACCGCTGCCTGCGACGATTGTCTCGACTTCAGCCTCCCGACCGCCAACCTCAAGCCCTGCCTGCGCTATCTGCGCGATGACTGGCGCAGCCCCTATCGCTGCCTGTGGGATCTCACGGCCATGGACGAGCGGCCCTCTGGCGGTGGCTTTACCTTGATCTATCACCTGTTCAACTACGCGGTGGGAGAGCTCCTGCGCCTGCGCGTGCCGCTGCCTGCGGGGCAGGAGACGGCGCCATCGCTGACGGACTTATACGCCAATGCCAACTGGTACGAGCGTGAGGTCTATGATCTTTTCGGTCTGCGCTTTGCCGGACACCCCGATCTGCGCCGCATCCTCCTGCCGCCGCAGTGGCGGGGCCACCCGCTGCGCAAGGAGGAGGCAATCCGTGCCACGGAACGACCGCCCATCGTCATCGACCGTGAACACCTTCAGGAGCGCCTGGGTGAGTACCAGCGCAGCCCCGACGGCCAGGCCCTGGACGACGGGGAGACCATGGTGCTCAATGTCGGCCCGCACCACCCCGGCACCCACGGTATCCTGCGCTACATCCTGCGCCTGCGCGGTGAGGAGATCGTCGCCGTCGATCCGGACATCGGCTATCACCACCGTGGGGTAGAGAAGATTGCCGAGGGCCACAGCTATCACAATTTCATCCCCTACACGGATCGGGTGGACTATCTGGGTGGGGTCTTGGGGGAGTGGCCATATCTGCGGGCCATCGAGAAGCTGGCGGCCATCCACGTGCCGGAGCGCGCCGAGGGTATCCGCACGCTCCTCGCCGAGCTCTGTCGGATCAGCTCGCATCTGGTGTGGTTGGGTAGCTACGGCAACGATCTCGGCACCATGGGGCCGGCCTTTTATGCCTTCCGCGACCGGGCTTGGCTACTGGAGCTCATGGAGCGCTTCACCGGTGGGCGTCTGCATCCGCAGTTCTTTCGCATTGGCGGGGTGGCGGACGACCTTCCCGAGGGCTGGCGCAGCGATCTGCTGGCACTTTTGCGGCGCATCGAGAAGGGTCTGCCGGACAGTGAGCGACTCACGGTGGAAAACCCCATCTTTCGTGCCCGCACGGAAGGCGTCGGCGTGGTCACGGCGGAGCAAGCGGAGCGTTGGTGTGCAACGAGTATCCTTTTGCGCAGCACCGGGCGCGCCTTCGATTTGCGCAAGGCCGCGCCCTACGGGCTCTACGACCGGGTGGATTTCGAGGTGCCCGTAACCACGGCGGGCGATGCCTGGAGCCGCACCTGGCTGCACATCGCGGAAATCCGCGAGAGTATCCGCATCCTGCGGCAGCTGGCCGATATCCTTCCGGAGGGGCCGACCCTGGCGTGCGATGCGCCCCTCGCCCTCATGCCCAAATCGCGAACTTTGCTGGATATCGAGACCCTCATCCACCACTTTGAGCAGATGGCCGACGCATTCGGTCCGCCGCCGGGATCGGCTCTGGGTCTTGGGGAGTCTGCGCGCGGACTGCTAGGCTACTTTGTCGTCAGCGACGGCGGCCCCAAGCCCTACCGCCTGCGGGTACGCACGGGTTCCTTCGCCCACGTGCAGATGATCACCGAGCTTGGCCGTGGGCTCAGGCTGCCCGACTTCATCGCCACCATAGGATCCCTGGACTATGTCCTCGCCGACCTCGATCGCTGAACGCCTGCCGCCGTCCGTCCGGCGGGAGCTGGAAGCGCACCTGCGCCAGTCGCCACAACGCGCTGCGGCCATCAGCGACGTATTGCGTCTCCTGCAGGAGGCTCTGGGATACATCGACGACGAAGCTCTGCATTACGCGGCGGACTGCACCGGCCTGACCCCGGTACAGGTGGAGGAGCTTTGCAGTTTTTACCCCCTGGTCCTGCGTCGTCCAGCGGGTCGCCATCTGTTACGTATCTGCGACAGCGTCGCCTGCCACCTGGCGGGCGCCCCGGAGCTCGTGCGGCGGGCCGAAGCCATCAGCGGTGTCCGCCTGGGTCAGGTAGCCGGGGCTGGTCACTACAGCATCCTGCCCCACGTCTGTCTCGGCTTGTGCGACCGGGCGCCGGCCGTCCTCGTGGACGGACGTGCCGTGGGGGGATTCAGCCCTACGGCTCTGGAGCAGTTGCTGGCCGAGTGGGAGCAGGGCTGATGCAATTGCTCAGCCGCTACTTTGGCGCAGAAGACCCGGCGGATCTGGATCGCTATCGCGACGATGGTGGCTATACGGGTCTGCAACGGGCCCTGGACATGGCGCCCGCCGAACTCATCGCCGAGGTGGAGCGCTCGGGCCTGCGTGGTTGTGGTGGCGCCGGCTTTCCGACGGGCGTCAAATGGCGTCTGCGGGGTGTCGACGCGCCCACGCCGCGCTATCTCGTCTGTAATCTGGATGAGACGGAACCTGGGAGTTTCAAGGACCGCGCTCTGCTTTTGGGTGCCCCGCACCAAATACTCGAGGGTATGCTCATCGCCGCCCACGCCCTCGGTGTGCAGTATGCCGTCGTCTTCATCCGAGGCGAGTATGCCGAGGGAGCTGCAGTACTGGAGCGCGCTCTTGCGGCGGTGCGCGCGGCCGGTCTCCTGGAACTGCCGGGCGGGGCTCTGCGCCTGGATATCCACCTATCCTTGGGTCGCTACATCTGTGGCGAAGACTCCGCCATCCTCAACGCCATCGAGGGGCGTCGGCCCAATCCGCGGAAAAAACCGCCCCACATCGCGCAGCAAGGTCTTTGGCTGCAGCCCACCACCGTCAACAATGCCGAGACCTTTGCCCAGCTGCCCGGAATTCTCCGTCTGGGCGTCGATGCCTGGCGCGCCCTGGGCGTCCACGATGGGGTGGGTACCAAGCTCTACAATGTCAGCGGCCCCGTGCGCCGCCCGGGCGTCTTTGAGTTGCCCATGGGAACCACCCTCGCCGAGATTCTGGAAACCCACGCCGGCGGTGCCCTCCCGGGACGGCGCATCCGTGGCGTGCTGCCGGGAGGGTCGTCCACACCCTTCGTCCTGCCCGATAAATTCCACACCCCCATGCACTTCGACGCCATGGCCAAAATCGGCTCACGGCTGGGCACGGGTGGCGTCATCGTCCTCGACGATGGCCACTGCCCTGTGGATTTTCTCCTGGCCACGACCCGGTTCTTTGCGCGCGAGTCCTGCGGTTTCTGTACACCCTGCCGTGAAGGTCTACCCTATATACAGTGGTTGTTGGAGCGCATCGAACAGGGGCTTGGTACCATGGCCGATATCGACAAGATTCGCAGCCTCGGGGCAGAAATCGCCCCCAACAGCTTCTGTGCCTTGGCACCCGGTGCGCTCATGCCGGTGCTGTCGGGACTCGAAAGTTTCCACGAGGACTTCCTTGCCCACGTTCGGGAACACGCCTGTCCCTATGGGAGGCGGCCATGACAGCGCATTTTTATCTCGACGGCCGGGCGATTCCTTTCGTAGCGGGGCAAAACGTCCTCGAGGCCTTGCTGGCCATGGGGCGCGACCGCGATGTTCCCTACTTTTGCTATCATCCGGCCCTGGGCAGCCTGGGCGCCTGTCGCCAATGCGCGGTCAAGTTCTATCCCCACGACGACCGGCACCCGCCGAGAGTGATGATGGCCTGTCTGCTGCCCGCCAGTCCTGGCCTGCAGCTCGTCACGGCAGAGGCCGATGTCGAGCGGGAACACGCTGCCATCAGCGAGCTGTTGATGCGCAACCACCCCCACGATTGCCCGGTCTGCGACGAGGGTGGCCAATGCCACCTGCAGGATATGACGGTGCGGGCTGGCCATCGCCTGCGCACCTACGAAAACCGCAAGCGCACCTTCCGCAGTCAGCAACTGGGACCCCTCATTCGCCAGGAGATGAATCGTTGCATCACCTGCTATCGCTGCGTACGCTTCTACCAGGACATAGCCGGGGGCGAAGATTTTGGTGTGTTCGGATCCCGCGACCGGGTTTTCTTTGGTCGCCTGCAGGACGGCGCACTGGAAAGTCCCTTCGCCGGCAACCTGGCGGAAATCTGTCCGACGGGAGTATTCACGGACAAGGTCTATCACGCCAACTACCTTCGTCCCTGGGATCTGGAGACGGCGCCCTCCGTCTGTCCGCACTGCAATCTCGGCTGTAATACCGCACCGGGAGCTGCCCGCGGACGCTTGCGGCGCGTCCGCCAGCGACCCCATCCCGACATCAACCCCCATTTTCTCTGCGACCGCGGTCGCTACGGTTTCCGCCACACCGCCCATCGCCAGCGACCATGGACCAACCAGCTGCGCGGGCGCGATGTGGACAGCGATGCCACCTTGGACCATCTGGCGGACATCCTTGCCCAAGGGCAGACGGCCTTCCTTGGCTCACCCCGCGCCGACATTCTGGCCAACCTCGCCTGGCTCGCCCTGGCCGATGCCTATGGGGCGCCTTTCGCTGCCTTTTCCGACCCCTGGCAGGAAGCTCTGGCGCGGGAGATTCTTGCCCTGCCCCAGGCACCCTCACTGGCGGAACTTGCCAAGGCCGAACGCATCCTGATCCTGGGTCAGGCTCTGGAACTCTCCCCCAGTCTGCGTCTGCCCGTGCAGGCGGCAGTGCGGGCGGGCGCGCACCTGACCCTGGCTTCGGTTTTGCCTACCGCTCTGGACAAACATGGGCAAGTGCAACGCCTGCGTCCCGATGGCTTTGTCGATGCTGCCGGTGCGTGGTGCCGGGCCCTGCCCTCGGGCAAGCGTGCCGTCATCCTGGCCAGCGCCGACGCTCTGGGGCCTGCGGGCGTACACGTCGTCCGGCGCCTGCAGGAGGATCTGCCGCCCGGGACCGGGGTCATCGTCGCCCACACCGCGCCCAATCTCGGCGGTGCCGCCTTTTTTGCCACCGATGGCCAGAGCGCGCGTCTGCGCGAAGCCGTGGCTATTGGGCGCTGTCGCCATCTTCTGGCACTGGCGGCGGATCCTCTGGGCGAGGATGGGGACGCCCCCTTCTGGCGTCAGCGCCCTCCGGAGCTACAGATCAGCCTGCTGGATCATCTTCCCACGACCACCTACGGGGAAGCGGACCTGCGCCTGCCCATGGCGGCGACGGCGGAGCGGGACGGGGTGTTTCTCAACTACGAGGGACGTTTTCAGGCCTTTGCCAAGGTCTATCAACCGGCCCGGGAGCAGCGCCAGTGGGACCCCAGTCGCAGTGCTTTCCCCCTACCCGCAGGCGGCATGCGTGAGGCGATGGCCCTGTGGGAGCCCTATACCCTGGCCGAGGCTCTGGCGCAGCGCGGGGATCGTCTGGAGCGTTTTCGCCAGCGCTTTGCCTTCTATCGGCACTACCTCTGCCCCGAGCTTCCCGCCCCTGGTGATCCCGGCGCCTTCCTCCCCGACGGTCTGCGTGCCCGTTTTCGTATCGGTATCGTTCCCGTCCCCCACAGCGGCAGCGGGCGCTGGTGGCTGAGCGCCAATCACTGGTATGGCGACGAGGCGCAGGCCCGCTTTGCTCTGGAGCTGCAGAGTTTGGCGCCGGTTCCCGGGGTGCGTTTGGCACCGGGACAGACCGAGGCGCGCGCCCTGCTCCTCACCAGCCGCGACGGGCAGGTCCGGCGTTTTCCCGTCATCGAGGTGGAGGGTATGGCAACCGACGTGCTGGCTCTGGATCCTGCCCAGCTCTCGGATCTCGGCTACCATCCCGGTGAGCGCATCGACGCGCGCGAGGAGGTGGCACCGTGAGCGTGGTCTGGACTGCCCTGGGTATGGTACTGACCATCCTCCTGCTCCTGGGATTGGCAGGCTTTCTGGTCTTTGCCGAGCGGCGGGTGCTGGCCCTCCTGCAGAATCGCTGGGGTCCCAACCGGCTGGGCCCCCTTGGTGTTGGCCAAGCGCTGGCCGATGCCCTCAAACTCCTGAGCAAGGCCGATTTTCTGCCAAGCTTTGCCGATCCCTGGCTGTACCGCCTGGCCCCCCTGGTGGTAGCCTTCAGCGCCCTGGCCGCCTTTGCCGTCGTGCCCCTCGACCCCCACCTGTCCTGGGCTGGGGACTGGCAGATTGGCCTGCTTTTCCTCCTCGCTCTGAGCTCCCTGCACGTTTACGGGGTCTTCCTGGGTGGCTGGGCCTCGGGCAACAAGTTTGCCCTGTATGGCGCCATTCGCGCCGTTGCCCAGCTGGTGAGCTATGAGCTCCCCATGGGACTCAGCCTGCTGGCCATCGTGCTTCTGAGCGGTAGCCTCTCCCTCGTTGGCATCGTCACCGCCCAGTCGCTGCCCTACATCCTGCTCCAGCCCCTGGGCTTTCTCATCTTCCTCATTGCCGGCATGGCCGAGACGGAGCGTCTGCCCTTTGATCTGCCCGAGGCCGAGAGTGAACTCGTCGCCGGCTACCACACGGAGTACGGCGGCATGCCCTTCGGCTTTTTCTTCTTGGGGGAGTATGTGAGCCTGGTACTGACGGCGATCCTGACGAGCCTCCTGTACCTGGGCGGCTGGCATGGGCCTTGGGCACCCGGCTGGCTCTGGCTGCTCGGCAAGAGTGCGTTGCTCATCTTTTTCTTCTTCTGGCTGCGCGCGACCCTGCCACGGCCGCGTTACGATCAACTCCTGCACCTGGGCTGGCAGTGGCTCCTGCCGCTGGCCCTGGTAAATCTCATGGGCACGGCAGTGGTGGCCGCCGGACTGCGCTGGGGATGGCTATGAGGCCGGTGCTGCGCTCCTGGATCGTGGGTTTCTGGACCACCCTGCGCCAGCTGGGTCGCTGGCCGGTGACCCTGTCCTATCCCGAGGAACAGCCGCAACTGCCGCCGCGCTGGCGAGGCCGCCCGGTCCTGACCCGCGATCCCGACGGCGATGAGCGCTGTGTTGCCTGTGAGCTCTGTTCTGCGGTCTGCCCCACCCAGTGCATCGAGCTCGAGGGCGACGACCGCCCCGACGGACGCCGCTATGCCCGCACCTTTCGCATCAATTTCAGTCGCTGCATCTACTGCGGACTCTGTGAGGAGGCCTGTCCCACCTTGGCCATTCAGTTGTTGGAGGAGTTCGCCTTCGGCAAGGATCGACGGGCCGATTTCGTCTATCACAAGGCGGCCCTGCTCATCGATGGACCGGGCAAGCATCCGCACTATCGCTATTACGACCACGCCGGCGTGCGTATCGAGGCGGCAGCCGAGGTATCCGCCCGCGCCGCGCCGCTGGACCCCCTGGACAATCGCCCATGATGGCTGTGGCTCTCATCCTCGTGCTTGCGCTCCTGACGGTCCTCGCGGCACTCGTCTACGCGGCAGTGCCGATGCGCGGTGCAGTCCTCTTCGGCGCCGTGTTGCTCCTGCTGGCCGTACTCTTTCTGCTGCTGGGGGCGCCCTTCGTCGCCGCCCTGGAGGTGATCCTGTACCTGGGCGCCATCTTGGTACTGTTTCTTTTTGCCATCATGTTGCTACGTCCGGATCCGGAGGAAGAAACTGGGGCGCGGCGCTTTCGCCGCGGTGCCGGACCCGCTCTTCTCCTGCTTTGCGCCCTGGCGCTGGTGCTGGGGCTTTTGTTTCTGCCCCAGACGGGTCCGCACCTGAGTGCTCATCCCCTCGGCATCGCCGAGATCGGTGCAGCCTTGTTCGGCCCCTGGCTCTGGCTCGTGGAGGCTTTGGCCGTTTTGCTCTTTGCGGTAATCGGGGCGGTGCTGGCCATCCATCAAGGAGGTGACGATGGTGAATCTCGCTGACTTTGCCTTCGTCATCGCCTTCGCTCTGGTTCTGGCGGGCTTTGCCTTGGTACTCCTGCGCCGCAGTCTGATCTTTTTCCTCCTGGGGGTGGAGCTGCTCTTCAACGCAGCCATGGTCATCGCGTTGGTGGGGGGTGCGCTTTGGAACCGTGCCGACGGTCAGATTCTCGCCCTCTTCCTGATGGCCTTGAGCGGCGCCGCGCTGGCACCGACCCTGGCTCTGCTGCTGCGCGTGCGCAAGGCCTTTGGTGGCAGCAACGTGGATGTCCTGCGGCACCTACGGGGTGGGCGTGATGGCTGACTGGCTCTGGCTCATCCCCGGCTTTCCGCTCCTAGGGGCGCTCATCAACGCCGGTTTTGGCCAGCGCCTGGGTGTACCCGTCGTGAAAAGGCTGGCAGCCCTGATGCCCCTGCTCTCCAGTGGCGTGATCCTGATCCTCTGGCTGCAGCATGCCGCCCATCCGGATCTGACGGATCGGATCTGGACCTGGATGACCGTGGGTTCCTTCGTCGCCCGGATCGGTCTACACGTCGATGCCGTCAGTCTGGTGATGATCTCCATCGCGGCCTTCGTGGGCTTCCTCATCCATCTGTATTCTCAACAGTTTCTGGCTGGGGACTACGGCGAGCGTCGCTATTATTTTTACCTGAACCTCTTCGTCGGCGGCATGCTGATCCTGACCATGGCCGACAACCTCCTGTTGCTGTATCTGGGCTGGGAAACGGTGGGTCTGTGCTCCTATGCCCTCGTCGCCCATTGGTACCGCCTGCGGAAAAACGCCTGGGCGGGACGCAAGGCCTTCGTGGTCACGCGCATTGGCGACATGACCTTCGCCATTGGTATATTCCTGCTCTTTGCCCAATACCATACCCTGGACATCCAGCGCCTGTTGCCGATGATCCAGGCGCAGCCAGCGCCCTCGGTGCTCTTGGCGGCGAGCGCGCTGGTACTCATCGGGGCTCTCGCAAAGTCCGCGCAGTTTCCCCTGCATCTGTGGCTACCCGACTCCATGGCCGGCCCCAGCACGGTATCGGCACTGATCCACGCAGCGACCATGGTGACGGCAGGGGTCTATCTCAGTATCCGCCTGCTGCCGCTTTTTGCCGCCGTGCCGGGCATGCTCTCGGTCATCGCCCTCTTGGGCGCCTGGACGGCTTTTTACGCAGCCAGCTGTGGTCTGGCGCAGGTGGACATCAAACGCGTTCTGGCCTATTCCACCATCAGTCAGCTGGGTTATATGTTCCTGGCGGTGGGTATCGGCGCGCCAGCCTTGGGGCTCTTTCACCTCTTGGTACATGCCTGCTTCAAGGCCCTGCTATTCATGGCGGCGGGTGCAGTGATCAGCATCTACGCCGAGGATCACGACATTCGCCACATGGGTGGTCTCAAGAGGCAACAGCCCTTGCTGCGCTGGACCTTTCTCGCCGGCATCTCTGCCTTGGCGGCCGTGCCGGTGATCTCGGCAGGCTTCTACAGCAAGGACGCCATCATCGATGCCAGCTGGCTTGCACCCCACGGGATCCTGCTCTACACCCTCGCCCTGGCGGGAGCGCTGTTGACCGCCGCTTATGCTTTCCGTCTGTATTTCCTGGTCTTCGAGGGTGAGCCGAGGGGCGGCGAGCCCTATCGCCTGGGCTGGGGCATGAAGATACCCCTCCTGATCCTCGCCATCGCCAGTGTCGGGATTGGCTGGCTGCAGTTTCCGCCAGGCTGGCCGGGACCACACCTCTGGTTGCCGTGGCTGCAGCGGGAACTGGGACCGACTCCCGAGCCCACGGGCAGCCTCGCGGCGATACTGGAGGCCGTTGGGGCGATGGTAACGCTGGTGGGCATCGGCCTCGGTTACCTTGCAGCCCGTTGGGAACGTCAGGGTCGCGGGCTGAGCCGCATCACCTTCCTTGCCCAGGCCTGGCATCTGGATGCCCTGGCCCTGCGGTTCCTGCCGCCGGTGCTGTATGGCGCGGCCACTTTCTTGCGCCAGGGCGTGGAGGGGCTGCTTTTTCGCAGCGCCATCCTCGGTGGCCTACGGGAGGGCCTGCAGTGGAGCGGCGTGGCCCTTGCCTGGGGTGAAAATGGCCTGATCAGCCGATACGTCGCCTTCATGCTCCTGGGCCTCTTGCTTCTCGTGCTCCTGCTCTGGGGTGGTCCATGATCCTGAGCGCCCTCGTCCTTTGGCCCTGGATCGTCGCCCTGTGGCTTGGCGGGCGGCCGCAGGACAGCCATCACTTGGCCTTACCCGCAGCCCTCCTCGAGCTCGTCCTCGCTCTATCGGCGGCCTTTGCCGGAGGCACACTGGACAACCGAGCGCTGTATCTGCCTCTGATTGGGTATCTCTGGAGCCAGCAAAACTCGAACCTCGCGGCGACCCTGGCCGTCACGGCAGCCGCCCTGCTGCCCTTTGCTCTGCGCTTTGCCTGGCGTCTGGAGGAATTCCGCGCCCTGGTCATCGCTGCCTTCGTCCTGGTGGGCGCCCTCATGGGAACCTTCTTTTCCCAGAATTTTCTGGGCTTCTATCTCTTCTACGAGATCGTCGCCCTCAGTGGTGCCTGGATGATCCTCATCAGTGGCGATCGGGACCGGGCGGCGGCACTGCGTTTCCTGCTGTATACCGTCGGCGGTTCCCTCCTGCTCCTGCTGGCGGTGCTCTACATTTACCTCGACAACGGAAGTGCCAACGGCATCTACACCTTTTCCTGGACCGGCCTTGCGGCGGTGCCAAGGCCGGAGGGGGCGGTAGCACCCTGGCTTTTTCTGGCCATGCTCGCGGGCCTCGCGGTCAAGCTTCCCGTGTTCCCGCTGCACAGCTGGGCGGGACCAGCCTATGGGCGGGCGGCACCGGCGGCGAGCATGCTGCTGTCGGGTGCGGCGGTACTTGCCGGTGCCTATGGTCTCATCCACTGGGCCATTCCGCTGCTGCCCCAGGGCGCGTTGCAGTTTGCGCCCTACGGGATTCTCACGGGTGCCGTGGGTACCCTGTATGCGGCTTTCCTTGCCCTGGATGCTCCGAATCTTCGCCGTTTCGCCGCCTGGGCCAGTGTGAGCCACATGAATCTCGTCGCCCTCGGCCTCTTTGCGCTCCAGGAACAGGCTCTACACGGCGCCCTGTTCCTGCTGGTGGCGCATGCGCTGCTGGCGGTGGGTCTTTTCGGCGTCATCGCCATTCTCGAGGCACGCGGCCTGCCGGGCCACTGGGATGGCCTGGGCGGACTGTTCCGTCAGACCCCGAGGCTCGGTGCCTGGACGCTCTTTTTCTTCCTCACCGGCATGGGTCTGCCGGGCCTTGCCAACTTTCCGGGAGAGTTCCTTTCCTTAGCCGGTGCTTTCCGCGTCTCGCCGTGGCCGGCGGCCATTGCCGCTTTCGGCATCCTGCTCAGTGTGATTGTCTTTCTGCGCGCCTATGAGCGGGTCATGCTGGGTCCTCTGAACCCTGGGATCCCGCGGGGAATAGGCGACCTGTCCGGGGGTGAGCTGACCATGATGTGGGCACTGGGAATCCTCTGCCTGTGGCTTGGTCTCGATCCCCAGCCCGTGCTTGGGCAGTTCCAGGGACTGCTGCCCGTCCACAGCGCCGTGCACTTTGCGGGAGCTTTCCATGGCCATTGAAGCGAGTCTGGAGCCCCTCGCTCTGGTGGGTGTGGCGGCGCTGCTCGCCTTCTTTTTCGATCTGGCCCCCATCCTCGCACGCTGGGCATTGCGCTTCGGCGTTCTCGTGGCCATCTGTGCGGCCTGGGTGGTTTTCCACGCTCGCCTCGAGCTGGGCGGGGGGTTCTATTGGGATAGCAGCGCCAGCGTGCTCGGGGTCTACCTCAGCCTGGCAACGGCCGCCGTGCTGGCCTTCATCGCCGGACACCCTTTGGCCCAACGCCTGCCCGGAGCCCTGACCGGGCTTTCCCTGACGGTACTTCTGGGGGCTCTGTGTCTGGTCAGCAGTCAGACCCTGCTGGGGCTCTTTGTGGGCCTTGAACTCCAGGTGCTACCGTTCTTTGCGCTGCTCGCCTGGCCCGGAAGCCGCCGCATCGCCCTGGAGGCAGCCGCCAAGTACGCATTGCTGGCCGGTCTCGCCTCGGCCCTTTTTGGCCTCGGGGTGGCGATACTCTTTCTCGGCAACGGGAGCCTTGCCCTGATTCCGCCGCAGGGCACTCTGCTGACGGGCTTTGCCAGTCATCTCGGTCTATTGCTGCTCTATGCAGCCCTTGCCTTCGAACTGGCCGTGGCTCCCTTCCATGCTTGGGTAGCGGACATCTACGAAGGCGCACCTGCTCCCATCGTCCTCCTCCTGGGCGCCGTGGCCAAGGTAGGCATCCTCGGGGCCTGGATCGATCTGGCCAGTGTCAGCGAGGCCTGGGCTACGCCCCTCTGGGTGTTGGCCGCCATCAGCATGGTGATAGGCAATCTCCTCGCCTTGCGCAGTCAGCGTATCCGTCGTCTCATGGGCTACTCGGCGGTGGCCCACGCGGGCTATTTCCTCGCCGCGCTTGGCGCTGGACCCCTTGGGATCGTTGCGGCCACCGTCTATGCCCTGGCTTACGGCCTCATGCATATGGCCAGCTTCCTGCCACTGTCGGTTCTGCCGGAGGATAGCCATGGCATACCCTGGAGCGCTTTCCGCCGGCGCCAGCCGGTACTTGCGGGCCTGCTGGCTCTGGCCCTCCTGTCCCTGGCGGGCATGCCGCCCAGCCTCGGCTTTTTTGCCAAACTCGGGGTGCTCCTGGTAACCCTCCACGGGGGACTCTGGCCGCTCGCCGTCCTCCTCGCCCTCATGAGTGCCCTGTCCTTCGCCTATTATCTTCCGGCCATCTGGCGTGTAGACCGGAGCGAACGCAGTCCGGCTCTGAAGCAGGCCGCTTGGTGGTCCTACCTGGGCGCTGTGGGAATCGTCGTCCTCCTGCTGGGCTGGCTCGGCCTGCCCGCGCTCTTGACGGTCCTCTGACTCCACCGGTCCACCCTGCGCCCCCGCGGCGCGCTGTCGAGATCCGAGGCATGCTTGACGGCACCATCGCTATCGCGGAAAAATGCAACCTTGTTGCAATTACTACCCCATTGGAGAATCACCGTGCCGCAGAACCCTCCCCGCGCTGAGGATCGCCCCCTGCGTCCCAATGTCGTCGGTTTTTGGGGCCTCATCGGCCAGAGCATAGCCGGCATGGCGCCGAGCTGCGATGTGGTGGCCTTCATGACGGCTGGCGCCGCTTTTGCCCTGGTCGCGATGCCGCTCTCTTATCTCGCAGCTTTTCTGCTCATGTTCATCGAAGTCAACACCATCTATCGACAGTTCGGCGCGCGTACTCTTCGCCATCGGTCGCGACAGCCTCATCCATCAGCATTTTGCCCACGTCAACGGACAGAAGGCTCCGGCTGCGGCAACGGCTTTCATCGGTGGCACTGCGATCCTGCTGGCCCTGGCAGGCGGTGCGATCTGGGGACCAGCCAATGCCTTCAACGTCATGACCACAGCCGTCCTGTTCGGACTGGTCACCGCTCACACCTTCATGAATGTGGCACTCATGCGTTTGCCGTGCAGCGCAGGAGAGAGGCTACTGACCCGCCGCTTTTTTCATTTCCTGCTCCCGGCCATCGCCACCGTACTGTTCTGGTGGGT
The DNA here is from genome assembly GCF_000175575.2 of Acidithiobacillus caldus ATCC 51756. Lineage (NCBI taxonomy): Bacteria > Pseudomonadati > Pseudomonadota > Acidithiobacillia > Acidithiobacillales > Acidithiobacillaceae > Acidithiobacillus > Acidithiobacillus caldus. The sequence continues at coordinate 2,482,541 of NZ_CP005986.1, forward strand.
TTTGTATGAGTCCATCTTCCCGATGACCTCACCTTTGGCGTATGCGCCGCTGCTGTGGCTCCTCGTGCTTGCGCCCGGCGCTTTGTACGCGCTACGCAAAAATCGCGGCCTGGATCCCCAGCGCAGTCACCGTCTGGGAATCCCGCCGGGTTAGCGTGGAAGCGGGCGCCTTGCGTCGCACCCTTTCCCCTTTTCATGGTCTAGACTTTAGGTGTGTTGAAGCCACCAGACGACAGAGTTTGTTCTCAGACCAGGAGGCCCGAGGTGAAAGACCTACGTTCTCATTTTCTCGACCATGTCAAAAAAGGCTTGGATGGTGCGCACCTGCCGCTCAAAATCCGCTTTTGGGACGGCTACACGTATAGCTTTGCCGAGCCAGCGGCGGTGGTCATGGAACTACGTTCGTCCCAGCTCGTGTCGCGTCTGCTCATGGGTAGCGCGCTGGATGTGCTGGGTGAGGCGTACGTCGAGGGCGAGGTAGGCCTGGAGGGCCGTTACCAGGATATCCTCGCCGTGGCCGAGGGCCTCAATCGGGCATTCCCCAAGAAAAAGGAAGGTAATCGACCACGCTGGTTTGGGCGCAAGGCACACAGCAAGGAAAAGGATGCCGAGTCCATCCACTACCACTACGACGTCTCCAACGATTTCTATCGCCTCTGGCTGGACCGCAACATGGTCTACTCCTGCGCCTATTTCAAGACGGGCGAGGAGGACATCGATCTGGCCCAGGAGCAGAAATTTGCCCACATCTGCCGCAAGCTGCATCTCGAACCCGGCGACAAACTGCTGGACATCGGTTGCGGCTGGGGAGGGCTCCTGGCCTGGGCCGCCCAGCATTACGCCATCGAGGGCGTCGGTGTGACCCTGAGCGAGGCCCAGTATCACTACGCTAAAGAGCGTATGGAGCGTGAAGGTCTGGCGGATCGTGTGGAGATCCGTCTGCAGGACTACCGCGACATTCCGGAACGGGATCATTTCGACAAGGTCGTTTCCGTGGGCATGTTCGAACACGTGGGACGAGCGCATCTCAGTGCGTATTTCGGGGTCATCCGCCGGGTGCTCAAGGAGGGCGGCTGGGTGCTCAACCACGGCATCACGGCGAGCCAGCAGGACGATGAGAACGGCCACCACTCGGGCAGCGACTTCATCGACAAGTACGTCTTTCCCGACGGGGAGATACCGCACCTGTGGCGGGTGGTGCACGAGATGGCGGGGCAGGATCTGGAGGTACTGGATGTGGAGAATCTCCGCCCCCACTACGCCCAGACCCTGATTCACTGGGTTCGCCGTCTGGAGGCCCACAAAGACGAGGCCATCGCCATGGTAGGCGAGAAACGCTATCGCATCTGGGCCATCTACATGGCCGGCTGTGCCTACGGTTTCTGGCGCAACTGGTCGGCTCTGCACCAGGTTCTGGCGGTAAAGCAGACGGGCGATGAGCTCACAGCGCGGCCTTGGGAGCGTCGCTATCAATACGCGGACGACAGCTTCCGTCTGGCGGAACCCGATTGGGGCGAACTTTGACCGCAGGCCTACGCAGCATCACCCTGGTGCGTCACGGCACGACGGAGTGGGCTGCTTCGGGTCGCCACACCTCCGTCACCGACATCGGGCTGACCCCCGATGGTCGGGCCGAAGCCATGGCGCTATGGCCTTTTTTCCGCGACCGTGGGCGTAACTTCGATGGGATCTACACGAGCCCTCTGAAACGCGCCCGCCACACCGCCATTCTCGCCGGTTTCACCGATGCCGATCCCCACGATGGGCTACGCGAGTGGCACTACGGCCGTTACGAGGGTAAAACCAGCGCCGAGATCCATCGGGAATGGCCGCAGTGGACCATTTTTCGCTGTGGCGCGCCCGAGGGCGAGAGCCGGGAAGCGGTACAGCGGCGTTGCCGCAGCCTCATCGAAGACTGGCAGAAACGCGGCCATGAACATGTGCTCTGCTTTGCCCACGGTCATATCCTGCGGGCTTTGGCCTGCTGCTGGTTGGAGCGGGAGCTGGAATTCGGCGATCAACTGCACCTGGATGCCGGCAGCATTTCGTGCCTCGGCTTCGAGCACCAGTCACCGGCCGTGCTGTTCTGGAATCTGCATCCCCACTTCTGCGGCGGTGGGCGTGGAGCAGAGCCCATCTTGCGTGGCACGACGCACCCGTGAGCGCCCGGCGGGGCATGGCTGCGGGATCCCCCGTACACTATGGGACGTGCTCTTTACCCGCCGTCGCAGCATCGGCGGACAGGGAGCAGGAACGGGTGGCCACACGCCGCCAATGGGTAGATCCACCGAGCCAGGAGAATCCAAGGTAGCCATAGACCTTCAGCCGGTCTTCCGACTCCAAGGTCAGGCGACCCTGAAAATGCTGGCCATTGCGCGGGTCAAAGATGCGCCCGTAACGATACAGGCCAGGGTGATCGGGAGAGGCGGCGAAGCCAGACAAAATGACGGGTTGATGATGCGCCCGCGCTGCCGCCACGGAAGCCTCGGCACTGGGTAGACTGATTCCATCAAAGAGCCCGTCGACCCGGTAGATACGAATGTAGGCCTCACCATGGCTGGTCGCCCAGACACCGCAGATGCTCTCGTCCCTTGCCCAAACCGGCTGGCTCCGGAGAGCCGCGCCGAGGACGACCAAAATGGCGAGGGCGAGGCGGTAACACATATACCGCGACCGCCACGGGAGGCTTCTGCGGGATACATAGCCAATGGCTCGGAATCCGCGCGCCAAGGGCACGTTTTTCCAGATCATTTCCAGATCAGTGCCCAGCCTTGGTTGGGGTCACGGAGCGACTGCCAGCTGGGGTATTGTAGTACACCACGGAGCCCGCGGCACTCGCGGCCATGAGGGGAAGGCAGCCGCTGAGGCTGAGACTGAGGGCGCCAAGACCGGCGATCCGGCAGGCCAACGTTGCAAATTGTCGACATTTTATGGCAATCCTGCTACACTTACCCGAGTGAGTGGGGCGAAGGCTGAGTCGCCTCCAGAGCGTCCCTTGCCCTTTGCCCAGTCCCGAACGTTTGACCTTTTTTCGGAGGCAGGTTCCATGAACGCGAAAAGTTTCTCCCTGCGCAACGTTGCTTATGCTGGCATATTCAGCCTGGGTCTCGTGGGCCTTTCGGGTTGCGCCCACATGACTCCAACACAACAACGCGTGGTCAGTGGCGGCGCCATCGGCGCTGCTGGCGGTGCCGCCCTGGGTGCCATTACGGGGGGTAGTCCGGCAGTGGGTGCTGCGGTGGGCGGCGTAGCCGGTGGCGCTGCCGGTGCCGTGATGGGTAATCACTGACCGCTCTACGGCGCCGCCCCGGGTCTGCGGCGCCCTGAGGCGCTCAGGGTGTGCGCGACCCGTCACGATTTGACCGAGCCGCCGTGATCCTCTCCCTGGGAACGGGCGCCCGCTGCGCTGTCGTCGGGCAGGGAACAGACCCCCTCTTTCTGCATGCCGACACAGGTTCCGTAGAGATAGAGGCTGTGGTCCGAGAGATGAAAGCCGCGCTCGCTGGCAATGCTTTGCTGGCGTGCCTCCAGGATCTCGTCGTAAAACTCCAGCACCCTGCCGCAGGCGGTGCAGACCATGTGATCGTGGTGGCCGCTTTCGTTCAGCTCAAAAACGGCGCGGTCGCCCTCAAAGTGGTGCCGCCGCACCAGTCCGGCCATCTCGAACTGGGTCATGACCCGGTAGACCGTGGCGAGGCCCACCTCTTCGTCGGCCTCCAGGAGCTGGCGGTAGACCTCCTCGGCGGTGAGGTGGCGGCTCTCGCTGGTCTCCAGAATCTGCAGGATCCGTAGCCGAGGGAGCGTGGCCTTGAGGCCAGCCCTTTTCAATTCATCGCTGTGCATGAAACTCATGGCCAAAGTCTGATCTATTGGTTAGCATAGAGAACCCCACTCACCAAGACAAGGACCATGCGCAGCCTTTCTCGTCTCGTCATCCTCATCGCCCTGAGCGCCCTCCTACTGGATGCCTGCAGCATCTACCGGGTGGCGGTGCAGCAAGGTAACGTCATCACCCAGAAAGAGCTGGCCAAGGTACACCCGGGCATGGACAAGCTCGAGGTGCGCACCGCCCTGGGCTCACCCATGCTCCAGGATCCCTGGCACCCCGACCAATGGACCTACGTCTACAGTTACAAGCCGGCCTATGGCCGCACCGAGGTGCGCCAAATCCAGCTGCAGTTCAAGGACGATCGCCTGCAAAGCATCAGCGGCGACGTCAAGGCGGAAGACCCCCACACCCCCCAGGGTTGAAGGACGCGCATGGCTGGGGTGACGGTGCTGGACCAGTATCGGGGGGTCAGGACCGGGACGCTGAGGAACTGACCTTGGTCAAATCGGGCTGACCATACACGGTGCGCGCCCGCTGGGCGAATCGTTGCACCATGGTCTCCGCCGCTTGCTTGAAGATGGGTTCGAGGAAGGCGCCCACCAGACGCGAGGCAAACTCGAAGCGCATGTCCAAGGTCACCCGCGTGCCACCCTCCTGTGGCTCCAACTGCCACAGGCCTTCAAGAAATCGGAATGGACCCCGGACCAGACGTACCTCGGCGAGCTTCGGCCGCTGATAGCGGTTGCGGGTGGCGAAGGATTTGCCGAAGGCGCCGTGGGAGATGCCAATTTCCGCCACGACCTCATCGTCCTTACGCTCGAGGATACGGGCGCTACCGCACCAGGGCAGAAACTGGGGATAGGCCTGGACGTCTTCGATCAGGGCAAATATCTGATGGGTAGTGTACGGCAGCACGGCCGTCTTGCGTATATGATGCATGAGCGTCCTCTTCAATAGCGGCGCGCACCCATGGCACGCGCCTGCACCCAGCCATCGATCCTGGCGAGGATGCCCTCCAGGGGACGACGCCACCAGGGCCGTCGCGCCCAGCGGTCCGCGACGATTTCGTGGGCACGGGCGAATTCCCGCAGGAACAGGGTGCGCAGCAACAGGTTGGGCACGGCGCCGCGCAATTCCATGTTGAGTTCACGATTGAACCACAGACTCAAAAAGTCGAGATTGGCAGAACCCACACTGGCCCAGCGCCCATCGACCTGGACGTATTTGCCGTGCAGGAAGCTACCCTCGTATTCGTATACGCGAATACCGTGTCTCAGCAGTTTCTGATAATACGCCTGAATACCAAAGCGCAAAAGTGGATGATCCGTGATCCTGCCCGCCAGCAGCACGCGCACGTCCACGCCGCGGCGCACCGCTCCATACAGGAGGGAGAGGACCCTGGGATCGGGGTTGAAATACGGCGTGGCGATCCAGAGACTCTGCCGTGCCCCCTTGAAGGCCGCCATGTAGCGGCGCCGCACGTTCATCCGCCGCGGCGGATTGCCGGCCAACAGGCGCGCTTCGCCCCAGGAACCCGATTTGGCTGGGGACGAGTTTTCGGCTTGGCCGAGATCGGGATGCAGACCGGTGGCAAAAAGCGCGCGTCCGCGCTCGGCTATGGCACCCATCCCGGCCAGGAGTACGTCGCGATAGGGACGACCGCCGGGATGTCCGGACAACCAGGCGTCGCTTAGGGCAAAGCCGCCAACGGCGAGGCAGTATCCATCCACCAGAACGAGACGCCGATGGGTGCGCCGCAGGCGACCCTCCAGACCGCGCAGAGAGAGACGATGGTACCAGTGCAAAACGGCGCCCGCGGCCTCCAGTTCGCGCACCCAGCGTGTTGGGAACTCGCGGCTGCCCAGAGCGTCCAGAGTGAGATGCACACGCACACCGGCCCGGGCTTGGCGCACGAGGATGCGAAAGATCCGTTCTGGCCAGACTCCGGCTTGAAAGATATAGTTTTCCAGAAGTATCTCGTGGCGTGCCCGAGCCAGGGTCTGTTCCAGCCAATTGGCGATGTGCTCCATTTCCGTGAGCAGAACCAAGTCGCTCAGGGCTAGCCAGGGCGGCAGGGGCCAAAGCCTGTGGGGTCGGGGTAGGTGCTTGGACATGGGGTCTCCGGGCCTGTACCGTGCCATGCTAACCAAAGTACCGGAGCCTGGGCAGGCCTGGCTAGCGCCGTCGTCACCGGTCGATCCCGGCGGCGGTTACCAGCACTTCGCGGGCGGATATTTTTGGTTACAATGCGCCCTTGCACGGGAGACACCCATGAGCAGCACCATCGCCCTCAACCGTGAGGCGAAACACGAGTATTTCATCGAAGAGCGTTTCGAGGCCGGCATCGCCCTGGAAGGCTGGGAGGTGAAGTCCCTGCGGGCCGGGCGTCTGAACCTCAAAGACAGCTATGTGGTGGTGAAGCAGGGTGAGCTGTGGCTCTTAGGCGCGCACATCAGCCCCTTGACCACCGCCAGCACCCACATCCATCCGGATCCGACGCGCACGCGCAAACTCCTCATGCATCGGCTGGAAATCAATCGCCTCATCGGTGCCATCGAACGCAAGGGCTACACCGTGGTGCCTCTGGCAATGTACTGGAAGGCGGGACGCGCCAAGGTCGAGATTGCACTCGTCAAGGGTAAACAGGCCCACGACAAGCGCGCCAGCATCAAAGAGCGGGAATGGCAGCGGGACAAGGCGCGGATCCTGAAAGGGGGCGGCCGTGAGCTCTGAACGTCGGCAGGGCGGATTTACGGTTCAGGCTGCCCTCGTTTTTCTTTTTGCCTTCTGGCTGCTGGCCTTTCACACGGGCGACGCGAGTCTCTGGGATATCGACGAACCCAACAATGCCCAATCCCTGAAAGAAATGATCGTACACCACGATTTCGTGGTGCCCACCTTCAATGGCCAGCTGCGTCCCGACAAGCCCATCCTCAACTATTGGCTGATGGATGTGGGCGTGCGCCTCTTGGGTATGAACTCCTGGGGACTGCGCATCGGCTCGGTGGCCCTGGGCGCGCTCTTGGTGCTCTATCTGATGTTCGCCCTGCGGCCCTTTCTGGGCGATGAGGCGGCGCTGCTCACCGGCCTTTTTACCGCCACGGCCCTGCATAGCCAGATCATTTTCCGGGCAGCGGTACCCGACCCTCTGCTCATTTTTTTCGTGACCGTGAGCCTGCTGTCCTGGCTGCACGGTTATTTGCGGTCCAAGGGACGTCTTGGCCACTATCTCCTGGCCTACGCCGCCATGGGCTTGGGCACGCTGGCCAAGGGGCCCATCGCTTTTCTCCTGCCCGGCCTCATCATCACCGTTTTTCTCCTCTTGCGTCGCGATCTCCCCCACCTGTGGCGGGAAGGTCGGCTCACCCTTGGTGTGCCGCTCTTTCTCGTCATCGCTTTGCCCTGGTATCTGGCCGTGGGCATTGCCACCCACTGGGCCTGGGACCTGCGCTTCATCGATGCGCAGAATGTGGGCCGCTACACGGCGGCCATGCAGGGACATCGCGGTCCCATCTACTACTACCTGCTGACGACCTTCCTTGGCCTTTTGCCCTGGTCGGTCTTCCTCCCCCAGACCCTGGCCGAGGGCTGGCGGCAGCGGCGGGGAATGATCGTTGCGCAACCCGTCCAGGCCTTTTTCTGGCTTTGGGCGGGGTTGTGGATCGCTTTTTTCAGCCTCGGCGCCACCAAGTTGCCCAACTACGTCTGGGAAGCCTATCCACCCCTCCTGGCCCTGCTGGCCTGGCGCATTCGCCTTGCCCTGACCGGCGAACGCCCCCTTGGACCTTGGGGATTGCGCGCCTCCTTCGCGCTGCTGGCGACGGTGGGTCTCGTTCTGGTGGGGCTGGGCGCCTGGCTCGTGCCCAAGGACATCCCGCCCCTGGGTTCGGTGGCTTACCTCGGTTTGCCCTATCTTCTGGGAGCTTTACTTGCCTTGGTCTTCGTGCAGGGACGCCGGCTCTGGGGGGTTATCGCGAGTCTCGGTGCAGCCGCCGTTGGCCTCACTCTGTGTCTCGTGCTCCTGGCCATGCCCTCCCTGGACGCCCTGAAACCCTCGGTCACCATGGGGTATCTGGTCCGCCACCTGGAGGGTTCCAGGTCCTACAGCCTGGGCACCTGGCGCTGGTGGGAACCGAGCTTTCTCTTTTATGCCGGCCGCGGCGCGATGACGGCAACCGAGCTCGATGCCCCACAGACCCAGGTACCGGAGATCCTCCAGGGCCATCCCGGACCACTTTTCCTGGTGACACCACAGGAAGATGTGTCGGCCCTGCGGCGGGAGCTACCGAAGGGCATCCAGGTGAGGGAACTCTATACGGGCTACGAACTCTATAGCCGCCGACGCATCAGCCTGCTGCGCATCGATAAGGAGAAGATCCGACCATGAAGATCCGCATCCCGAGTATACCTGCCCTATGGGCGAGCGCCCTGTTGACTCTGTGCCTGATGTCCATCTTCGCTCCATGGGTTGCAGCACAGGCAGAGCCACAAAAGGGCGCGGACGAGAGTTTCTGGCAGGCCCTGGACCACACCCACTACATTGCCGAGGGGGAGCACGGGCCGGTGGTCTATCTCTTCATGGACCCCAATTGTCCCTACTGTCACGAGCTTTTTGCCTGGCTGCAGAACCCTGTCGCGGCCGGGCAACTGCGCTTGCGCGTGGTTTTGGTGGGCTACCTCACGGCCAGCAGTGCGGCCAAGGCGGCCTCCATCCTGGCGGCGAAGGACCCGCTCCAAGCACTGAAAGCCAACGAGGACGGCTTCGCCATCCGGGATGGTAAACCCGAGGGGGGGGCGCCTTTGGCCAATGCGGCGACCCTGGCCAAAATGCGCCCCATTCTCGACCGTAACTATAATTTCCTCCAGGGCAAGGAGTCCTTGTTGCCGGAGTTGGCCTCTGCCGGGGAGGAGTCGGCGACGGTGCCGTTTCTGGTCTATCGTCAGAAGGGAGTCATCCACTATGTCATCGGTCTACCCAGTCATCGGCAATGGAAGGCCTTGACCGGATCAAACTGAGGGGCCGCGGACCCTCCGTCCTGGCCGTCGCCATTGCGGCGATGGCGGCCTTTGCTCTGGGAATCATGCTCTGGCTGCAATTTCACCAGGGTGTCCAGCCCTGCAGCCTCTGCATCTATCAACGCCTGGCGGCCATCCTCCTGATTGTCCTGCTGCTGCTCGGTCTGCCGGGATCATGGACCTGGCGTCGTGCCAGCTGGATCGGCGCTATCGTGGTGAGCCTGGGGGGCGCGGGACTGGCCGGTTGGCAGTGGCACCTGGCAGCGGCCGCCGCAAGCCGGGTTCGTGCCTGCACGGCGGTGCAGCTGCTACCCGCGTCGAGCTTTGCACCGGGAACCCTGGCGGGCTCTCTGGCCGCCGCCTTGGCGGGCAGGGGCTCCTGTGCCGTAGCCGGGCAGGCACGCTGGTTGGGCTGGCCCGTCACCCATTGGAGCCTGCTCTTCTTTCTGCTTGCGGCGCTACTCGTGCTCTGGGCGGTGTGGAGCTGTTGGCAAAAGCCCTTGGTCGGCACATTCCGGGAGGAATCCGAGGGGCGGCAGATCCGGTAGGGCAAGACTGCGGCGCAAAGCCGCAACGGTCTTGGCGATGGCATGGGAATGCTCAGGGAGGATCGTCAGATGGCCCATCTTGCGCCGCGGGCGGGCTTCCCGTTTACCGTAGAGCCAGAGCTTGGTCTGCGGATGCTCGAGAACGCTGGACCAATCCGGCTCCTGCGGGGTCCAGAGATCGCCCAGCAGATTCATCATCGCTACGGGGCTCAACAGGCGGGTGTCGCCCAGAGGTAAGCCGCAGAGACAGCGAAGCTGCTGGTCGAACTGACTGTGGATGCTGGCATCGAGACTGAAATGGCCACTGTTGTGCGGTCTGGGGGCCAGTTCGTTGACCAGTATCTCCCCGTGACCATCGACAAAGAACTCCACGGCGAGAACACCGATGTAGTCGAGGGCTTCGGCAATCCGCAGGGCCATGTGGCGCGCCTCGGACTCCATGGCGGTGGGCTCTGTGTCGCAGACCAGGGTGAGATCCAGTATGCCGTCGCGGTGATAGTTGTACGCTGCCGGGTAGAACACCACCATGCCGTCCTCGCCACGCGCCAGCAGAATGGAAAACTCGGCCGCGAGATCGACACGCGCCTCGAGGACCGCATCCACGGTGCCCAGGGCCTGCCACGCAGCGGCCAGATCCTCGCCGCAGACCACCGTCTCCTGGCCTTTACCATCGTAGCCCCAGCGCGCTGTCTTGAGGAGGGCAGGGAAGGGGAAATCGTCCGTCACGGGTGGCAGTGGAGTGCCAGCATCCAGCGCGATGAAGGGTGCCACGGGAAGATCGAGATCTCGGAGGAAGGATTTTTCCAGGCGACGATCCTGGGCGATACGCACCGCTTCGGGACCCGGGCGCATCCACGCTGCGCAGTGGGCCAGGGCCGCCGCCGGGATGTTTTCCGATTCCACGGTGACGGCAGCAACGCCGCGAGTAAACTCCTCCAGGGCCACCGGATCGTCCAGCGGGGCACAGAGGTGACGGGCGGCGGTACGGGCGGCGGGACAGTGGGGGTCGGGGTCGAGCACCCAGACGGGATAGCCGTGCCGCTGCGCCGCCAGGACGAAGAACATGCCGAGCTGCCCGCCGCCCAGCACACCCAGGGTTTGGCCGCCCCGAATCATGGCAGCGTGGGCGGCGGCACGGTGGCGGCCAGAACGGCGCTTTCCTGCTGCCGACGGAACTCCGCCAAGGCAGCGGCGATGGCGGGATACGCCGGCGCCAGCATCGCCGCAGCAAAGAGAGCGGCATTGGCGGCTCCTGCCCGGCCGATGGCGAAGGTGGCCACCGGTACACCTTTGGGCATCTGGACAATGGAGAGCAGGGAATCCAGCCCCTGCAAATGCCGCGAAGGAACGGGCACACCCAGTACCGGAACCACGGTCTTGGCGGCGAGCATGCCCGGCAGGTGCGCAGCGCCCCCAGCACCGGCGATGATGGCGGTGAGCCCTCGCTGTGCCGCCGTCTCGGCGTACTGGAAGAGCAGATCGGGAGTGCGATGCGCCGAAACCACCCGCGCTTCAAAGGGGATCTTCAGGGCCTCCAGGTGCTCGGCCGCAGCCTGCAGGGTCTCCCAGTCGCTCTGGCTACCCATGACCAAACCCAGCAGGGGGGATTGCATGCCTGCCTCCTTTAGGCCTTTTTTCCAAACTCGCTATAATGCCTTGCATGTCCATTTCTCTCAAGCCAGATGTCCCGGGGCCCGGGCAGGGTCACCGTCCGCTGCGCAGCTTCGTACTGCGCCAGGGTCGATTTACCAAGGCACAGCGACGCGCTCTGGCCGAGCTGCTGCCGCGCTGGGCCATCGCGCCGGAGCGGGCCTGGACCTGCCCCTGGGGTGACAAAAGGCCTCTGGCTTTGGAGATCGGTTTCGGCAATGGCGAGCACCTTGCCCATTTTGCCGCCCAGCATCCCGACTGGGGTTGTATCGGTGCCGAGGTGCACGCCCCCGGCGTGGGCGCCCTGCTCCAGCGTCTGGAGGCGGGGAGCATCGACAATGTGCGGGTACTCCACGGGGATGCCATGGCCTGGATCGAGACGCTGCCGCCGGCGCTTTTCTCCCTCATCGTCATTCAGTTCCCCGATCCCTGGCCGAAGAAGCGCCACCACAAGCGCCGTCTGTTACAGGAAGCATCGGCGAAACGCCTGGCAGATCTCCTCGTCCCCGGCGGCGAGTTGCAGTTTGCGACGGACTGGGAACCCTATGCCCAGCACGCGCTGACCGTGCTCGACACCACCCCATCCCTCGAGAATCTCGCGCCGGGAGGGGGGTTCAGCCCGCCTCCGGAAAATCGCATTCCGACACGCTTCGAACGTCGGGGAGCGGCGCTGGGGCACCAGGTTTTCGATCTACGCTTTCGCAGGCGCCCAGGCTGAGCGTGGTGGCCGAGGAAGGGGCAAAAAAGTCCAACTGTCTGCGCTGTGCCATGCGTGCGCGCAGCATATTCGCCGGTTTGAGCGGTGAGGAACTCTGTGCCTTGGGCATGGACGTGATCGACCTGGAGTTTGTGGGCGGAACCACCATCTATCGGGAAGGCGACAGCGCCAGCCATGCCTATACCTTGCGCGAGGGAGCCATAAAGCTCGTCAAATCCTTGGCCGATGGTCGTGCCCAGATCGTTCGCCTGCTGCATCACGGTGATCTGTTCGGCTTTGAGGGACTGCACCGGGAGCAACACCAGCACACGGCCATCGCCCTGTCGACGGTCAAGCTGTGCCGTCTCGACCTGCGCGAGCTAGACCTCTTGTCCCAGCGCTTGCCGGCCGTGCGCGAGGCCATCTTTCGCCGCTGGCAGCGCGCACTGGAAGAGGCCGAGAATCGTATCGTCGATCTGGGCACACGCCGGGCCGAGGCGCGGCTGGCTACCTTCCTGCTGCAATGGGCGCAGGCTTATCCGCAGCGGCGCAGCCTGCCCTTCCCCCTCACCCGCCAGGATCTTGGCGAATTCCTGGGACTAAGCACCGAGCACGTCAGTCGGATCATGGCGGACTTCAAGCGTCGCAACTGGCTGCGGGAATCCCGGGGCGAACTGGAGATCCTCGACCCGAAGGCCTTGGGCGCAGTCGGCGCGTCCTGAAGGGGCCGGTTCGGCAATACCCGATAAAATCGATCTACTTTGACAAATATCAATGCATGGGACCGCCTCGCCGGTTAGTCTGGACGCAAAACGGGTGGATTCCGGATACCACTGCGACGAGAGGAGCCGTCATCATGTTTTTCAAGCAGCTTTTTGACACCGAGAGCAGCACCTACACCTACATCCTGGGCGATCTGACCTGGCGCGAAGCCGTGGTCATCGACGCCGTCAAGGGGCATAGCGACGCGATTCTGCGCATCCTGCAAGAACACGACCTGACCCTGCGCTACGCTTTGGAAACCCACGTCCATGCGGACCACGTCAGCGCTGCCGGGGATCTGCGCGCCCTGAGTCGCGCCGAGGTCGTCATCTCTGCCGCCGCGGGAGCCGATTGTGCCGACCGCAAGGTGGAAGACGGAGATTTCCTGGTCCTCGGAGACGATGTCATCCGCGTACTGGCAACACCCGGCCACACGCCGGGCTGCGTGAGCTATCGCTGGCACGATCGCGTATTCACGGGCGACGCTCTGCTCATTGGCGGCTGCGGGCGTACCGACTTTCAGGGCGGCGATGCGGGTACCCTTTTTGACAGCATCACTCAGAAACTGTTCACCTTGCCCGAAGAGACCTTGGTCTATCCCGGGCACGACTATCACGGGCGCTGGGTCAGTTGTATCGCCGAAGAGAAACGCAGTAATCCGCGTCTGGCGGGAAAGTCCAGGGAAGAGTTCATTGCACTCATGGGCTCCCTGGATCTGGCCCAACCCAAACACATCCACGTAGCGGTCCCCGCCAATGTGCGCTGCGGCCGCGACGACATCGGGAGCAATCCACATGAATGAATCCGACGATACCCCCCCATTTCCGGCAGATCGTCGCCGCGGCGGGCGCGGCCTCGCTCTGGCCACGGGCGGCGAAAAACAGGCGCGGCACCAGCACGATCAGGAGGTTTTCCATCGTCTCTTGGCCCTGCACGCGGAGATCCGGCGGGAGTTGCATCGCACCGAGTCGGGCATCCGCAGTCTGACCACTTCGGAAAACCCCGAGGTGGTGGGCTTGCTGCACGACCACGTGCCCAGCATGCATCGGCGTCTGCAGGAAAACTTTGGTCTGCGTTTTTGGGATCCCGCCTTCGCCGAACTCTTCGCGCAGCACGACAAGGTACAGATGGAGGTCACCCTCCTGCCCAATGGCGTTCTGGTGGAAGAGTGCAGCGACGACCCCAATGTCGTGCGCCTCATTCAGGCGCACGGCCAGATCGTCAGTCTGTTCTCGGCGCGGGGTTTTGCCCAGGCACAGGAGGCGAGCCCCCTTCCCGAGGACTATCGACGCGTGCTGGTGTGAGCATCCCTGGCCGCGCCCGCGGCGCATTGCGCGAGCGCGGTATATACTGAGGAAGCAAGCCTGCGTCATCCGCATTGGATGCTCGGAATCTGCGCATACCGGGCGGAATCCACAGGTCACCGGAGGATGAAAAATGACCAGAATCACCATATTGGGAGCCGGTTTCGGCGGCCTCACCGCCGTCCGTCACCTGCGCCGGCAGCTGCCGGACGCCGAAATCCATCTGCTCGCCCCGCGCGCGGAATTCGTTTACTACCCGAGCCTTATCTGGGTGCCCACGGGCCTGCGCCAGGGGCCTGAACTGCGCGTCGATCTGGACGCATTCTTCCGTCGCAACCGCATCCACTTCCACGCCGGGCGCGTGACGGCCATCGAGGCGCAGGGACGAAAGGTGCGCAGTGACCAAGGCGAGGAGATCGACAACGATGTTCTGCTCATTGCCACGGGCGGGCGCTCCCTGCGCAAGCTCCCCGGGATCGAGCATGGCCTCGCCATCTGCGATGGTATCGAGGCAGCGGAACAGATTCGCGACCGCCTGGCCCTTCTGGAGGAAGGCGATATCGCCTTCGGTTTCGCCGGCAACCCGGCGGAACCCGGCGCGGTTCGCGGTGGACCCATCTTCGAACTGCTCTTTGGTATCGATACCTGGCTGCGCCGACGCGGTCGGCGTGACGCCATCCGCCTGCATTTCTTCAATCCCATGCGCGAGCCCGGTAATCGGCTGGGTTCGGCAGCGGTATCTGGCCTTTTGGCGGAGATGGAAAGGCGTGGGATTCACACCCATCTGGGCCACAAAATCCTTTCCTTCGACGCCCAAAAGGTAGAGACGGAGGGCGGCACCATTCCCGCCAACCTCATCCTCTTCATGCCGGGAATGACGGGACCAGAATTTGCCCTGCCCAGTGGCCTGCCCCTGTCTCCCGGCGGTTTTATCCAGGCCGATGGCCACTGTGCGGTGGTGGGCTTTCCCGGAGTCTATGTCGTGGGCGATGCCGGTGCCTACGAGGGCAGCCCGGACTGGTTACCCAAGCAGGGCCATGCTGCCGACCTGCAGGCGGAAACGGCGGCGCACAACATCGTCCGGTACCTGCGCGGCGAGGCGCCGGACAAGCGCTTCAAAAATGAACTGGTGTGTATCGTCGATGGCATCGACAACGCCTTCATGGTCTACCGTAGCCCGGAGCAGGCGCGGGTCATCCCGAGCCCCCTGTGGCACCTCGCCAAACGCGCCTTCGAGTGGCGTTACCTTTTGCACTACCGCGGCTAGTCTGGGGCATCGGCCATTCTTCGTCGGAGGTGATCCGAGCTGGGCTCTTGGCGCACCGAGGTCGAGCTGTCAGGAGTAGTGCCGCCCCTTCCAGGCGCCGCCCCTTCCCAGGTAATGGCGGCGTCCGGAGTCGACGGTCATGAGGGTATACAGCCAGGCGGCGGGAAAGAGGCTGGCACCCCACCACCAGGGTAAGGAGTAGAAACGCAGCATCGGCACATACATGCGCCAGGCGAGCAGAAGGGCCACGGCGGCGGGTAGCCACAACCACCAGACCTGCGTGAGTACTCCGTAGAGCAGGGCCAGAAGCGGCCAGAGATAGAGGAGGGTCATCCCCGTCACTGCCAGCAGTAGGCGGCTGGGCTTCTGCTCCAACTGCACATAGGCCGAGCGGGCGACCATGGACCAGATCTCGTCGAGCCGTGGATAAGCGCGCAGGCTGCGGCTGTCGTGGGTGAGGCCAAGCCAGATGGCTCCCATGGGCTTCAGCAGGCCCGCCAGGGTGCAATCGTCGATGAGGGCAGCGCGCATGCGCGCGAGGCCTCCGGCACGCTCCAGGGCGTCGCGGCACAGCAGCATGCAACCACCGGCTGCACCGGCGAGGCGGTGTCGCGCGTCATTGACCCAGGCAAAGGGATAGAGTTTCTGGAAAAAGAAAACGAAGGCCGGGATCAGAAGGCGCTCCCAAAAGCTCTGGCAGGACAGCTCCACCATCAGCGAGACCAATACCCGCTGCTCCCCTTCGGCCTTGGCCACCAGACGGCGGAGCACCGTCTCTCCGTGCTGGATGTCGGCATCCGTAAACCAGAGCCAGGGCACATCACCCGCTGCCGCCACTCCTTGGGACTGAGCCCAGACCTTGCCCGCCCAGCCCGGTGGTAGATCCTGACCGCGCAGCACCTGCAGGCGGTGGCTGGCCCCTACGGCTGCCGCCGCCTGTCGCGCCAGTGCGGCGGTGTCGTCGCTACTCTGATCGTCCACCACGATCAGGTGCAGACTGCCGGGGTAGTCTTGGCTCAGGATGCTGCGGACGCAGGGACCGATACCCGCGGCCTCGTTGCGTGCGGGGACCACCGCCACCACCGCTGGCCACTGGGGGGGTGGCGCGATCACCGCCGCCAGACGCTCGCTGCAACGCCAGAAGTGCCCCCGGCCAAAATAGAGCACGAGCCAGGCGAGGAGCACCGCCCAGGTCAGGAGGCCAAGTAACCGGAGCACAATGGGATCGGCTATCAGCTCTGGATACGCCACTGCCGTTCGCCATCGCTCTGCGCGCCGGGATCCTCGAGGCCACGACGCAGGCATTCCATCTTGATGGCAAGGCGCAGGTCATTCTGCGAGTCCGCCCCGCGCAGAGCGTCCTCATAATGGATCAGACCGTCCATGTAGAGCTTCAGGAGGGACTGGTCAAAGGTCTGCATGCCGACATCGTTGGTGCGTGCCATGGCGTCCTTGAGCAGGCCTACCTCGCCCTTGTAGATCAGATCGGCGTTGGTAATTCTTATGCAGGAACTCGATGGGGTCCTCGATGGTGAGGATGTGCCCGGGGGAGTTCTGGTTACGATACTGGATCATGGACGCAAGGGAGGTACTCTTGCCCGAACCGGTTGCCCCCACGAAAAGCACCAGTCCCCGCGCCGACATAGCGAGACTCTTGAGCACGTCGGGCATCTTCAGCTGCTCAAGGGTGGGGATGTCGGTCTTGATGGCGCGCAGCACGAAACCCAGCTCGCCACGCTGGAAGAAGCCATTGACGCGAAAACGGCCGATACCACTGGCCGAGATCGCCATGTTGACCTCCTTTTCCTGCTGGAACTCCTGCAGACGCTCCAGACCCAGGATCTCCTTGGCCAGGGCCAAGGTTTGGCCGGGCCGCAGGGCCTCCTGACCGATGGGAACCGCGCGACCGTCGATCTTCAGGGTGGGTGGAGCACCGACGGTGAGATACAGGTCCGAGGCGTTCTTCTGCACCATCAATTGCAGCAACTGTTCGAGGGCGGCCATCCTGCACCTCAGGCGACGGCAGCGAAGCTGTCTTTGTTCTGCACCCGCCGAAGCGCCTCCTCGCGGGTGATACGGTGGGCGCGGACGAGGTCCGCAAGACACTGATCCAGGGTCTGCATGCCCTGATTCTGACCGGTTTGAATCACCGAGTACATCTGCGCAATCTTGTTTTCGCGGATGAGGTTGCGGATGGCCGGGTTGGCAATCATGATTTCGTGGGCGGCCACTCGGCCCTTGCCATCCGCCGTTTTGAGGAGGGTCTGGGAGATGACCGCGCGCAGGGACTCCGACAGCATGGCCCGCACCATGTCCTTCTCGCCGCCGGGGAAGGAGTCGACGATACGATCGATGGTTTTCGGCGCCGAGCTCGTGTGCAGGGTCGCGAAGACGACGTGGCCGGTTTCCGCAGCGGTAAGGGCCAGGCGCATGGTCTCCAGATCGCGCAACTCGCCCACGAGAATGACGTCCGGATCCTCACGCAGGGCCGAGCGCAGGGCATTGGCAAAGGAGTGGGTATGTGGCCCCACCTCGCGCTGGTTGATGAGGCATTTTTTGGGGGTGTGGAGGAATTCGATGGGATCCTCGATGGTGATGATGTGGTCGGCACGCTGCTGGTTGATGTGATCGACCATGGCGGCCAGGGTCGTGGATTTGCCCGATCCCGTGGGCCCCGTCACCAGGACCAGACCGCGTGGAACGTTGATGATATCCTTGAAGACCTTGGGCGCATTCAGATCCTCGAGGCTCAGCACCTTGGCGGGAATGGTGCGGAAGGCCGCCGCCGGCCCACGGTCCTGATTGAAGGCATTGACACGGAAGCGCGCCACCCCGGCCAGATCGATGGCGAAGTCGATCTCGAGATTTTCTTCAAACCATTTGCGCTGGGCATCGTTCATGATGTCGTAGATCATGGCGTGTACCGTCTTGGCGTCCAGGGGCTCGACATTGAGATGGCGGATGTCGCCATGGATGCGCAACATGGGCGGCAAGCCGGCGGACATGTGGGTGTCGGAGGCATTGTTCTTGACGGCAAAAGTCAGCAGTTCGGTGATATCCACGGCGATTCTCCAGAGGGTGTGGAGCGACTAGTTGGGTTACGACGCCATGGGGACTAATATAGTCGAGCTTATGAAATCCGCCCAAGCCGTCCCAGACATTATGCTGCCGCGCCTGCGTACCCTGCAGGCGACCTTGCAGGCATACCCCACGGTGCGCCTGCTGGCGGTCAGCAAGGGGGTGGCAGCATCCCGTCTGCGTCTGGCCTACGGTCTTGGTCTGCGCCACTTTGGCGAAAACTATCTGCAAGAGGCTCTGGACAAACAGAAAGCCCTCGCCGACCTCGACGGTATCGTCTGGCATTTCATCGGCCGCATCCAACGCAACAAGACCCTCGCCATCGCCCGTCATTTTCAGTGGGTGGAAAGCATCGATCGTGCCCTCGTCGCCGAGCGACTCAACCATGCCCGGGCGGGCATGCCACCCCTCGATGTGCTCATCGAGGTCAATGCCGGAGGCGAGAGCAGCAAGGGTGGGGTCGGCTTGGACGCCCTGGAATCCCTGGCGCGCGCCATCGTCACCCTGCCGCACCTGCGGCTGCGTGGCCTCATGGCCCTGGTTCGCCCCGAACCCGAGCAGGCCGATGCCGACTTCGCCACCATGGCAGCGGCCTTTCAACTTCTGCAAGATACTTTTCCGAAGCAGGCCATCGATACCCTTTCCATGGGCACCTCGACGGACTATGCTCGGGCTCTGCCTATGGGCGCCACCCAGATCCGCGTAGGCACGGCCATTTTCGGCCCCAGATCACAGGAGACCAGGTGAGCGAACCGCGAATAATTTTCATCGGCGCCGGCAACATGGCGCGCGCCATCATTGCCGGCCTGCGCCGCCGCGGGATCGCCGGTGGCGACATCGCCGTACACGCCCCACATCTGGAGCGCCGCGAGGCCCTGGCGCGTGAATTCGGTGTCATCAGCCGGGCTGCCGAGGCCGTGCCCGTCGCCGCCGACGCCACGGTCGTCTATGCCGCCAAACCCAAGCAGATCGGGACGATCCTGCCGAGCTGGCGCGCCGCGCTGGAGGCCGGTCCAGGTATCTTCCTATCCCTTGCCGCCGGGGTGACCAGTGCCAGCCTGAAGCGGCTTTTGGGACCCAAAGTGCCGGTCCTGCGCTGCATGCCCAATACCCCGGCCCAGATCGGCGCCGGGATGACGACCCTCTATGCCGATGCCTCCGTGACGGCGGAACAGCGGGCGGCGGCCGAGGCCATCCTCGCCGCTGTCGGCCGCTGCCTGTGGCTGGAGGATGAGGGACTCATGGACGCCGCAACCGCCCTGGCCGGCAGCGGCCCAGCCTACGTCCTCCTCTTCCTGGAGGCCCTGGAGGATGCCGGCGTCTTCCAGGGTCTGCCACGCGCCACGGCCCGCATCCTGGCCCAAGAGACGGTGCTGGGCGCTGCGCGCCTGGCCAAGGAAGCGCAGATGGCACCGTCCAACCTGCGGCATCAGGTGACTAGCCCAGCCGGGACCACGGCGGCCGCGCTGGCGGTCTGGGAGGAGGGATTGCGTGCCCTGGCCCAGCGCGCCGTCCAGGCCGCCGTCGACCGCGGTCGTGCACTGGCCCAGATGACCGAGGAGCATAACCAATGGATCAGCAATCTCAGCGTCAGCATTGCGCAATTGACGAGCCTCATCCTGACCCTGCTCTCTGGGCCATTATCATCCGCGCCATCCTCTCGTGGGAGAATCCCGATCCCTACAACGCCATGGTACGCTTATTGGACAGGGTCACGGCACCCATCCTATACCCCATTCAACGGGTAGTACCGCTCTTCGGCGGCATCGATATCAGCCCCTTCATCGCCATGTTGCTCATCGAGCTTATGAAGGGCTTGCTGGTGCGTGCCATTCTCAATTTGGGTGGCTGACACCATGTGCTGCCCGGCGATGCAAACGCCCTGGCGTCCCAGCGGCTCGGCGGCGGGTACGCTCACCGTGCAGGTGCAACCGGGCGCGCGGGACGACTGCGTGGTGGGCTACCACGGTGATGCCCTCAAGATCCGCCTCCGCGCCCGCGCCGTGGACGGAGCCGCCAATGCCGCGCTGCTGTCCTTTCTCGCGCGTCGTCTCGATCTTGGACCCGGGCAGGTCGTACTGCGTCACGGCACCCACTCCCGGCGCAAGGTCCTGGTCTTGAGCGAACTTTGTTCCCACCAGCGACAACTGCTGGATCTTCTTTTGTCTCAGTCTGCCCCCGTGGAGCCCCATGACCACCGCCACCGCCCCAAACCTTGATCAGATCCTCGAATACTTCGAACTGCCCTTCAACGACCTGATCTTTCAGGCTCAGCAGGTGCACCGGCAACATTTCGATGCCAACGCCCTGCAACATTCCACCCTGCTCTCCATCAAGACGGGTAACTGTCCGGAGGACTGCGGCTACTGCGCCCAGAGCGTTCACCATCAGAGCGATACCTTGGCCATTACGGATCTGTTGTCGGTGGAGGCGGTGCGGGAAGCCGCTGCCCAGGCCAAGGCCGGAGGCGCCCAGCGCTTTTGCATGGGGGCAGCCTGGCGCAGTCCCCACCACCGCGATCTGGAGCGGGTTGCGCTCATGGTTCGCGCGGTGAAGGAGCTCGGCCTGGAAACCTGCGTGACCTTGGGCATGCTCAACGCACAGCAAGCCCAACGCTTGGCCGAGGCCGGCCTCGATTACTACAACCACAATCTCGACACCTCACCGGAATTCTACGGTGAGGTCATCCACACCCGCAGTTATCAAGAGCGCTTGGACACCCTGGAGGCGGTCCGCAACGCTGGCATCAAGGTCTGTTCCGGCGGAATCCTCGGCCTTGGTGAAAGCCGCCGCGATCGTGCCCGCCTGCTGCAGGAACTGGCCAAGCTACCGACAGCGCCCGAGAGTATCCCCATCAACGCCCTGGTACCCATCCCCGGGACACCCCTGGAGCACGCGCCGGCGGTGGATGAGATCGAGTTCGTCCGTACCATCGCCGTCGCCCGACTGCTCTTTCCGGCAAGCTACCTGCGTCTTGCTGCCGGGCGCGAGCGGATGAGCGACAGTCTCCAAGCCCTGTGCTTCCTCGCCGGGGCCAACAGCATCTTCCTGGGGGAGCGTCTGCTCACCACCCACAACGCCGAGCCGAGCCGCGATCAGCAGCTTTTCACCCGTCTGGGACTGCATCCAGCAAGCTGAGCTGCGCGGGGGAGGAACGGATTTGCCTTCCCCGGCAACAGCGCTCAGGAATGGTCGCCGAAGGACAGGGGGATGGAGTAGGTCACCAGCGCCTCGTTCTCGCCCGGGTCCTGCTGCACGATCTTGGCATTGGAAATGTGGGCAATCTTCACGCCCAAGCGCGAACCGTTGGCAAACTGATAGGCAAGACCGAGCTCCAGACGAAACTGGAAGGTACTGCCGAGATCCTTGCCGCGGCCTTTGTCGTAACCACCAAAGCCCAGCACCGGCGTCAGGATCCAGTGGTCGTTATCCCAGGCAATGTCGGAATAGAAGCCGGTATAGCCCATGATGCCGCCATCGGTATTCACCATCAGGCCGTACAGAGCGCCGATTCCAAAGAGCTTGGACGCACTCTGGTACTCCACATCGAGCTCCGGTATGCGCGGATTGGGGCCGCTTACGGGACGCACACCCACGCCGTTGAATACACCCACCCCCGCACTGAAATAGGCAGGTCCTCCCTGAATGACGTGCAAGCCTTCGGCGTAGACCGAACCGGTTCCCGCGACAGCCAGGGCAGCGACTCCAAGCAGGGCAATTTTGACAGGGTTTTTCATCACTTCTCCTTCTTTGGTGCGGACGGAACTTGCCGGGAATCCGACTTTACGCTATGGTATCGACCGAACGGTCAGTATGCGATTCTGTCGCGGCAGCTGTCAAAGCCGAACGCTCTCGGTCGATGGTCGCAGGCAGTATAGCGTATCCCGTGACAAAACTTGCAGCGAGGGCAGCCATGCGTTGGTTGAAGCGTTTCATTGTCCTGGTCATCATCGTGGTAGTCGCCTTTGGCGCCTACGCCTATTTCCAGATCGCCAATTATTATCCAAGTACCGACGACGCCTATGTGCATGCACACATGGTCAACATCGCGCCGCGGGTGACCGGCCACATCGTTGCCCTCTACGTCCACGACAACCAGGTGGTGCACGAGGGTCAACCCCTCCTGAAGATCGATCCTCGCGCCTATCTCTATGCCCTGGAGCGTGCCGAGGCCGAGCTCGCCCAGGCAGAGCGCCAGACCACGGCCATCCACGCCAACATCGCCGAGGCACGCGCCCAGATCGAGGCGGACCAGGTCAATTACCAGAACGCTACCCGCAATGCTCAGCGGGCGGCAGCCCTGGCGCAGCAAAAGTACATGTCTGCGCAACAGGCAGACAATGAGGCCACCACGGCCAAGGCGGCGGCAGCCAAGCTCAGTGCCGACCGGGCTGCGCTGGCCGCGCAGGAAGCACAACTCGCCCTGAACCAGGCGCGTATCCAAGCGGCCAAGGCCGCCGTGCGCAGCGCCAAGCTGGATCTTTCCGAAACCACCATCTACGCCCCGCTGACGGGTGTGGTCAGCAAGGTGGACAAGATTCACGTCGGCGACGTGGTCAACGTCAACCAAGACCTGTTTCCCCTCATCGGCAACCGTGAATACTGGATCGAGGCCAACTACAAGGAAACGGATCTGAATCGCGTGCATCCCGGCCAAAAGGCGGACGTACACATCGACATGTATCCCAACCACCGCTTTCGCGGTGTCGTCACCAGTCTCAGCGGTGGCGCTGGTAATGCCTTTTCCCTGCTGCCCCCCGAGAACGCCACGGGCAACTGGGTCAAGGTCACCCAACGCGTGCCGGTACGCATCACCATCCTCGATCCGGACCCGAAGAAGCCCCTACACATCGGCACCAGCGCCTCGGTAACCATCGACACCGGTGGCGCGCCGGGCTGGGTCAAGGCCCTGCAGCCGCTGCTCTGAAGCGGCTATAGCGCGATCCCGGGACGGTGCGCTTCACGCAGAGGCCCGGCTTGGGCCCGGACGGTATTTACCCGCCTTGGTGGCGCCACTGTATCGGGGTGCGCACCCGATCGGCACCTTTGCCAGGGTGACGGCGACGGCTGATATGCACCGTGTGCATACCCAGCCAGCGCGCCGTGCGCAGATTGGCCCGGCTATCGTCAAAGAAGATACAGCGCCAGCTGGGCACCCGCAGCTCCCGCAGGATACGGCGATACACCTCGGCATCGGGTTTGCCACGGTAGCTGGCAAAGTGCATGTCGAAAATCCCGACAAACTGATCTTCCACTCCCAGCTGCGCGAGGACGCGGCGGGCGTGACTCGCCACACTATTGGTGAAGACGAAGGCGGGGCCGGGTAGATGGCGCAGCCACTGCCGCAGCCCGGCGTCTTCCGGGACCGTCGCCGCCAGTGCCGGCGGATGGATGGCCTCCAGAAACTCCACAGGATCCACGTCGTGGTGGCGCATGAGACCAGCCAGGGTCGTCCCATAGCGGCGCCAATAGTGCTGACGCAAGGCGCTTGCCCCGGCCTCGTCGAGATCCAGACGCCGCATCAGGTAATCGTGGATGAACGCATGCATGCGCGGAAAGCAGTGGCAATTGGCGTCGTAGAGGGTGTTGTCCAGATCGAAGAGAAAGATGGGTATTGGACGCCGCCGCCAACCGCAGCGCGCGGAAACGCTGCGTGCCGACGCCATGCGTCCGCGTAGTCCGGGAAACCACCTTGCCTGAGGCACGGTGAGCTTCCTCAATCCAGATCGGAGATGAGGGTACCGACGCCAGCCCGCGTAAAGACTTCCAGCAGTAGGGCGTGCGGCACGCGCCCGTCGATGATATGGGTTGCCTTGACGCCGGCAGCCACCGCGTCCAGACAGCACTGGACCTTGGGAACCATACCCCCATGGATGCTGCCATCGGCGAGGCGCTGGGCAATCTCTGCCGCCCGCAGGCGGGGACAGAGCTGCCCGGAGCTGTCCAGTACCCCAGGCACATTGGTCATGAGGATGAGTTTCTCCGCTTTGAGGGTGGCCGCCAGCGCGCCCGCCACGAGGTCGGCATTGATGTTGTAGGATTCGCCTGCCGGTCCAACGCCAATGGGAGCGATCACGGGGATAATGTCCCCCCCCTCGAGAAAACGCAGAATCTCGGCGTCGATGCGCGCCACCTCTCCAACCCAGCCCAGATCGCGGCCATCGGCGCGTTCCAGACGGCGTGCCCGGATGAGGTGACCGTCCTTGCCCGTCAGCCCCAGGGCACGACCGCCGGCGCGGTTGATGGCGTGGACGATTTCCTTGTTGACCATGCCGCCAAGCACCATCTCCACCACCGCCATGGTCGCGGAGTCCGTCACGCGCATGCCGTCCACAAACTGGGTCGCCACACCCAGGCGCTCCAGCATACGCCCGATCTGGGGACCGCCGCCGTGCACGACGACGGGATTCATACCCACCTGGCGCATCAGGGTGACGTCGCGGGCAAACTGCTCTTGCAGTGCCGGCTCCGTCATGGCATTGCCGCCGTATTTGATGACCAGGGTACCCCCCTGGAAACGTTGCATGTAGGGCAGGGCTTCTACCAGGATTTCCGCCTGCAGCGCAGGGTCTACGACACCATTCATGGGCACGAATCTACCATCAAGACGGGGGATTGGGGGCGGCTATCCCGAGCAGCAAAAGCTCGACCATGGCCCTGTCGTACGCTTCGGGATCACCGACAAAGGATACCTCGGGATAATGGCGCAGGGTATCCCGATGCTGAAAGAAAAAAACATTACCGGCAATGAGCAGGATGGCGGCGACGGCGGGATCGATTTCGGCCCGCAGTTCGCCGCGCTCCTGACCGCTGCGAATGAGCCCCACCAGATTACCGAAGAGTTCACCGAAGCCCTGCTCCGCCAACTCTTTGGCACGCGGTGCCCCTTTCTCCAGAATCTCGCGCCAGACCAGGCGCACCAGGCGCGGTCGTTTCAGGAGCGCCTGCAGATGGCTGTTGGCAAAGTGGTGTAGAATGTCGCGGACGGAGCCGTGAGAATTGATGGCTTCCTGCAGCAAGGCGCGCAGATTCTCGCTCGCTGAACGCAGGACCGCGAGGTAAAGGGCGTCCTTGTTTGGGAAATAGTGATAGATGTTGGCTTTGCTTATGCCCGCCGCTTGGGCGATGGCGTGCATGGATACCGCATCGAAGCCGCGATCCGCGAATAACTCCTCCGCGGCATCGAGAATCCTCCGACTCCCGTCACCCGCGGTGGGATCCATTTCCGCATCGTGCATCCCGCTTCCTCTCAGCTTCCAGCGTGAACCGACCAAACGGTCGAAGGACATAGTTTAGCACCACAGCGGGTCGGGACGCCAAAAGGCGAGACGTGGCTCAGCGATGGCCTGGGGCGAGCGCGCGGCGCGTCCGATTTTGCTATGCTCTCTTAGCCACCATTCCCTCGGAATTCACCATGTTTGAGCACACACCCAGCCAAGGCGATCTTTCCTTTACCCTATTGCTGCGCGCCCTGCGCGGAATCACCCTGTGGCAACCCATACTCGTGTATATCCTGGCGGCGACCGTGGGATTCACCATCTGGGAAGCGCTCAGTCAGTGGTCGAACGCGGAATTTCCCGTGCTCGTGGGTGCCTTGTTTTTCCTGGCCAGCATCGGGGTCGGCTACCTCGGGGCCGGCAAGGTGCTGATCTTTGAGGCGCGCGGCGAAAAACTACCCGGTATCTTCGCGAGCCTCGGTTTCGGGTTGCGGGTATTGCCCCGCCTCTTTGGCCTGCTACTGGTGGAAGCCCTGCTGCTGTTCGGAATTTTCCTGGTGGAGACCCTTGCCTTTGCCCTGTGTACCTTACCTGGGGTCGGGCCCTACCTTTTCATCGGCATTTTCCCCGCCGCGGTGGTCGTCGATGCCGTGGTCTTCGTGCTCGCCATCATCGTTTTCAACCTGTCTGGGCCAGCCCTCTGGCATGGCGAAACGGTCGCCAAGAGCCTGAGACACACCTTGGGCATCGCCCACAGCAAACCAGGCTCGGTACTGCTGATGATGCTCCTGCTGACCGTTCTCAGCCTGGGTCTTGGTCTGATCGTCTCCGTCGTCCTCTACACCGGCTACTCCATGGCCATGAGCAGCGCCTTCCCCCTGCTCGCCAGCGTATTGCGCGACCCCGGCGACTGGGCCATGCAGCTTTTCAACATACTGCTGGGCAATGGCGACCTGCTCGGGCATCTTGCCGCGGGCACCGACGCAGCCAGTAGCTCGCTTTTTGCCCTAGGCCAGGGGCTGGGACTCGTCGTCGCGACGGCGCTGATCTTCATCCTTCCCAATGTGGTCTTCCTGCTGGGTATGGCGCACATCTACATAGAGGCCCTCGAACTGACGGCGCCGGAAGATGTATAATGCCTTCATGAAAAAGTTACTGCATCAGTGGGAACTGGAGAAAAGACGCTGCCAGAGCTGCGGCATGCCTCTGCAATACGATCCAAAAGGCGGCGGCAGCGAGGCCGACGGCACTACCAGCGGCCTGTATTGCAGCTACTGCTACGACCATGGTGAGTTTCGCGATCCCCATCTCAGTCTCGACCAAATGCAGGCTCGGGTACGCCAACTACTGCGTAAGCGCAATGCCCCGTGGTACATCCGCGCCTATATGGCACACCGCATTCCTACCCTACGACGTTGGCGCAGTAGATAAGCAATATCCGAGCAACACGCAAAAGCCCTGGGCCAGGGGCCAAGGGCTTTGCGTGCGTTTTCCGATCTGCTTTTCAGCGGTGCGGTAGCGCCCGTCGGAGCGATCCGATGGACGAACCCTCTATACCGCTTGCCATTAACCGGGACCGCTATCGAGCGCGCTTATAATGCCGCGCGCGGCTTGCGCCCACGCTTCGGCTTGAGTTCCTGCATCAGCTGCTCGCCACGTTCTTTCAAGGCTTGTAGCTGGGCCTCATTGCCCCCGCTGTGATCGCGCACTTCTGCTACCGCCGCAAGAATCTGGGTCGGCTCCCACTCCGGTACCAGTCGCGTAATACGATCGAGAAGCGCGCGCCGCTGTGCCTCACGCTCCCGCCGCAGACGCGGATTTTCCTGCAGGCTGCGCTTTTGTGCCTCGATCTTGGCCAGCTGCTCACGCAGACGCATTTCCGTCTGTTGCCGCTTTGCCTCGAGATCCGCCAGACGCTCCTCTGCCGTACGCCGATGCCGCTTTTTGACCGTTGTTTCCATGTTTTTGCTCCCGCTGTGCTGTAAGTCAATGTTGCTCACTACAACATGGCGGGAATTATGTCAGTCCTATTTGCTTTTGGCAAATACGAAGGCATCGGCAAATATATGCTCAGCGTCCAGCCCGGCCGCGCGCAAACGATCGGCCAGGGAAAAGACCATGTCCGGGTGTCCGCAGATATAGGCGTCAAATTCACTGGGATCGGGGAAGTCCTGGAGTATATGCTCGGTAATGTAGCCCCGTGCTCCTGTCCACTGTGCGTCGGGACGCGAAACGATCTTGTGCACGGTGAAATCGGAGAAGGCCTGCGTCCACTCTTGTAACAACGCTTCATAGTAAAAATCCTGGGGATGCCGCACACCCCAGTAGAGCTGTATGGGACGCTGCTGACCGTGTTCAAGCAGCCACTGGAGCATGCCCTTGATGGGCGCAAAGCCCGTGCCCGTTGCCGCCATGAGCAGCGGCCGAGTCGATTCCTCACGGATGAAAAAGGTACCCAGCGGACCCTCGAAGCGTAGGATATCCTTTTCTTTCATCTGCTCGAAGACTTGGCTCGTGAAGCGCCCTCCCGGGACCCTCTTGATGTGCAACTCCAGAATGCCGTCGGCATTGGGCGTATTGGCCAATGAAAATCCGCGTCGCGCCCCATCCTTCAGAAGAATATCGATATACTGTCCGGGCAGAAACGGAAGTGTCTCCGTTGCCGGGATCTTCAGGAAAAGCGCCCGCACATCCGGTGCAAGGTCCTCGATACGGTGTACCCGAGAAGGCAGGGTTTTTATGGTGATACCCTTGGCTGCTCCGACTTCCTTGATTTCTACAGTAACATCGGAAACGGGCATGGCCTGACAAAAAAGCGCAAGCCCGCTCTCGCGATCCGCCGGCGTCAGCACCGTCTCATCCACATCGCCGTAGTCTACCTGACCGTCCAGCAGTCGGCCTTTGCAGGTACCACAGGTACCGCTACGGCAACTGTAGGGAACGTTGAATCCTTGGCGTAATGCCGCCTCCAAAATGGTTTCATCGGCCTCGATTTCGAGGTCGTGGCCACTGGGTTCAATACGCAAACGAAAAGGCATCGGAATCATCCTCCAGGCAGACTACGGCTCGGCCAGCACGGTGACCGCCGCAGTTGCGCGTAAAAAAGGGAAAACCAGCATCCTCCACAAAGGACCTCGATTCTAGCAGAATTAGCAGATGCTGGTGGACAGCGCCGCCCCAGCGTCATCCTCGAGACGATCGTAGCGGTTGACTATCCAGCAGAAGAGTTCGGCGGTGCGCTCGGCGTCGTACAGTGCGGAGTGCGCCTCACGTCCATCCCAGGCGAGGCCTGCTTTCTGCACGGCTTTTGCCAGTACCGTCTCGGCGAGGGCGAGGGCCGCCAACGAGACCGTATCGATGACGCTGAAGGGATGAAAAGGACTGTTCTTCAAGCGCAGACGTTTTTCTGCAGCGTGCAGGAAAGACAGATCGAAATGGGCGTTGTGCCCAACCAATACGGCGCGGCGACAATGGGCCTCCTTGACGGCTTTACGCAAGGCGCGATAGAGCGTCCCAAAAACCTCGGCCTCTGGCAGGGCGCCGCGCAATGGTTGATAGGGATCGATACCGTTGAAGGCCAGTGCCGCGGGATCGAGCTCGGCTCCCGCGAAGGGCTCTACGTGAAAATGGTGCCGTGGGCCGAGCTGCCACTGTCCATCGGCATGTGTGATGACGATGGCGGCTATTTCCAGCAGGGCGTGGCGATGGGCCTCGAAGCCTGCGCTCTCGACATCGACGACCACCGGCAGAAATCCGCGGAAACGCTGATTGAGCGGAAGATTCACCCGGGCTCCCGATTGCTTTCGCCAAAACGCAGGGCCAGCGGAGCGGCCAGCAGAACGGCACTGGCCACGCTGAGGCTCACGGCAGCCGTGAGCATGATCATGACCACGAGCTGCATGGAGACGGCCGCCACAGGCGCCATGCCCGCCAGAATCATACCTGCGGTGATACCGGGAATATGGATCATGCCAACGCTTTTAAGACTGTCGATGGTGGGGATCAGCGAACTGCGCACCACCGTGGCGTAGAGGTGGCGCATGGCTTGACGCTCCGTCGCTCCCAGGGCAAGCATGGCCAGAAGCATGTCTTCGCGTTGATCCACCTCACTGCGCAGACGATTCAAGGCCAGGGACACGGCGTTCATCGCATTGCCGATGATCATCCCGCCGATGGGTACCAGCGACTGGCCTTTCCAGAAAACCAGGCCAGAAATCAGCATCCAGGCCAGCGTGAGTGTGCTGGCGATGGCGATGCTGGCGACGCCGATCCAGTAGGCGTGGGGGATGCCCGCACCGCGACGCCGATTGAAACGTCCCGCGAGAAGCATCATCAACACCAGAAAGGAGACCAGCAGGGCCGGCTGATCCTGACGAAAGAGCCAAGCCAGGATGAAGCCCATGAGACCAAGCTGCACCGTCGCCCGCAGGGCTGACCAGAGCAGATCCTTACCTACGCCAAGGCCTTGCCAGACAGACAGCGCCCAAGCCGTTCCCAGCAGACCGGCGAGGCCAGCCAGGGCCAGGGGTGAATAGAAGTTGGGAGTAGCGGACATCATGAGAGGTCGTTGGCCGGCAACACCTGCCAGGTGCCCTGCGTATAGGCTTCGAGGGGCTGAAATTGCCTTTTGTAGGCCATCTTTTTGCTGTCCGCTATCCAATAACCCAGGTAAAGATAGGGCAGTCCCAGACGCGCGGTCCAGTGCAGTTGCGCCAGTATGGACCAGGTGCCGAGACCTCGGCGCGGCAGATCCGGCTCGTAGAAGGTATAGACGGCGGAGCAGCCCGCCGCCAGAACGTCCGTCAGAGCCACCGCCACCAAGCGATCGCCCAGGAAACTCTGGAGGAGCACAGTCTCCACGCCGCCCCGCTCTTCCATCATTTCGCGATAGAGGCGTTCTCCCTGATTATCCATCCCACCCCCAGGGTGCCGATGCCGGAGGTAGCGCAGAAACAGGGCCTCAGCCTCGGCCTCCCGCTGGGCCGGTCGCAACTCCAGGCGGAGGTCGGCATTGCGGCGCAGGTTACGCTTTTGACTGCGATTGGGCCTGAAATCGCCAACGGGAACACGCACCGACAGGCAAGCCTGGCAATGACGGCAGTCGGGCCGGTAGGCGACCGCACCGTTACGACGGAAACCCTCTTGCAAGAGGAAGCTGTAGCGCTCTGCACCGATGGCTTCGGCGGGGTCGCTAAGGACAAGGGTTTCCTCGCGGCCTGGTAGATAGGGACAGGCCTGCGGCAGACTGCGATAGAAATTCATACCTCGAGTCGGCCCTCGAGCAACTCCAGGGACGGTGACCAGTGTGCGGCGGGTTCCACGGAGAGGGCCAGTCGAAGGAGGCGAAGAAATTCGAAGCGGGAAAGCTCCACGGCCCCCATCCGCTGCAGATGGGCCGTCAGGAACTGCGTGTCGATGAGGCAGAAGCCCCAAGCCTCGAGGTGCCGCGCAAGGGCATAGAGTGCCCACTTGGAGGCGTCCCGCGCCCGACTGAACATGGATTCACCAAAGAACACCCCGCCCAGGGCGACACCGTAGAGTCCACCCACCAGATCCCTTCCGGCGTAAACCTCGAAGGAATGTGCATAACCGGCCCGAAACAGCGTCTGATAGGCTAGAGCCATATCCGCGGTAATCCAGGTACCGTCCTGATCCGCGCGCGGCATGGCGCAGCCGGCCACGACTCCGGCAAAATCGCGGTCGATGGCCAACTCCCAGCCGCCACGACGGGCGCTCTTGCGCAGGCTGCGACTACCATGCACCGCCGCGGGAAAGAGTACTCCGCGCGGGTCCGGCGACCACCAGAGAATGGGATCGCCGGCGCTGAACCACGGGAAAATACCCTGGGAGTACGCCTGCAGCAGACGCTCCGCACGGAGGTCTCCACCCACGGCGACGATGTCCCCGGCCATGTGCTCGGGATCGGGAAAGGCCCGTACCTTGCGCTGCAGCAGGGCGGGCCCGAAACCGCCGGGGCGTAAGGTGGACACGGCTCAGACCCACCATCGGCGGGCAGCGCCGAATGGCAACGATGGCGAGGCCTGGGTGGTGCTGCTGGTCACACAGCCAGACCCTGGGGAGTAGCGCCCAAGGCGCGTAGGGCAGCGATGCGGTCGGCCGTGCTGGGGTGGGTAGCAAACCAGCCGTGCCAGTTTCCAAAGATGTACGACGTCGCCATGGAGTCGTGCAGGGCATCGTGCTCCAGCTGCATCCTCGCGCTGTAGTCTTCCAAACGTTGCAGGGCAGAGATCATGGCCGCCGCCCCGACCTGCTCGGCAGCAAAGCGATCGGCCGCAAACTCGCGCCGCCGCGAAAACCAGGTGATGGGAAGCAGCGCCAATATGGACAGGAAGATCTGCAGGCCCAGGGATACGGCAAAGGCCACCATGGGGCGATCGTCCAGCAGACTGCGGGCCATGCCCGCGAGCCAGAAGACGAAGGTGTTCATCAAACCCTGCAACAAGGTGGTGCTGACCATGTCGCCATTGTAGACGTGCCCCATCTCGTGCGCCAGCACCGCCCGCCACTCCTCCGGTCGCAGTACCTGGAGCAGTCCCGTGCTCACGGCAATCATGCTGTTGTTGCGACTGGGTCCTGTGGCAAAGGCATTGGGCTCCGGGTTTTCGTAGATCCACAGTTCGGGCATGGCGATGCCCAGGCGTGCGGCGAGCTGTTCCACCGTCTGGAAAAGCAGTTGCTCGCCGGAATTCTGCGGCCTCTCGATGCGGCGCATGGGGAAGGTCTGCCGCGCCATGAACTTGGACATGGCCAAGGAAAGAAAGGCGCCGCCAAAGCCGATCACGAGGGCCCAGAGGAGGATGCGCGCGTCCACACTTCCGCGCAGATCGATGCCGAAAGCCGGCAGGATCAGATTGATGAGGAGGCTGAAGGAAATGGATAGGGTAAGGAAGATGAGCAGGTTGCTCACCAGCAACAAGGCAATGCCTCTGAATGACTTCATGGGTACGCTCCGTCCGTTGACGACCGAGGCGCGCGCGGCCCACACCCCGATCAACATGCCATTTTCTTCTCGGACTGAGTCTAGCAGTTGTCTTCGTTCAGGGGAAGATGCAAATGCAGCGCAAGGGTCTGCGGATCGGGCTGTTCGACATGGGGTAGGAGGCCGAGAAGCGGGCCACGCAGACCGGCACGCAGGCCTTCCAGCGTGCCCGCCGCCGGCGCCCCCGGGACGGGCTGTGTGCCGATCCAGCCAGCGTAGGGCAAGGCATTGGCGAGGATAGCCTCCTCCGTCAAGCGGGCGTGATTGATGGCCCCAAGACGCAAGGCCACCACCAGGATCAGCGGCAGACCCAGCTCCGCCGCCCAGTCACGGTAGTCCCAATCGGACCCCAGAGGCACCAGCAAGCCTCCGGCGCCCTCCACCAGGACCCGGTCGACGCGCGCGGCTGCCTGCCGGACGAAGTCCGTCAAGCGCTGGCGGTGGATGACCTGGCCGTGCAATCGTGCCGCCCAATGGGGGGCGATGGGCTCCGGAAAGGCGTAACAATTGCACTCCGCTACCGTCAGCGGCGGATGACTGTAGCGGCGCAGCCACTCGACATCGGTAAAGTGGCCATCGTCCTCGCGCCCGGATACCACGGGCTTGAGGGCTGCGACCGTCCGACCGCGCCGGGCCAAGGCCGCCGCCAGGGTGGCCGTGGCCACGGTCTTTCCGACGCCCGTGTCGGTGCCGGTAATGAAGTAGCCCTGCATGGAGTGCCTCAGCCTGCGGCCTTGCCGCGCGGATGAAAGCGCAGCGGCGCGCGGGCAGGAGTTTCACCACGGACATCCCGCGGCTCCGGCGCCCAGGCATGGGCGTAGATCACTTCGTAGTGGGCGGGCAGGCGACCGTGGGTGCGCCAGCGCTCGTAGGCGGCGCTCAAGGCCCGCCAGCGCCGCGGCGTCCACAGGCCACGCGCTCGCCCGCTCAGGGCGTTTCCGGCCCCGATGCCGCGCAACTCGCGCAGGAGATGGGCAAGCTCGCCATATTCCAGGGAAAAATGATCCACGTCCAGGATCGGGTCCACGAAACCCCGCTGCTGCAGGCTATCGCCCACGTCGTGCATGTCCAGGAAGGGGTGGACGTGGGGCTGGGCATCGACCGCCGCGAAACTTTGGCGCAGTTCCGTGAGGGTATCGGGGCCCAGGGTGGTGAAAAGGAGCAGACCGCCGGGCCGCAGCACCCGGGCGATTTCCGCGAGGGTCTGATCCAGGGCGCTCCACTGCAGACAGAGATTGGCGTAGACGAGGTCGATACTGGCGGAACGCAGGGGCAAGGCTTCGGCGTCTCCCTGACAGAAGCTCTGGCGTTGGCGCCAACCCTTGCGCCTGCGCGCCTCCAGCAGCATGGGGTGAGCGATGTCCACGGCGACTACCCGCGCCTTGGGAAAGCGTCGATTGAGACGCCGGCTCTGCAGACCGGTACCGGCCCCGAGATCCAGTATCCACTCCGGGGTACAACGCAAAAAATCGAGACGTTCCAGGAGATTCTGGCCGACGCGATCCTGGAGTACGGCCGTACTCTCATAGGCTGCAGCAGCGCGGCCAAAGTGACGACGCAGGGCGGCCTTGTCCACCAGGGGAGCTTGCCGGTCCGATTCGCTCACGTCAGAGCCTCCAGCAGACAGCGACCACAGGTCGCCGGGTCCGAAAGAAAAGGGGCGTGGCCGGCTTCGGCCAACAGGCGGTACTCTGCCCCCAGCGCCGCGGACAGGTGCGCGCCTGCCGCCGGGGGCACGATACGATCCCGTCCACCTTGCAGGATCGTCACGGGATAATCCAGTGGTCGCAAGCTTGGACGTAGGTCCTGGGTCGCCAACAGATTCAGTCCATCCTCCAGGCAGCCGTGGTCGGGGGCTGGCCACTGCCGGGTATCCGGCAGCCGTACCCGCGCCCCAGGGTCGCCCAAGACCTGCAGCGCCACGAAGCGTTGCCGCGTGGCGTGGGCGTCGCTACGCAGGCGCGTGGCAAACTCCGCCAGGATAGCCTCGGGTAGGGCGCAGGACCAGTCCGGCCGCTGCACGAAGCAGGGTGAGGTAGCCACCAGGTGCAGGCTGGCCAGCGCGAGCGGCTGTCGCAGGGCGAGGCCCAGCGCCAGTAGGCCGCCCAGGGACCACCCCAGCAGGTGGGGACGGGGCCAGGCGGCAAGGATCTCAGCCAGATCGTCCAGACTACGATCCCAGTGGAGCCCAGCGGCGCAAGGCGAAGCGCCGTGACCCGGAAGATCCAGGCAGATGCAGGTGAAATGTTCGACCAAGTGCGCAAGCCAAGGCCGGAAGATCCGACCCTCCATGCCCCAGCCGTGCATCAGGATCAGGGGCGGCCCATCACCGACGCTGCTGCGCGCCCAGGTCACGACACTGCCAGAGCGGACTGTAGCGCCAGCGCCAGGGCGTCGACTTCCGCCGTGCCATGCCCCGCCGAGAGGGTGATTCGCAGGCGCGCACTGTGCGCCGGCACCGTCGGCGGACGCACCGCCGGGCAGTAGAATCCGGCCTCCCGCAACCTCGCGGACATGGCCAGAGCCCGCCCATTGTCGCGGAGCAACAGGGCTTGGATGGGACTTTCGCTGGGCAGCCACGGACCCTGGGGCAGGGCCTCGCGCAGACGTCGCCGCAGCGCGTGCAGATGGCGGCGCTCGGCCTCGGCCCCACGCAAAAGCGTCAGGGCTGCCAGACTCGCCGCCGCCAGGGCCGGCGGCAACGCCGTATGGTAGATGAAGCTGCGCGCCCGCTGGCGCAGCACGTCCACCAGCCACTGTGGTCCGGCGACAAAGGCGCCATAGACACCGAAGGCCTTACCCAGGGTACCCATGCGCAGCAGCGGCCCCGGCTGTTCGATGGCGAAATGCGCCAGGCTTCCCCGCCCCCCCTCGCCCAGGACCCCAAAGGCATGAGCCTCGTCCAGGATCAGTACCGCGTCGTATTGGCGCGCAAGGTCCAGGAGCTCTGGCAGGGGCGCAATATCGCCATCCATGCTGAAAACACCGTCGCTGAGGATCCAGGCACGTCCGCCGCCCCCCTGACGCAGGCGTCTGGCCAGATCTTCGGGGTCGCCGTGGCGATAGCGCTGCAGGCTCGCCCCCGATAGCCGCGCCGCATCCACCAGGGAAGCGTGATTGAGACGATCGGCGTAAAGACGATCCTTCCGCCCCACGAGGGCCTGTACGAGGCCTAGATTGGCCAGGTAACCGCTGCCGAAGAGCAGCACGGCCTCTTCCCCGAGCCAGGCCGCCAAGGCTTTGGCCAAGGCGGCGTGGACGGGGCGCTCGCCTCCCAACAGCGGTGCGGCACCCGCCCCTACACCGCTGTGGCCGAGTTCAGCCACAGCGGCGCGGCGCAGCTCCGGATGTCCCGACAGGGCCAGATAGTCGTTGCTGGCGAAGGAAAGCAGCTCGCGTCCTTCGGCATCGCGAAAGCGCAAACCCTCGCCGCCGACCCGATCGAGGCTCTCGAGGCTGCGGCTGAGGCCCTGGACGCGCCACTGCTGCTGCTCCGCCCGCCACTTGTGCGCCAAACTGTCCATCCCCGTCCTTATAGGGAGGGGAACGCTACCTTGTCAACGTGCGCCGCCATCGCCACAATCCAAACATCCTTCAGCCGAGGCTCGGTATGGATATGGCAAGAGTCGGTGCAGCATCTCGGGAGCAGGTTCGCCGCCTGTGGCACGGTAGCGCTGCGCGCCTGCTGAACTGGCTGCTGCCAGAGCGCTGCCGTTCCTGCGATGCCCCCGGGGTCCCTTTGTGCCCAGCCTGCCTCGGTGACTGGCCGCGTCTGCCCGACGAGCGTTGCGCCTATTGTGCCTTGCCCACCGCGGCCAATGGCGATTGCCCGGTCTGTGCGCTGGAGGCACCGCCTTACGACTACTGTTTTACTCCCTTTGTCTACGCGGCACCCCTGGATGCCGCCATCAGCGCGTGGAAATTTGGCGATCGGTTGGACTGGACGCGCCCCTTGGCCAGGGCCTGGATGACGGCCATGGGCTCCCAGCCACCAGCACGGCCCGATTGTCTGATCCCGGTGCCGCTGCACGCGGCACGCCTGCGTGAGCGTGGGTTCAACCAGAGCGAACTGCTGGCCAGGCACTGGGGTCGAGCCTACGGGATCCCCGTGCGTGGACTGGTGCGGCGCGTGCGCAATACGCCGCACCAGGTGGGCATGAGCAGGGCGGCCCGCCGCGAAAATCTGCGCTCTGCCTTCCGTCTGCGCGGCATTCCGCCCGCCCACGTCGCCATCGTCGACGATGTCCTGACCACGGGCAGTACCCTACGAGAGATCGCCCACGTGCTGCGTTCGGCGGGGGTAGAACGTATCGATGCCTGGATCCTCGCCCGTGCCATCTGAAGCCTATGTTGCCGAGGGCAGCACATCCTGGCTGGATGTGGTGCTCTTCGAGCCGGAGATCCCGCCGAACACCGGCAATGTCATCCGCCTATGTGCCAACACCGGGGTCGTTCTGCACCTCATCGAGCCCCTGGGCTTTGCCTGGGACGATGCACGTCTGCGTCGCGCCGGTCTGGACTACTGGGAGTTCGCCCGCGTGCGCCGCCACGAGCAGTGGCAGGACTGCCGCAAGGCCCTGGGCGAGCGACGCGTCCTGGCCTTCACCACCAAGGCAGAACCCGGCAGTTTTGCCCGGGCTCGCTTTGCACCGGGTGATGTGCTCCTCTTTGGGCCAGAGACGCGGGGCTTGCCGGCGGACCTCCTGAACCAGTTCCCCGCGGAGCAAAAACTGCGGCTGCCCATGCGTCCGGGCAGCCGCAGCATGAACCTCAGCAACAGCGTCGCCGTGGCCGTTTTCGAGGCCTGGAGGCAACAGGACTTCGTCGGCGGGTGCTGAATTTTGTCATAAAATTGTCATAAAAAGTTCATAAAAGTGTCACATTGCTCTGCTAGCATGTGGATGCAGCAATCCAAACCACCGCAAAGCAAGGAGTTACTTCATGGCATCCGCATCCAGCAGTGTGCGTGAGAGCACCGTTGCCGACGCCCTCAATACGGCAGCCTTCAGTCCGTTTCATTTGAAGGCCATGTGGGCGGCCTCCATGGGCTTTTTCACCTCGGCCTACGATCTCTTCATCATCGGTACCGCCCTCGTCCTCATCAAGGCCGAATGGCATCTGAACGCCTCCGAGGTGGGCCTCATCGGCTCCATTTCCCTCATCGCCACCTTCGTCGGCGCCTACTTCTTCGGCATCCTCGCCGACAAACTCGGGCGCAAGAAAGTGTACGGCCTCGAGGCCATCCTCATGACCATCGGCGCCCTGCTCTCCGCCGTCGCCCCCAACGTCACCGTCCTCCTCATCGCCCGCGTCATCTTGGGCCTCGGCATCGGCGGCGACTACCCCATGTCCGCCGTCCTCATGTCCGAGTACGCCAACGCCAAATCCCGCGGGCGCATGGTCTCCCTGGTCTTCTCGGCACAAGCCATCGGCCTCGTCATGGGCCCCGTCGTCGCCCTCACCCTCCTCGCCGCCGGCATGAACCACGATACCGCCTGGCGCCTGATGCTCGGCCTCGGCGCTCTGCCCGCCATGGCCGTCATCTACATCCGCCGTACCCTCCCCGAGTCCCCGCGCTGGCTCGCCCGCGTCAAGGGCGATAGCGCCACCGCCGAGCGCCAGCTGGCTTCCTTCAGCCTCGGCACCGCCGTCGCCAACAAAAACGACAAGATCGTCAAGCAGCCCCTGTCCAAGTACTGGCTGACCCTCCTCGGCACCGCCGGCTCCTGGTTCATGTTCGACTACGCCTACTACGGCAATACCATCTCCACCCCCATGGTCATGCACCACCTGGCGCCCCACGCCGACGTGATCCAGAGTACGGCCTTGAGCCTCATCGTCTTTGCCGTGGCCGCCGTGCCCGGCTACTTCCTGGCCGCCTTCACCATCGACCGCGTCGGCCACAAGACCCTGCAGATGCTGGGCTTCTTCATGATGGGCCTGATGTTCCTGCTCATCGGCGCCTTCCCCATCCTCACCCAGTCCATCGCCGTCTTCCTGGTCCTCTACGGTTTGTCCTACTTCTTCGCCGAGTATGGCCCCAACACCACCACCTTCGTGCTGGCCGGTGAGGTCTTCCCCGTCAACCTGCGTACCACCGGCCACGGTCTGTCCGCCGGTACCGCCAAGGTCGGCGCCTTCCTCGGTGCCCTGGTCTTCCCCATCCTTCTGGCCAAGTTCGGCCTCCACGGCACCCTCATGATCACCTTCTTCTTCGCCCTCGCTGGCCTCCTCCTCACCGCCTTCTGCCTCAAGGAGCCCTCCGGCCGTACCCTCGAGGATATCAGCGGCGAGGACAACGTGGTGCCCGGACCCGGCAATCGACCCGTCCACGCCTGAATCGCTCGCTCCTGAGCAGCGTGTCACCCCGCCTCGCGCGGGGTTTTTGTCGTCCACCGGGCTGTCCGACCGGACGGTATCCTGTGATATACTGTGGCGGAACCGAGAGGAGGATATTTTCATGTCTGAGTCTGTGGCCGCGCTGCGCCTGGATGGCAACGATGCCGAGCAGAAACGTGAGGAGATCCGGCGGCTTTTTCACAGCAGTTTTTCCCGTTACGAACGCCTTTTTCAACACCTCGCCGACGATCGTGCCTGGTTCGAAAAAGCCATTAGTCTGCGCCACCCACTGATCTTCTATTTCGGCCACACGGCGACCTTCTTTACCAACAAGTTTCTGGTGGCCGGCCTCATCGACGAGCACCTCGACCCAGACCTGGAGTCCATCTTCGCCGTGGGTGTCGATGAGATGTCTTGGGACGATCTGGACGAGTCCCACTACGATTGGCCCTCGGTGGAGGCCGTGAAAGCCTACCGCGCTCGGGTACGGGACATGGTGGATGGGGTCATCGACCGCCTGCCCCTGTCCTTGCCCATCACCTGGGACTCCCCCTGGTGGGCCGTGCTCATGGGGATCGAACACGAACATATCCATCTGGAGACCAGCTCCGTTCTCATGCGCCAACTGCCCCTGGAGCGGGTACGGGCCGTGGCCGAATTTGCCCCAGAGCCGGTCTCGGCACCACGGGCGGCCCCGCGCAATGGCCTCATCCCGGTCGCCGGGGGTGTGGTGGAACTGGGCAAGGACCGCGCCAGTCCCCTCTACGGCTGGGACAACGAATACGGCAGTCATCGGCAGGAACTCGTCGATTTTGCCGCCGCTCGCTACCTGGTCAGCAATGGCGAGTTTCTGGAATTCGTGGAGGCTGGCGGTTATGGTGAAGCCCGCTGGTGGAGCAGTGAAGGCGACGCCTGGCGCCGCTTTGCCGCCGCCCGTCATCCCACCTTCTGGCGGCGCGACGGCAATACCTGGCAGCTGCGCCTCATCGCTGAAGTGCGCGAGATGCCTTGGGACTGGCCCGTGGAGGTGAATTACCACGAGGCTGCCGCCTTCTGTGCCTGGAAATCGGCGCAGACCGGAGAAAAGCTGCGCTTGCCGTCGGAAGACGAGTGGCGTCGCCTGCGCGACCTGAGCGGACTACCCGATGCCGACGCCTGGCACGAGGCGCCGGGACAGATCGCCCTGGCCCGCGGCTGCTCACCATGCCCCGTGGATCGTTACCGGCACGGCGAGTTTTACGACGTCGTGGGCAATGTCTGGCAATGGACGGAAACCCCCATCTATCCCTTCCCGGGCTTCGAGGTCCACCCCTACTACGATGACTTTACGGTGCCCACCTTCGATCAGCGCCACAATCTCATCAAAGGGGGCTCCTTCATCAGTTGCGGCAACGAGACTCAGCGCGAAGCACGCTACGCCTTTCGTCGCCACTTCTTCCAGCATGCGGGCTTCCGCTACGTGCGTTCCGCCAATCCTCTGCCGGAAGTGCCCGTCTATGAAAGCGATACTCTGGTGGCGCAGTACTGCGACTTCCATTATGGTCCGACGCACTTTGGCGTCGCCAATTATCCGGCGGCCATGGCTGAGCTCGCTCTGGAGGCCTTGGGCGATGGTCCCCACCGCCGAGCTCTCGATATCGGTTGCGCCGTCGGGCGCAGCAGTCTGGAACTGGCGCGGGTCTTCTCCGAGGTGGTGGGGATCGACTTCTCGGCCCGTTTCATCCAGGTGGGAGTCCAACTGCAAAACCGCGGACGCTATCCCTACGCCGTCACCGAGGAGGGCGAACTCCAGAGTTACCACTGGGCGGATCTGGCGGAGCTGGGCCTGCAGGAATGCAGCGAACGTGTCCAATTCTTTCAAGGCGATGCCAGTAATCTGAAACCCCGCTTCCGGGATTTCGATCTCGTCCTGGCGGCCAACCTCATCGACCGTCTGCGCGAACCCCGACGCTTCCTGGAGGACATGGCTGGCCGCATCCGTCCCGGGGGCCTACTGGTGATCAGCTCACCGTACACTTGGCTTGAGGAGTTCACGCCCAAGGAACACTGGCTGGGCGGCTTCAAAAAGGATGGCGAGAGTTTCAGCACGCTGCAGGGTCTACACGCCATCCTGGATGCGCATTTTCGGCTGCGGCCCGGCTTTCCCCGCGATCTTCCCTTCGTCATCCGTGAGACCGCGCGCAAGTTCCAGCATAGCATTGCCGAAGTCACGGTCTGGGAGCGTCTGCCGGGATGAGCGTGGACGCGCTGGACGATTTCGATCGCATCTGGGATCGCCACGGGACGGGCTCGCTGAAGTGGGATGGGGCCAAAGCGCGCTTTGGAGCCGAGGTCTTGCCCATGTGGGTTGCGGACATGGACCTGCCCACGGCACCGGTGGTGCTCGAGGCCCTGCGCCGCCGTTTGCAGCACCCCATCCTCGGTTATCCTTGGCTGGATCACGAGTATCGCATGGCAGCCTGCCAGTGGATGGCGCAACGGCATGGTTGGGGGCCGGAAGTCGGACACACTCAGGTGGCCAGCGGCGTGGTGCCGGCGCTGTTCGCCGCCGTGCGCGCCCTGACTGCGCCCGGCGACACCGTCCTGACCCTGACCCCCGTCTATCCGCCCTTCTTGCAGGCCGTGCGCAGCAATGGTCGGGCGCTGCGGACCCTCACACTGGAGTGTGACGCCGAAGGCGTCTATCGCATCCCTTGGGAGCAACTCGACGATGCCCTGGCGGGAACGCGGCTGCTCCTGCTCTGTTCGCCCCACAATCCCGTCGGACGGGTATGGACCAGCGAGGAGTTGTCGCGTTTGGTGGCGCTCTGCCGCGGTCACGGCGTACGCGTAGTCAGCGACGAGATTCACGCCGACCTCAGCGAGCTGCCGCATACCCCCCTGTCCGCGCTCATGCCCGAAGCCGTGCTCCTCAGCGCCCCGGGCAAGGCCTTCAACATGGCGGGACTTGGCGGTGCCGTCATCGCTTGCGGTGACGCCGAAGCATACCGTCTCCTGCGCGAGGAGCTAGAGCGTTCCCAGTGCCAACACGCCACCACACCCGGGCTGGTAGCGGGCATTGCCGCGTGGCGCGACGGGGCCCAGTGGCTGGACCGGGTACGCGCCTACCTGCGGGGCAATGCCCTCGCCCTTGCCCAGCGCATCGCTCGGGACATGCCGGCCTTGGCCTTCCGGCCACCGGAATTTGGTTACCTAGCCTGGCTCGACCTGCGGCGCTGTGGCCAGGACGATCAACGCATCGACGCGGTGCTGCGTGAGGTGGGCCTTGGGCTCAATGCCGGCGCCGATTTTGGTCCCGGTGGTGCAGGCTTCCGACGTCTCAATTTTGGCTGTCCGCGCCCGCTTCTGGAGGCCGGTCTCGACCGTCTGCAGCGGGCATTGGCCCACCTGTCGCCGCCGGCCTGATGGCGGCCGGCACCGGCAAGACCTGCTCCCGCGCCAGCCATTCCAGGGTTGTAGCCAGCGCCCCACGCTGGCTGCGCAGCCAGCTCGCGGCTCGCTCCCCAGCCTCTGCCCGCAATTGCGGCTCGCGCAGCAAAGCAGCGATCTGGGTGCGTAGGTCCTGCGCCCCCGCAACCGGAAAGGCCGCCCGTGCCGCCACCAGAGCCTCGGCCACGGCGGCAAAATTGTCCATGTGCGGACCAAAGATCGGCGCTCGACCCAGGATCGCTGCCTCGATGGGATTGTGTCCACCTACCGCCACGAAACTGCCGCCGATGGTGACGACATCGGCTGCGGCGTAAAAATCCAGAACCTCACCCAGGGTGTCGATGAGAAAAATGGCCCGCTCCCCGACCTGTGGTGTCTCGGCGCGGGAACGGCGCCGACAGGGGCAGCCGGCAGCACGGATCTCGGCACATACGGCGTCGCCGCGTTCGGGGTGGCGGGGTATGAGGACGAGCAGCAGGTCCGGAAAGTCCGCCCATAGCTCCTTGAGTACGCCGAGGGCAAGGGCCTCCTCGCCAACGTGGGTGGAGGCGAATACCCACAGGGGACGACCGCCCAGTTGGAGGTGCCACGCCTGCCCTGCGGCCCGAGCCGCCTGTGGGTCCGGAAGGTCGGTT
The DNA here is from genome assembly GCF_000175575.2 of Acidithiobacillus caldus ATCC 51756. Classification (NCBI taxonomy): domain Bacteria; kingdom Pseudomonadati; phylum Pseudomonadota; class Acidithiobacillia; order Acidithiobacillales; family Acidithiobacillaceae; genus Acidithiobacillus; species Acidithiobacillus caldus. Next base: position 2,525,312 of record NZ_CP005986.1, read on the forward strand.
TTGATCTGCCCCAGGACCGCTACCCGCTCCGCCCCGAGCCTGGCGAAGGCGGCGGCGTCCCGGTCGGTCTGGGCCGCGATCGGCAGGTCGCGCAACAACGGCGCAAAAAGGCCGCGGAAGCGCCCATAACCCCGTTGCGAGGATGCCGACAGACGGGCGTTCAGCAGGGCCATGGGAATCTGCCGACGGCGGGCGACACGGTAGAGGTTGGGCCAGATTTCCGTCTCCAGGAAAATTCCGGCACAGGGGTCCTGGCGCCTGAGGAATCGTCCCACGGCTCCGGGAAGATCGTAGGGGAGGTAGAAATTGGTGACTTCCCTTCCCAGGTGGCGACGGATGGTGGCAGCACCCGTGGGCGTGGTGCTGGTGACCACCAGAGGCTGCTCCGGATATCGCTCCCGCAGGGCGCGCAGGAGGGGTAGCGCGGCCATGCTCTCGCCCACACTCACGGCGTGTACCCAGATGGGTCGCCGCCCAGATCTGCGGGGGATCCAACCGAAACGCTCGCGCCAGCGATCCCGATAGGCAGGCCGGCGCCAGAGCTTCCAGAGGGTATACAGCCACACCAGGGGCGTCAGCAAAATGGTGAGCAGCCAGTAGAGCCGGGCCATCATTCGCGCCGCAGCAGGCGATCCGTGAGCCAGTCCAGGCGATACCAGGGGCGAAAACTCGCCAGGATGGCCTCTCGGTCGTAATCCTCGGCAATCCAGCGGCGCAGATCAAAGTGCGCATCCTGCAGCGCCTGCCGCCGGGCGACCGTAAAGAACCAGTCGAGGATACCGGTATTGGCGTGGCGGATGTGTCCATAGGGCCATATACGCAGCTGAGCGCTGGCCTCTTCCAGACTTTGGCCCAGTTGCAGATGGGAGTAGAGCACACTCATGAAACCGGCTCGGTCGGCACCGGACTTGCAGTGCATGAGGAAGGGACGGGGCAGTCGCTCCAGGGTCTCGATGGCCTCCAGGAACTGCTCCCGCCGCGGTAGATCCCGGGAACCGATGCCGTGGAGGAGTACGTGCTCCATCCCCAGGGCATCGCAAACCTCCTGCTCCAACTGGAATTGCGGTTCGTGGGCGGCCGGCGCACGCAGGTTGAGAACGGCACGCAGACCGTAACGCCGATGCCAGCGGCGCAACTGGTACGGCGCGGGCTGAGCGGAACGGTAGGCGCCCATGCCCACCTCGTGGAAGTTGACATAGAGGAGTTCACGGAAGACGCCGTGATCGTTCCAGAACTGGTGCCTGCGATATTGCTGCCGTTCCTTGGCTGAAAGCAGGATGGGCGGCGGAGGCGGCATGGGATCAGTCCTCGAGAAGCGGCGTCAGCGCCGCCAACACGCTTTCCGGTGCGATGGCGCTCATGCAGGCTGCGTAGGGAGCGGGCAACGCGCATCGCAGGCGACTGCAGGACGGAGCACAGGATCGCGGGCTGTGCAAAACCAACTGCCGTGGCGCATACGGACTCTGCTCGTCGGCCGTTGGCCCGTAGAGGGTAACGCCGCGCAGGTCCACCGCCGAGGCCAGGTAGGAAAAGCCCGTATCCACCCCCACAAAGGCCCGTCCCAGGGGGAGCAGTGCCAGGATGTCCGCCACCGCCAGAGCGGGCAGCAGCCGGACATTGGCACACCGATGGGACAAGGCCGTAACGCGATCCCGCTCGGCGACATTGCCCGCCGGCATCAAAAGATTGAGGCCCCGCGATGCCAAGGACCCGGCCAAGGCTGCCCAGTGTTCCTGGGGCCAGAGCTTATTGGCCCGTGCCGAACCGTGGAAGCCCCAGACGAAGGGTCGGCAGGCCTCCACCAAGGCGCGTTCGCGGCTTGCTGGCGGCACCCGCAAGCGGGCCTCGGGTCGCCCTTGCGGCTTGGCATACCCAAGCAGATCCGCAAAGAGATACCGGTTGCGCTCCGTGGCCGGGAGATCCCAGGATACCGTGGCGGTGCGATGGTACGCTCGGCAAGCCAGAGGCTCACGGGCACTGTGGCGGTCGAGGCCAAAAACGGGTACGCCAGGCAGGCGGGCGAGCAATGCGCTTTTCACGAGACCTTGGCTGTCCAGCACGCCCGCGTACCCTTGCCTGCGCAGTTCCCTGCGTAATGCCTGGATGGCCTGCGGTGCTCGCCACCAGTGTCTTTTCAGGTCGCGCAGGGAAAAGGGCCAGACCCGGCGCACAAAAGGATGCAGAGCGGCAATGGGGGCATAGGCAGGTTCCAGCAGCCAGTGCAGTTCCCAGTCCGGATGCGCAAGGGAGAGATCCGTCACCGCCGGCAGGGTGTGCAGGACATCCCCCAAAGAACTGGTCTTCACGAGCAGCAGCTTCATGGCTGCTCCCGCTGCATCTCGTAGGCGATGGCATATTTCATGAAGGATCCCAGAGCCGTGGTCCAGGCGATGGCGGCGCCATCGACACCGTCCAGAAAGCCCAGGCGCAGCACATAGCTGCGCAGAAAGGCGGCGACGGCGTGGTTCATGGCCATCCGGGAGCCGATGGGGCGACCGCGCCGATACAATTGCTCGGCATTGAGGCGCCCATACCGCGCCAATTTGGTCAGCATGTCGGCATAGGAAGCAAAGGTGTAGTGATCCAAGTGCAGACCCGGCAAGCGTTGCCCAGGCGCGGCACACCGCCAGGACTCGTGAACGAGGTCGCCGGCGTCGTAGTGACCACGACGCCGATCCAGCAGGCGCAGCACCCAGTCCTCACCCCAGTCACCGTGGCGGATGGCCCGTCTGCCGATGTAACTGCGTCGGCGCAGGGCATAGGCAGCAGCGTCCAAAGGACGCTCGAGGAGCGCGCGAATGCGTGCGCCGCCCTCAGGACGTAGCACCTCGTCGCCATCGATGACGAGGACCCAATCGGTTTTTGCCTGCTCGACGGCGTATTGCCGCTGTGCCCCAAAGCCAGGCCAGGGGCGCTGGTAGATCCGCGCACCGGCTGCCTCGGCCAGGGTCAGGGTGTCGTCACGGGAGCCCGAGTCGACGACGACGATGTCCTCCACCAGATCGACGACACTGGCCAGGGAAGCGCGAAAATACGCGCCGGCATCCTTGGTGATATATACCGCCGAGAGTTTTACCTTGTTCATGCAGCCAACCTCGGGCACTTGTCCGGAAGACCGAGATGCGTCGGCCGACCGCGCAGGTGCCAGGCCAGGAGCCGCCCGTACACGCGAAACCGCTGTCGCGCCGAGTGCAGGGTACCGAGACTCGCCAACATGAGGATACCTTGAGCCAGCCAGTCTACGGCGGTGCGCAGGGGCAACCAGAGTCCCAGGAAGACCCAGGCCCCAAAACCCTCCACCTTGCGCGCGTAGGTGAGGCGAGAACGATGGAACTCGATCCGCGCTGCCGCCTCGAAGCGCTTGGCCGTCGCGCCCAGGTGATGACGCACCGACGCCCCGGGGCAGAACCATACCTGCCAGCCGCGTCGCCAGGCACGTTCACACCATTCGGTCTCTTCCAAATAGAAAAAAAAGTCCTCATCCAGGGGCCCGATAGCCTCCAGAGCACTGCGGCGCAGGGCCATGGCGGCACCGATGACGCTGGCAACGCTGCGATCCTCCCGCACCTGTGCCAAGCGCCCACCAAAATGCCCTGGTGCCAGACGCTTCAGCAGGGATCTCGGCAGAATCTCCCGCCACCACCGCGGCCAGGGAGCAGCGACGTTCTGGGGCTTGCCCGCGGCATCGACGAGGCGCGGCGCGATCACCGCCGCCTGGGGATGGGCGGTAAAACAGGCAGAGAGAGCCGACAGGGCTCCGGGAAGGAGTTCGGCATCGTTGTTCAGGATCAGGACGTGGCGCTCCCGAACCCGACGCAGGCCCTGATTCACGGCACGCGCAAAACCGGCATTGCACGGGTTACCCAGCCAGACCACACCCGGGAACTCCTCACGCACCAGTGCACGCGAGGCATCCCGACTACCATTGTCCACTACGACGCACGATGCCGCCGCAACACCCTGCGCCAGGCAGGATCGCAGAGCGGCCCCGAGCACGCCGGCACCGTTGTAATTGACCACGATGACGCCAAAATCGCCGCCTGCCGCCGTCATCTCGGTGCCGCCGACCAGGATCGATGCAGGGGTAATCCGGCAAATATGGCAATGCCAAGGGCATCGGCATAACCCCAAATCAGCGTGTTATAGAGTCCGCCGATCCAAAAAATACCGAGATAGGTCAGTACAAACCAGCCCTGTGGATTGGACCGCCCTCGCCAGGCCTCCCCACTCAGGCGCAGCAGGAACCACAGCAGCAGCAGAAGACCAGGCAGTCCCAGAACCGCAGCCTCGCTCAGGTAACTGTTGGCCGCAGAGTCGTTGCGCGTTCCCGGGGTAGCCGTGACTTCCCGCGCGCGCTGCAGCGCTTCCATGGCCGGCGCAAAATCGCCCGTTCCCACACCGAACAGCGGATGCTGCCAGAACATCTCGGCCCCGGCCCACATCGTGGCGAGGTGAATGCCCCAGCTGGTATCGGTGCTGGCTGGGTGCGCGGCGAACTGCTGCAGATTCTGATAACCAAGTTCCAGACGCGCCTGAATGAAGGGCGACAGCGTCATGAGCGCCAGCACCGCGGCAATACCACCCATGGCCCAGTAGCGCCAGGCACCGCGGTAAAGCAAAAAGACGGCCACGGGGGTGAGGAGGATGAAGAGCAACTGACCACTGCGCCCCGGCGACAGCGCCAGCTCTCCGGCAAAGATGAGCAACAGCGGCAGATTGACGATGCGAGGAAGATTCCAGACCGCCTTGATATCCCACAAAAGCCAGAGAATGGCGTGGGTGAGCGCCATGGACCACCAGATGTGGTCGGACAAACCCACAAAAGGCATGCTCGGATCGTAGTGCCAGTGCAGAATGTGCTCGGTGATGAGGATGGCCAATAGGGCATTGACCGTCATACCGGCCAAAAAGAGGCGCAGGAATATCCGAAGATCGCGTTCTTCCCAGGCCAGGCTTGCGCCCATGAAGGCATAGATACCGTAAGCCGCCGTCGTTGCCACCTTGAAGCCGTCGTGCAGGTCCGAGGTCCACAGCAGCCCGGCGAAAGTCCACAGCATCATCAGCAGCAATGGCAGCCACCAGGGACGCTCACGCACTCGCCGCCAGTGACGCCAGCCGCCACTGAAAAGGTAGAACAGCAGGAAAAGCCCCGCCGCTATCCCGGCGCCCGCCGTGCTGAGCGGAAAAAAGAATACCGGAAGCCCGTAGAGCCAGATCAGCGAACGCTCAAGAGTGGTTTTTGGTGGCACGATGGTTCTGCTCCCATAGCTGACAGAGCTCTGTAAACACCTCGGAAGACGACGCCCCGACCAGGATGCGCACGTGCTTATGGTGATGGTAATGCTCGGGATTGGCAAAATTGAAATAGACGAGCGTCGGCCGTCCCAGGGCGACGGCCATATGGTAAGGACCGGAGTCGCTGGAGAGCACCAGATCGGCGCGCTGCAAGACTCCCGTGAGTTCCGTCAGCGTCGTTTTACCGGCAAGGTCTTGGATGTGCTCCGTGCTCCCGGACTGCGCCGCAAAAAGGCGGACGAAATCGGCATTGATGGGCGCTTCCTCGGCGGCGCCCAACAAGAGTAGCAGGTGCGGCTGCCGTTGGTGGAATTCCCCGAGTGCCGTCGCCAAGATCTCCAGCGCCGGTCTTTTCTGTGCCGCCCCGGCAGTGCCACAACCGATATTGAGGGCGATCACGCTGCCCGCCCGCGGGTTGTCGCGGTTCCATTGGATCCTCCAGGCGCGGCCCGCCGGCGTTTCCTGCAGGACGATACCCTGCCCGCGGCGCGCCAGGCCAATGGCCGCCAGAGCCGCGAAATCCCGTTCCGTATAGTCCATGGGCCAGGCAAGGGAACGCTCGCGAGCGTAGCGGCGTAGAGACGGGCCAGCGTAGTCGTAGAGCCAGCCGCGGCCCGGTACTTCCGCAACTCCTACCGCCGGTGCACCACAGTGCCTTCGCCACCAGCGGGCAACGATGCTGGTCTCAATACCGTGGGGCTCATGATCGATGATGAGATCCGGCCGTATCTTCAACGATAACGCATGCAGTTGGCGGAAGATCTGCCGCCAGGCACGGGGACCCACGCCACGCAAGGATCCCCAGCGCCCCTCCCGCAGGGGTATGAAGTGTGCGCTACTGAGCAGGTGGTGCGCGGCGATGAGTTCCTCGCTGGGGTAGCCAGGCCAGCGGTTGAGAAAAAGTAGGTGCAGCTCGGCCTCTGGCCAGCGCTCCTTGAGCACGGCCCAGGCAGCGGAACTGCGCAGGATATCACCGATTCCGGCACTGTGCGCCTTTATGAGCAGGATGTGCTGCGGCCGTTGCGGAAGGGGGCGTGCCACCTCAGTACCACCGCAGCTGTTCCAAGAAACCCGCTGCTACCCGCTCGGCCGCAAACTGCGCAGCAAAGTCGGGCCCCAGCATGCCCGTCCGGTGTCGCGCATCGGCGTCTCGGGCCCACTCGGCAATTGCCCTGCGCCAGGCCTGAAAATCGCCGGGAGGCAATATCCGCCCACTCCTGCCGACACCCACGGCTTCGGGGATGCCCCCCATGGCGGCGCCGAGGACCGGCAGCCCAGCTGCCTGGGCCTCCACCAGCACACGCCCAAAGGTGTCAGGCTCGATGGAAGGCAAGGCCAGGATATCCATGGCTGAGTACCAGGGAGCCACGGCATCCTGCCAACCCAGCGGATGCTGCCAATCCTTGCCAACCAGCCGCGCCCGGAGTTCGGCTTCATGGCTGCCACCGCCCAGCCAAAGACCATGCACGCGCTCATCCTCGGCGTGGACCGCATCCACGGCATCGGCCAGGAGAAACACCCCTTTGCCCCGGTGCCAGGCACCCACGAAACCCACGAGGACATCGCCATCGTTCACCCCAAGGCGCGCGCGCAAGCTGGCGCGTGCCACTGGATCGTGGCGGAATTGGGATAGGGGCAGAGGGTTGGGACAATATTCAACCCGTGCTGCGGGCAAGCCCTGCGCACGCAAGCGCTCCTGCAGATAGTGGGAAACGGCAAAGAGGCGTAGGGGCCAGCGGGCGAGCAGCCAGCGCGTCGAGGCACGCAGACGCAAGTCCATGTGTCGAAAAAGGGCGAGGGGTACGCCTCGGGCGCGGGCAGCGAGGGCCAACGGCCAATACTCCTTGCTGAAACTCCCCACGAGCTGGCGCGGGCGCAGATGACGCAAGGCACGCAACAAAGGCAACACGCCTTTGGGGTCGGCGCTGTTGTGAAAATATCCAAAGTGCAATACCACAGCACTATCCCGCAGAGCGGCGGCAACCTGGCCGCGGGGATGGACCAGGGCGTGCACTTCCACGCCAAGCCCTGCCAGGGCCTCCAGAAAGGTGATCATGTGCGTTTCCGTGCCGCCACCTCCGGGATTCGTACCTACCCACAGCAGCGGCCCATTCCCCCTGCCCGACGGGCTCACTGGTGGCGATCCTCATGGGCGGTGAGGATCTGCAGTGGAAAAACCTGCGGGCCGTGGTGTCCACCCACCGCCACCCGCGGCAGATTCCAAAGATCGTCGCCGGGGCGCGCCCGTGCACGGCGAACGCTGACGGCGGAGGCGAAACCGAGTTCCCGTACCAACGCGCGCTCCCGCTCTCCGGCAGCCCCGTAGGGATAGCAGAAGGAGGTCACGGCACGCCCCAGAAGGTCTTCCAGAGCGGCCCGGGAGCCCTGCACCTCGGCATACAGGGCATCCTCATCCAGTTCGGGAAGGCGGGCGTGGCTACGGCTGTGCGCTCCCACCTCCATCCCCGCTGCCACCCACTGACGCAGTTCAGCGGCACTCATCACCGCCTTGCGCGCGCCCAGCTGCTCGGCATCCCAGCGATTGTAAGCACCGATGGCGTCGGAAACGACGTGGCAGGTTGCGCGGAAGCCGCAGTCGCACAGGACGGGCAGGGCATGTTCCAAATTGTCCCGATAGCCGTCGTCAAAGGTGATGACCACCACTTTACCGCTGGCCTCACCACGCAGATAGGGCACGGCCTCGGCCTGGGAAATGCCGCGATAACCCAGCCACTTGAGCAGCTGCATCTGGCGGCGAAAGCGGCCCGGGGTGACGTAGAGGCCACGCAGCCCCACCCCCTTGGGCGCGCGCTCGACATTGTGGTACATCAGGATGGGGACGGTGTTCATATCTCCGACACGTCGATGTGGACGCTGCTGCGCACCACGTAGGTCGTCTTGTGCTGGGCCTCGTAGTAGACCCGGCTGAGCATCTCTCCCAGGATGCCGGTGTTGAGGAACTGCAGCCCTGCCAGAAAGAAGAGCACACCGGCAATGAGCATGGGTCGACCGGAGATGGAGGCACCGTCGACGAACTTGTCGACGAAGAGATACAGGAGCATCGCCGACCCCACCGCCAGCGAGGCAAGACCAATGGTGCCGAAAAAGTGCATGGGCCGCTGGCTATAACCCAGAAAGTATTTGACAAAAAAGAGGTCCACCAGCACCCGAAAGGTGCGGGAGATACCGTATTTACTTTTCCCGGCGCGGCGCGGGTGATGGCGCACCGGCACTTCGAGGATGCGATCGGTGTAGGTCAAGGTGGACAGCCAGGCCGGTATGAAGCGGTGCATCTCGCCGTAGAGGCGTACGCCCTTGAGCACCGAGGCACGATAGGCCTTGAGGGTGCAGCCATAATCGTGCAGATAGACGCCGGTGAGGCGACGAATCAAGCGATTGGCAATACGCGAGGGGATCTTCCGCAGCAAAAGCCCGTCCTTACGATCCTTGCGCCAGCCTGCCACCACATCGAGATGCTCGCGCAGCAGGCGCTGGGCCAGGGGCAGGATATCCTGGGGATCGTTCTGCAGGTCGGCATCCAGAGTGACGATGACCTCACCGCGGGCCGCATCGATGCCCGCCTGCATGGCCGCCGTCTGACCAAAGTTGCGCTGCAGATGCAGGATCTTCAGCGCCGCGCCCCAGGATTGCGCCGCGTCGTCCAAGGCCCGGGCACTGCCATCCCGGCTGCCGTCGTCGACGATGATCACCTCGGCATCGGCCCCCGCCAGGGCAGCACGCAAGGCCTCGATGAGGGCGGGAATGCTCTCGATCTCATTGTACAGGGGTATGACGACGGACAGTTGCGGCATCTAGGCGGCGTTCCAGGCATGGATCAGGGTTTGGGTGGCGGCGTGCGGATCGCTGGCCGAGAGAATTTCCGAAAGCACGGCCGCGCCCCGGGCGCCGGCCCGGCGCGCCTCGGGGATGCGGCGGGCGTCGATGCCCCCCAGGGCGATGACCGGTACGGCGACGGCGGCGGCGAGTTCGGCAAAGCGTGCCAGCCCCAGGGCGGGGGTGTGGGGGTGGGTCGCCGTGGGAAAGAGGGGCGAGAGCAAGGCATAGCTGGCGCCCAGGGCCTCGGCCCGAGCGAGCCCCGCGGCGCTGTGGCAAGACACCCCGAAGGGCGACGACGGGCTCGCGTCACAGTCCGCCAACTGTGCCTCGGTGAAGTGGCGCCCGACCACCGGCCACGACGGCAGTGGATCCGGATGGTTGAGGTATACCTGCACGCCACGCCCTTTCGCCCTTGCAAGCCAGTCCGCGAGCGTCTCGGCATCCAGACCCGCGGGCAAGGGTCCCTTGATGCGCAGAATGAGGGCCCGCAGGCCCGCCGCGGTGGACTGTTCCAGAATCTTCAGAAAGGCCCCCGCCGCTGCGCGCTGGGGATCGGCGATCAAAAAGAGCGGGGGGCACGGCAGGGCTTCGGCCGAAAGGTCGGCAAGGATACCGCGATTGGCGGGGAGCAGGTGCAAGGCCGCTGCCGCCGCCGGCGACAGCCAGCGCAATTCCTGACCCTCCCGACCGTGCACACGGCCCTCCCAGGCCGTCACCTTGTACAGATGCAGGCGCACCCGTCGCTCGGGGTAGGCGTATTCGCGCACCTGCCAGGGTGTGGCGGCGCGCACGGTGATACCCAGTTCCTCCGCCAGTTCGCGGTGCAGGGCGGCTTCCGGACTCTCGCCGGCTTCCATCTTGCCACCGGGGAATTCCCAATAGCCTGGCCAGGGCTTGTCCGCCGGCCGAAGATCCAGCAGCACGCGGCCATGGGCGTCCTGCAGGATCCCCGTGGCGACGTCCAGAACTGCCGCGCTGGCGTCAGCTACGGTAGTCGGCGTTGATACGGACATAATCGTAGGAGAGGTCACAGGTCCAGATGGTTTGCGCCGCTTCGCCCCGGCCGAGATCCACCTCGATGGGGATCTCGGCCCGCGCCATCACGGCCTTGCCCTGCTCTTCCCGGTAATCGGGATGACGCGCACCATCCCGGACGATGGCCAGATCGCCGAGCCAGACCTGCACGCGCGCCACATCCAGGTCGTCCACGCCGGCAGCACCGATGGCTGCGAGGAGCCGCCCCCAGTTGGGATCCGAGGCAAAGAAAGCGGTCTTGACCAGGGGACTGTGGGCCAGGCGGTAAGCCACCCGCAGGCATTCCTCGGGGTCGCGCCCGCCCCTGACCGTGATGGGGATGAACTTGCTGGCTCCCTCACCATCGCGCACGATGGCCTGGGCAAGGATCTGCATGACCGCCACCAAGGCCTCCAAGAAGGGACCATAGCGCGGGTCGTCGGCCGACTCCAGGGGCGGTATCGCCAGCGTGCCCGTTGCCATGAGCACACAGGCGTCGTTGGTGGAGGTGTCGCCGTCCACGGTAATCCGATTGAAACTGCGGGCAAGGGCCGCATCCAGGGCTGTGCGCAGGAGTGCGTGGGCAACGGGCGCGTCGGTGGCGATGAAAGCGAGCATGGTCGCCAAGTCCGGACGGATCATGCCCGAGCCTTTGGCCATACCGGTGATGGTCACCCTGGTGCCGCCCAGGTCCACCTGCCGCGAGACGGCTTTGGGCACGGTGTCGGTGGTCATGATGGCGGCGGCGGCGGAAAGCCAACGATCCTCGGCAAGATCCGCAAGACAGGCCGGCAAGGCCGCAGCGATCTTGCCGGCAAGATCCACCGGCTCGCCGATGACGCCCGTGGAAAAAGGCAGAACCGCCTCCGCCGCGATCCCCAGCGCCTCGGCCACAGCGGCACAACTGGCCCGCGCCGTCGCCAGACCCGCCTCTCCGGTGCCGGCATTGGCATTGCCCGTGTTGACGATGAGCGCCCGCGGCGCGCTGCGCTGCAGATGCTCCTCCGCCACCAGGACGGGGGCTGCCCGAAAACGGTTGCGGGTGAAGGCCGCCACCGTGGTCGTCCCCGGCTCCAGAACGAGCAGGGTGAGATCCCGCCGCCCGGCATAGCGAACCCCCGCCGCCGTCACCCCGAGGCGCAGGCCCGTTACGGGCAAGACATGACTGGGTGCATCGAGTCCGACTGCCATCTGCTCTCCCCGCCGCCGTCAGTCCAGTCGGCCACAACAATGCTTGTATTTCTTGCCCGAACCGCAGGGACAGGGCTGGTTGCGACCGATTTTCTCGACGTGCACGGGTAGCTGCGCTGCCCCAGTCGCCGCCGCCAATGCCATGAGGTCCTGGGCCTCGTCCGCGCCATCGGTGCTGCCGGGCACGAGATCCGGGTGCTGGAACTGCAGCCCACCCATGGTCCGCGGCGCGAAGAGCTGGGCCCAGTCCACCACCTCGGCATCGGCTGGAGCCTCGCTCACGTGTACGCGTGCCAGGGTGGCGACGATTTCCTCGCGTATGCGGGCGAGCATGGCATTGAACAGCATGAGGGATTCGCGCTTGTACTCCTGCTTCGGATTCTTTTGGGCGTAGCCGCGCAGGTGGATGCCTTCGCGCAGGTGGTCCATGCTGGCCAGGTGGTCCTTCCACTGGCTGTCGAGGACCTGCAGGACGATGCTCTTCTCGAGATGCCGGGCCATCTCGCTACCCATACGCGCTTCCTTTTCCCGCGCCGCCTCGCGCACGGCACCCAGGATACGCTCGCGCAGCTGCTGGTGGTTGAGGGCACGATCCTCGGCCAACCACTGCGCCACCGGGAAATGCTGGGCAAAGACCCGCTCCAGGGCCTGCTCGAGCCCGGGCAGGTCCCACTGTTCTTCCATGACCCCTTCGGGAGCGTAGTCCGCCAGCAGGGCATCCAGCACATCCTCGCGCAGTGTCTCGATTTCGGCACTGAGGTCGTCGCTGTCCATGAAGGCGTTGCGCTGGGCGTAGATGATCTTGCGCTGCTCGTTGGCGACGTCGTCGTACTCCAGCAGCTGTTTGCGGATGTCGAAGTTACGCGCCTCCACCTTGCGTTGGGCATTCTCGATGGATTTCGTGACCCAGGGGTGCTCGATGGCCTCACCCGGCTTCATGCCCAGTTTCTGCATGAGGCCACCGAGACGGTCGCTGCCAAAGATGCGCATCAGCGGATCTTCGAGGGAGAGGTAAAAACGTGAGCTGCCGGGATCCCCCTGACGCCCGGCGCGACCACGCAGCTGGTTGTCCACCCGCCGCGATTCGTGGCGCTCGGTGCCGATGATGTGCAAGCCGCCGGCGGCGATGACGGCATCGTGCATGGCGCGCCACTCTTGCTTTATCGCTGCGATCCGGCGTTCGCGCTCGTCCTCCGGAAGGTCCTCGGCGGCGCGCAGGCTTTCCACTTGCTGCTCCACGTTACCGCCGAGAACGATATCCGTACCGCGGCCAGCCATGTTGGTGGCCACCGTCACCGCCCCGGGTTTACCGGCCTGGGCGATGATCTCCGCCTCGCGCTCGTGCTGTTTGGCATTGAGCACCTGATGCGCGATCCCGGCCTTTTTCAGAAGGCCTGAGAGAAATTCGTTGTGCTCGATGGAGGTGGTCCCCACCAGCACCGGCTGGCCGCGTTCTCGGCAGGCGCGGATGTCGGCGATGATGGCCTCCCACTTCTCTGCCGCCGTGCGGTAGATGAGGTCGGCGTAATCCTTGCGCTGTACCGGCCGGTGTGTGGGGATGACCACGACTTCGAGACCGTAGATCTGGTTGAGCTCAAAGGCCTCGGTGTCGGCGGTGCCCGTCATGCCGGCGAGTTTGTCGTACATGCGGAAATAGTTCTGGAATGTGATGGAAGCCAGGGTCTGATTTTCGTTCTGGACCTGCACGCCTTCCTTGGCCTCCACGGCCTGGTGCAGGCCATCGGACCAGCGCCGACCCGTCATCATGCGGCCGGTGAACTCGTCGATGATGCACACCTGCCCGTCGCGCACGATGTAGTCCGTCTCGCGCTTGTAGATCACGTGTGCGCGCAAGGCCTGGTTGAGGTGGTGCACCAGAGTGACGTTCTGGATGTCGTAGAGATTCCCTTCCTTGAGCAGGCCGCTTTCCAACATCAGGCGTTCGGCCTTCTCGATGCCTTCTTCCGTGAGCAGGACCTGGCGCGCCTTTTCGTCGACGGTATAGTCCTCCTCCGCCACGAACTGCTGCGCAAGGACGTTGACCCGCTGATAGAGATCCGTGTTCTCTTCGGTGGGACCGCTGATGATCAGGGGGGTGCGGGCCTCATCGATGAGGATGGAGTCCACCTCGTCGATGATGGCGTAGTGCAATCCGCGCTGCACCCGATCGGCGGGGGAGAAGGCCATGTTGTCGCGCAGATAATCGAAGCCGAACTCGTTGTTGGTGCCGTAGGTGATGTCGGCAGCGTAGGCGGCGCGGCGCTCCTCCGTCGCCAGATCGGAGACGATCACGCCCACCGTGAGACCGAGAAAGCGGTGCACCCGACCCATCCACTCGGCGTCGCGTCGGGCCAGGTAGTCGTTGACCGTGACCACGTGCACCCCTTTGCCTTCCAGGGCATTGAGGTAGGCGGGCAGGGTGGCCACCAGGGTCTTGCCCTCACCCGTGCGCATCTCGGCAATCTTGCCCTGGTGCAGCATGTAGCCGCCGATGAGCTGGACATCGAAGTGGCGCATACCCATGACCCGTCGGCTCGCCTCCCGGACCACGGCAAAGGCCTCGGGGAGGAGTGCATCCAGGCTCTCGCCACGGCCAAGGCGCTCGCGAAAACGCTCCGTCTGCGCTGCCAGTTCCGCGTCGCTCAGGGCTCCAAAGCGCTCCTCCAGGGCATTGATCTGCAGGACGACGGCCCGCGCCTTCTTGATGAGTCGGTCGTTGCGACTGCCGACCACTTGTCGGATGATACTTCCCAGCATGCCTGTCCATCCACGGAAAAAATATGGCCGAGAGTAGCACGAAAGGGGAAGATGGATAAACGAGGACAGCCGCGTCGCCTGGGCGAGTCCTGGGCAGGTACCTCCGCACTCAGCGTGCTCCAGCGTGCTCAGGCGCTGCGGGCGAGGCAGCTGGACTGGAATGCCCTACTCCCGGTGGAACTGCAGGAGCGGGCCTGGCTGGTGGACTGGCAGTCCGGGTGCCTACGGGTGATGTGCCCCGGGGCCGCCTGGCTACGTCTGCTGAAACGCCAGCAGAAAACGATCCTGCGCCGCTGGAACCAACGCTACCCTGACTCTGCGGTCACGGACCTGCAGGCCTGGATCCACCCCTGGCCCCTCGCCGCCCAGAGACCCCCGCCACCACGCCCAGCCCCCATCCGGCTGACCCAGCCGCCCGCGGCCATCGCCACCCTCGCCCGCGACCTCGATGGCGAACTGGGTGCCGCGCTTGGCCGTCTCTATCGTACCCTGGCTTCTCAGGCCGAAACCGGTACCGCAGACTCCACAAAGGAAAAAGGCGCCTTGGCTTCCGAGGAGTAATCCACGAACTCCCAGGCATCCTCGCGCTGCAGCAGGGCACGCAGAAGCTGGTTGTTGAGGGCGTGACCCGCCTTGTAGCCGGAAAAATGGCCCAGCAGAGGGTGCCCCAGAAGGTACAGATCGCCAATGGAATCGAGCACCTTGTGGCGCACGAATTCGTTGGTGTAGCGCAAACCTTCCTCGTTGAGGACCCGGTACTCGTCCACCACGATGGCGTTGTCGAGATTGCCGCCCAAGGCAAGCCCCATGCTGCGCAGGGTTTCCACCTCGCGCATGAAACCGAAGGTGCGGGCCCGCGCCACTTCCTTGAGGTAGGAGGTGCGCGCAAAATCCACACTCACCTGCTGTCCGCCGTTGCGCACCACCGGGTGATCAAAATCGATGGTAAAGCTGATCTTGAAGCCCTCGTAAGGCTCCAGCTGCACCCAGCGGTCGCCGTCCTCGGCGCGGAGGGTCTTTTTGATGCGGATGAAGCGCTTGGCCGCATTCTGTTCCTCGATGCCGGCACACTGGATGAGGAAGACGAAGGGTGCGGCGCTGCCATCCATGATGGGCACTTCGGGACCGTCCAGATCGACATAGGCATTGTCGATACCGAGCCCGGCGAGGGCCGACATGAGGTGCTCGATGGTACCCACGCGGATCCGCCCATCGCCGATGTTGGTGGACAGACGCGTGTCCACGACGTGGAGCGGATCCGCCTGAATCCAGGCACCTCCGTCCACATCGCTGCGGTGGAAGACGATGCCGGTATTGGCGGGCGCGGGGCGCAGACCCAGGTACACCTTGCGTCCGCTGTGCAGTCCGATGCCGGTGCCCCAGATCATGTTCTTCAGAGTTCTTTGGCGAATCATCTTGGTCCTTTCGCGATCATCCAGACCGCCCTCCCGACGCAGCTTGTACACTTTACTCTACAACAACTGTTGTCTCCATACAACTTAGACGCAGTGTACGCCCCAGAACCGCTCTTGACAACGCCAATTCACATCTCCTAACACACGCTGTTCCACCCGACGCCCGCCCCCATTGCGCCGCCACGGTGTATAATGGGAGGCTGAAGTCTATGGAAATGTACCCCTGGCCAACCTCAAGGAATCGCCGATGGCAACACCCAGCAACAAAAAGACCCTCATGACCCTGTACTCGGCCCCCGACTGCGTCTTCGCCCACCGAGTGCGCTTCGTCCTGGAAGAAAAAGCGATGGAATATCAGACCATCGACGTCGACCTGACGCAAAAACCGGAGGATCTCACGGAACTGAACCCCTACGGCGAAGTGCCCACGCTGGTGGATCGAGAACTGGCCATCTACGATTCCATGCTGATCATGGAATACCTGGACGAGCGCTTCCCCCACCCACCGCTGATACCCGTAGACCCCATCTCCCGCGCCAAGGTGCGCGTGGGCATGCTGCGCTTCGAGCGCGACTGGTTCGAGGTACTCTACCGCCCGGGCCACAGCAGCAAGGAAATCCAGCAGACCAAGGAAAACCTGCGCACGGGGCTTGCCACCCTGAGCAGCCTGTTCAGCCAGCAGCGCTTTCTCTTTGGGGACGAACTGTCCATTGCCGATGCCGCCCTGGCGCCCCTACTGTGGCGCCTGCCTGCCCTGGGCGTGGAGCTGCCCAAGGGTGCCAGAGCCACCCAGGACTACATGGAGCGGATCTTCAATATGGAGAGCTTCAAGCGCAGTCTGACCGCCACCGAGAAGGCCCTGCGCTGAAGTGGCGCGCCCTCTCCACCACATCCCGAGCCTCGGCGCCGGTCTCCTGGCTCGCTGTGCGCAGGATCCCACCGGTATCATCGCCCTGGAGCGCAGTGGTGACCGGTACGTGGCCACCAAGGCCGCCGATTTCGCGGCACGGGTGCGGCGGCGTGCCAGCGGCCTGCTGCAACTGGGTCTGGGCACCGGCGATCGGGTCCTACTCATGGCGCGCAACGCCATGGACTGGGCAATCATGGACTTCGCCATCCTCAGTATTGGTGCAGTGACGGTACCGGTCTACCCAAATTTCGGCCAGCGCGAACTACACTACATCCTCGGGGACTGCGCGCCCTCCTGTCTTCTGTTGCAAGACGATTCCGTGTACGCGCGGATGGCGCCACAAGCCTGGGGGATCGCGGCCGAGCGCATCTTCCTGCGGGGGTCGGGATCCGGGGAGCATTCGGAACTGCGCAGCTGGACGGATCTGGAACACCTGGGCGAAATGCTCAACCCAGCCCGCTTTCAGGAGCGTCTTGCCGGCGTCGAACGCGCGAACCTCGCCACCATCGTTTACACCTCAGGCACGACGGGCTGGCCCAAGGGCGTCATGCTCAACCACGGCAATATTCTGAGCAACATCGAGGGGTTCCTATCCTACGTACCCCTGCGCGCGGGGCAGCGGGTGCTGTCGGTGCTGCCTCTGTCCCACGTGTTCGAGCGTGGCACGAGCCACTTTGGCGCCTATCTGCTCGGTCTGGAGGTGGCCTATGCCGAGCGGCCGGAGACCCTGCTGCGGGACATGGCCGCCGCGCATCCCGAGATCGTCATCGCCGTACCGCGCGTATTTCAACTGCTCCATCAGCGCCTGCGGCGCAATCTGATGGAACGTCGCGGCTGGACCGGACACCTGCTGCGCCGCGGTCTGGGCCTGGAAAAGGGGCGCGTACTACCCGGACAGCGCGCCCTAGCACGCCGCCTGGTCGTGGACAAGCTGCGCCGTCAGCTGGGCGGCAAGCTACGCTATTTCGTCTCCGGCGGCGCGCCACTGGAGCCAGCCATCGCCGCCTTTTTCCTGGACCTTGGTCTCCCCATCGTCGAGGGCTATGGCATGACCGAGGCGAGCCCAGTCATCGCCGCCAACCCTCTGGACGCCATCCACCCGGGCTCCGTGGGTCGCTTCTTGCCCAATCTGGAAGGCCGTGTGGCGGAGGACGGCGAAATTCTGGTCCGCGGCCCCTCCATCATGATGGGCTACTGGAACAACCCCAGCGCCACCGCCGAAGCCCTCGACGCGGGTTGGCTGCACACCGGCGATATCGGCGAACTGGATGCCGAGGGTTATCTGCACATCACCGACCGCAAGAAGGACCTCATCGTCAACGCCGGCGGCGAGAACATCCCACCGCAGAAGATCGAGATGCGGCTCATGGCCGATCCCTATATCGAACAGGCCGTGGTCTTCGGTGACCGCCTTCCCTACCTGGTGGCCCTCGTCTACCCCCAGTGGGATCTGGTACACGAAAAACTGGGGTCGGAGCCGGGGGAAAGGGATGTGCAGCGCCTGCTGCGCCAGCACATCGACGCTGCCCTGGCCGATTTGCCTGCCTTCGAGCAGGTCCGTCGCTTCGCCCTCCTGCCCGAGGCCTGCAATGAAGTCGATGGCACCCTGACACCGACGCTGAAGATTCGCCGTCGGCAGGTGGCTGAACGCTACGCCGAACTGCTGACGAGCCTCGAGCGGGACTCGGTCAGTCGCCCAGGCGACCGCGCTTATTGATGGCGCCGCGACTGCCCCATTGGTCCAGATCGTTGACCTGTACCCCTACCCACCAGTAGGGCCCGATGCTGTCCCGCGCGTGCCCGCCCACCAGTTGCTGACCCGCCGCCAGGTGCACGTGCTCCAGCAGATCCCGGGCCGCCTCCCGTGAACGAAAGACAGACCAGGCCACCACCCGCTCCATGGGCTCCACCGAAGGCAGGCTGCGCTCGTCATCCAAAAATCTGTCCGTAATCATGGCTTGCGTCTCCTCTGCTCGGGAATGGGGCGCGCCGGCAACGCGCGACCTTAAGCTCAAGTATAGTCGAAGCTGTGTGGCCATTCGGACAGTTCCGCGAAAAGGGAGTATGATCCGCCCCGGAGTGGGCCAGGCGACCGCTGCGGAGCAATCCGGGGAGGAAAGTCCGGGCTCCATAGGGCAAGACGCCGGCTAACGGCCGGGAGGCGCGAGCCTACGGAAAGTGCCACAGAAAAGATACCGCCCAAGCGCGCAAGCGCCGGTAAGGGTGAAAAGGTGCGGTAAGAGCGCACCGCGCTTCCGGCAACGGAAGTGGCAGGGTAAACCCCGTCTGGAGCAAGGCCAAATAGGCGTGCCATAGCACGGCCCGTGCTGCACGCGGGTAGGCTGCTGGAGCCAGTGCGCAAGTGCTGGCCTAGAGGAATGGTCGCCCACGACAGAACCCGGCTTATCGGCCCACTCCCCTCTCGACCCATACCCCTCTCCAAACTTCAATATCGGAATGAGTAGCTTGCAGGAATTCCCTCAAGCGACTTGATAACATCTTTATCAGGTCTCTCTAAGATGCCGTAAAACTTCGGATTTTCCCCTTGACAGGACAAGCTGCAACCACTAATCTCCGTTTTGTGGGGCAAAGTGGGTCAAAGTGGGATAATCTGGAGAGCTCAAGGCCATGTTTCGCGGAACACACCGGCACAGCCTGGATGGCAAAGGACGCCTGAGCGTCCCGGCCCGCTTCCGCGACTGGCTCGCCAGCCACTGCGACGGCCAGCTGGTGGTCACCATCGACCCCTTCAGCCAGACGCAGGAAGAGCGCTGTCTGGTGGCCTACCCCTTGCCGCACTGGGAAGCGCTGGAACAGCGCGTGGCCAGCCTGCCCGGCAATAACCCCACCGCACGGCGTTTTCAGCGGCTTTTCATTGGCCACTCGGAGGAGCTGCGCCTGGATGCCCAGGCCCGGATCCTCCTTTCCCCCGGTCTACGGCAGTTTGCCAACCTGGAAAAGGACGTCGTGCTGGTGGGGCAAATCGAAAAGTTCGAGATCTGGGATGCCGTGCGCTGGGATGCGAGCCAGGAGAACTGGCTGGCAGCCCGGGAGGATTTCTCCAGTCTGGGCGATTTGGTGCTGTGACCGATGCCCAGGACACAGATACCAGCCACCAGCCCGTCCTCCTTGCCGAGGTGCTGGCGGCCTGCACACCGCTTCTGGGCCAGCCCGGTCCGCGCCTCTGGGTGGATGCCACGGGTGGGCGGGGCGGCCACAGTGCGGCTCTGGCCCACCTCCTTGGGGCGCAGGATCGCCTGCTCGTCCTCGATCGCGACCCCGGGGCCATTGCCTTCTTGCGAACACGCTTTGCCGAGGACGAGCGCGTCAGCGTACGCCAGGCGGAGTTTTCCCGGGTGGCACAGGTGCTGGCAGAGATGGGCACGGGGCAGGCCCAGTTCATTCTGGCCGATCTCGGCGTCTCGTCGCCGCAGCTGGACCGCCCCGAAAGGGGTTTCAGCTTTTTGCGGGATGGCCCGCTGGACATGCGCATGAACCCCGAGCAAGGAATGAGTGCCGCACAATGGCTGGCAACCGCCGAAGCGGCGGAAATTGCGCAGGTCCTGCGCGACTACGGCGAGGAACGGGAGGCCCGGCGTATTGCCCGCGCCATCGTCCGGGAACGGGCGGTGAGACCCCTGACCCGCACCACCCAACTTGCGGAACTCGTTGCCGGCCTTCTGCCGCGCGCCCGCGCCCAGGCCATCCACCCGGCAACCCGTACCTTTCAGGCCATCCGCATGCACATCAACGACGAGTTGGCC
The DNA here is from genome assembly GCF_000175575.2 of Acidithiobacillus caldus ATCC 51756. NCBI lineage: Bacteria > Pseudomonadati > Pseudomonadota > Acidithiobacillia > Acidithiobacillales > Acidithiobacillaceae > Acidithiobacillus > Acidithiobacillus caldus. The sequence continues at coordinate 2,545,495 of NZ_CP005986.1, forward strand.
GAAATCCGCGCCTTCCTGCCGGCGGCCATGGACAGCCTCGGCCCAGACGGGCGGCTGGCGGTCATCAGCTTCCACTCGCTGGAGGATCGTCTGGTCAAGCGCTTTTTTCGTGCCGATACCCGCCAGCCCGATCCCGATCTGCCCCTGCGCAACTGGGAGATCCCGGAGGCTCCCTGGTTTCCCCTGGGCCGGGCCAGCCGCGCCAGCACCGAAGAAGTCGCCCACAATCCCCGCGCCCGTTCGGCCACGCTTCGGGTCGCGCAGAAGCGAGGAGATCCACATCGTGCGTCGTAGCACCATCGCGCTCGTCCTGTTGATTACCCTGACCCTGCTCGGCATCGTTGCCGCGCGCGAGAGCTCTCGCAGCGTTTTCATCCAGCTGCAGGCGGCCCAGGCGCGGGCCTTCGCCCTGGATAACCGTTGGGGGCAGTTGCAACTGGAACAGGCAACCCTGGCCTCCAACGCCCGCGTCGGCGATATTGCCCGGCAGAAGCTCGGGCTGGTCGCCCCCAAGAACCAGCAGATCGTGATGGTCAAAGCTCCATGAGCCAAAGCCGCCAACGCACCCCGATCCGTCCCCGTTCCTTGCCCGTCTGGCGGGCGAGGGCCGTGTGGACCTTGCTCGGGCTTGGTCTTGGCGGCACCATGCTGGCTTCTTACGACGCGCAGGTCGTGCGCCATCAACAACTGCGCGATGAGGGCGCCCAGCGCTATCTGCGCCAACTGCCCATGGCGGTGCCGGCGCGCGCACCCATAGTGGACCGTCACGGCCAGGTGCTGGCGGTGTCCGTACCGACCACCACGCTCTGGGCCGACCCCCGGTTTTTCCCCGACTCCGGGGCCGATTTCCGTGCCGTGGCGGCAACCTTGCACATCTCCCCGGCGGAGCTGCAGCAACGTCTGCATCGGGGTGGCAGCCGCTTTGCCTACATTGCGCGTCAGCTGCCGCCGGATGCCGCGGCGCCAGTGCTGGCACTGAAGGTGCCGGGACTGCATCACCTGCTGGAATACCGTCGTTACTATCCCGACGCCGATGTGACCGGCCCCCTGCTGGGTTTCACCGATCTGGACGGGCACGGCATTGCCGGCCTCGAGATGAGCTACGATGGTTGGCTGCGCAGTGAGCACGGCAAAGCGACGGGGTTGCAGGACAACCGCGGTCGCACCCTGGCCTGGGCCAGCCTGCCGGCACGCGCCAAAACCGGCCAGACCCTCGTGCTCAGCATCGACCGCAACCTGCAGTACACGGCCTACACGGCGCTGGCGGCGGCCGTACAGACCGCCGATGCCAGCTCCGGCTCGGCGGTGCTCATGGATCTGCGCAGCGGTGAGATCCTGGCGCTGGCAAGCTATCCCTCCTACAACCCCAACAATCGCGCCGATTATGTGGCGAGTCTTTACGATAACCGCGCCCTCAATCACACCTTCGAGCCCGGTTCGGTGATGAAGCCCTTTGCCATTGCGGCGGCCCTGGACTCCGGGAGTATCGCGCCAACGAGCCGCTTCGACGTCGCCACTTCCTGCTACCGGGTCGGGCGCTATTGCATTCGCGACGATGTCCGTCACGGCACCCTCGACCTACGCCAGGTCTTGCAGTATTCCAGCAACATCGGTGCGGCGCAGATCGCCCTGCGCACCCCTCCCGCCGCCCTCTACGGGACCCTGCAACGGGCCGGCTTCGGGCGGATCAGCGATATCGGCTTCCCGGGAGAGGCCGCCGGCAATCTCCCCAGGTGGCAAGGTTGGGATCGGAGTCGGCAGGCTGCCATGGCCTACGGTTATGGCATCTCCGTCACCACCCTGCAGCTGGCAACGGCGTATGCGGCCATTGCCCGGAATGGCCGCTATCTTCGGCCGACGCTCATCCACGGCGCCCACGCGGTGGACGAATCCGGCCCCGAGGTCATGCGTCCCCAGACCGCGGCACTCCTGCGCCAGTGGCTGCAGGCGGTGGTGGCACCGGGCGGTACCGGCTTTCTGGCGGCGGTTCCCGGCTATTCCGTGGCGGGCAAGACGGGCACCTCGGCGCTGGCCAATGGCAAAGGTGGCTTTCACCACAGCCGTGTCAACACGAGCTTCGTTGGCTTTGCCCCGGCAGAGAACCCTCGCCTGGTGATGGCGGTGACCATCCGCGACCCCAAGCGCGGTCTGCGCTATGGCGGGGTCGTGGCGGCGCCGGTATTTCGGGTGACCATGACGGCGGCCTTGCGCGCCCTTGGTGTGGCGCCCGACCGTCCCTTTGCCGCTACGCCCGCGGGCGTCAGTGCCGTACAACAGAAACTCTGGGCCGAGGGGGCAGGCGATGTACGCCACTGAAGGGCTGGATAGCCTGCTACCGGAACTGGAAGGCGCCGGCGCTGTGCGCGTCTGCGGAATCGAGAGCGATAGCCGACGGGTGCGTCCGGGACAGCTTTTCGTCGGTCTCCACAGCCGCCACGGCGATGGCGCGCGTTTCCTGGCCCAGGCCTTGGCCGCCGGTGCCGCCGCGGCCTTGCTCCAGGGGCCGGAATTGCGGCGCGACACCGTGGACGGTCAGCCCGTCTGGGTCCATCCCGAGGCACCACGGCTCCTGGGCGAAGCCCTGCGCCGCTGGTACCACTGGCAAGGGCGGGCGCCCGGCCTGATTGGCGTCACCGGCACCAACGGTAAAAGCAGCGTCACCTGGCTCATCGCTCAGCTCGCTGGCGCCGAGGTCATCGGCACCTTGGGCGCCGGCCCCTTGACGGCGCTGCAGCCATTGGCCAATACCACGCCGGCGGCCGTTGAGCTCTGGTCCCTGCTGGGGGCAGCGCGCCAACGCCGAGCGCAGTGGCTCGCCATGGAGGTGTCCTCCCACGCCCTGGCCTTGGAACGGGTGGCTGGCGTACCTTTCACGGCCGCCGTCTTTACCAACCTGAGTCGCGATCATCTGGATTTCCACGGCAGCATGGCCGCCTACGGCGCCGCCAAGGCCAAACTCTTCACCAATCCGGCGCTGCAGCTGGCGGTGCTCAATGCCGACGATCCCTTCAGCGCCGAATTGCGCACGCACCTGCACCCGGATGTGCGGATCGTGGGCTATGGCTTCGGCGCCGGCGATTACCGGGTGCGCGAATACCATCCGGGAGCACGGGCCACCCTCCTCGTCATCGATACTCCCGCGGGGACCCGACCACTGCGGATCCCGCTCATGGGAATGGCCAACGCCCGCAATTTCCTGGCTGCCCTGGCCGCCGTCGAGGGTCTGGGCATGGACGTGGATCCGCAGGTGCTGGCGGCCCTGCGTCTACCGCCGGGGCGCTATCAACGGCTGTCGCCGCGGACGCCGCAGCAGCCCGATGTCCTCGTCGATTACGCCCACACCCCAGATGCCCTGCGCCAGGTGCTGGAGGATCTGCGGACCGTGGCCAAGGGGCGGATCACGGTGGTTTTCGGCTGCGGCGGCGACCGCGACCGGGGCAAACGGCCGGAGATGGGGGCAGTGGCCGCAGCCCTGGCCGATCGGGTCCTGCTGACGGACGACAATCCGCGCTCCGAGGATCCCGCCGCCATCGTCGCCGAGATCTTGGCGGGGATGCCGGCGGGCCGCGCCGAGGTCTGCCACGATCGCGCCGCCGCCATCGCCAGAGCCATCGGCGAAGCGGAGCACGGTGACTGGGTGCTCATCGCTGGCAAAGGCCACGAGCAGACCCAGGAAAGCGCCGGTGCAAAGCGGCCCTGCGACGACGTCGAACTGGCTACTAGGGCATTGCAGCCATGATCCGCTACACGCTCAGGGAAATTGCCCAGCGCACCGGCGGTAGCCTGCTTCAGGGAACCGACCCGGAAAAGGAAATCCACGGTGTCGGCACCGATACCCGCACGCATCTGTCGGGACGGCTCTTCGTGGCCCTGCGCGGCCCGCGTTTCGACGGCCACGACTTCGTCGAGGCGGCACGCAAGGCCGGCGCGGCCGCCGTTTTGGTACAAAGGCCGAGTCCCGGGCCCGGTGTGCTGGTGGCCGATCCGCTGGCCGCACTGCAAGTCCTCGCCGCCGCCTGGCGACGGGAACTGGGTACATCCCTGGCCGCCGTCACCGGCTCCTGCGGTAAGACCACCGTCAAAGAGATCCTCGCCGCCATGCTGCGCCAGAGCGGCCCGTGCCTCGCCACCCGCGGCAATCTCAACAACCACATCGGGGTTCCGCTGACCCTGGCGGAGCTTGGCCCTGAACATCGCCACGCCGTGGTGGAGATGGGCATGAACCACGCCGGGGAAATCGCCGTGCTGACCCGCATGGCTAGGCCCGACCTTGCCCTGATCAATAACGCCGGGCCTGCCCACATCGAAAATCTCGGCAGCATCGCCGCCATTGCCGCGGCCAAGGGTGAGATCCTGGAAGGGCTATCGGCGCACGGGATCGCGGTGATCAATGGCGACGACGAGTATGCCGATTACTGGGCCGAGCGGGCCCCGGGCGAGGTCTGGCGCTTCAGCCTCGACGACCGTCCCGCGCGGGTACGCGGTCAGTGGCGCCCACAGGGCAAAGGCGGCGTTCTGGACCTGCGCGCCCCCCAGGGCAACGTGAGCCTGCGCATCCCGCTGTCCGGTCGCCACAATGGTGCCAACGTCCTCGCCGCCACCACCGCCGCCCTTGCCCTGAACCTCGGTCTGGACCAGATCGCCCGCGCGGTGGAGGCGCTCACGCCCGCCCCCGGCCGCTTGCAGTGGCGCGAGGGCAAAGGCGGCAGCCGCATTCTGGACGACACCTACAATGCTAATCCCGCCTCGGTAGAGGCGGCACTGCGGGTCCTGGCCGAACAGCCGGGCCGGCGCTATCTGGTCCTGGGGGATATGGCAGAGCTGGGTGCCGATGCCGAACTCCATCACCAGCAGATGGGCGGCCACGCCCGCGCTCTCGGCATCGATGGCGTCTTTACCCTGGGCAGCCTGAGCCGGACCACCAGCCGCGCCTTCGGACCCGCCGGCACCCACTTCGTGGAACGCGAGGCCCTCGTCGACGCGGTGCTAAGCATGCTCGCTCCGGACGCCGTCGTGCTCGTCAAGGGCTCTCGCGCTGCCCATATGGAACGGGTAGTAGCCGCGCTCACGGAGGCATCCTGATGCTCTACTACCTTTTCATGCAATTGGGCAGCCTGTACCACGGCTTTTACGTCTTCCAGTACCTCACCCTGCGCGGCGTGATGGCTATTCTCACGGCCTTGGTCCTGTCCCTGGCGCTGGGTCCCTGGGTGATCGCGCGCCTGCGTCGCTATCGCATCGGCCAGATGGTGCGCAGCGATGGACCGGAAACCCACCTCGTCAAACAGGGTACGCCCACCATGGGCGGTGCGCTGATCCTGTTGGTGGTGCTCCTCACCACCCTGCTCTGGTCGGACCTCGGCAATCCCCTGGTCTGGGTGGCCATCGTCACGACTTCCGCCTTCGGGGCCATCGGCTTCATCGACGACTGGCGCAAGTTGCGGCGGCGTAACAGCAAGGGGCTTTCGGCGCGGGCCAAGTACGGACTGCAGTCCCTGGTCGCCCTGGCTGCCGCCGGTACCCTGTATGCCCTGGCCAGCAAGCCGGTGGAGACGAGCCTCATCATTCCTTTCGTGCCCCATGTCCTGATCCCTCTGGGGCTGGGCTTCATCGTTTTCAGCTACTTTGTCATCGTCGGCACGTCCAACGCCGTCAACCTCACCGATGGCCTGGATGGCCTCGCCATCGTCCCCACGGTGATGGTGGCGGGCGCCCTGGGCATCTTCGCCTACGTCTCGGGCAATGCCGTCTTTGCCAAATATCTGGGGGTACCCTGGGTACCGGGTGCCGGGCAGATGCTGATCTTTTGCGGCGCCCTGGTGGGGGCAGGACTGGGTTTTCTCTGGTTCAACACCTATCCCGCCGAGGTATTCATGGGCGACACCGGCGCGCTGGCCCTGGGTGCGGCTCTGGCCATCGTCGCCATCGTCGCCCGCCAGGAACTGGTGCTCTTCATCATGGGCGGTGTCTTCGTGGTGGAAACCCTTTCGGTGATGATCCAGGTGACCTCCTTCCGCCTGACGGGAAAACGCGTCTTTCGCATGGCGCCGCTGCACCACCACTACGAGAAGAAGGGCTGGCCGGAACCGCGCGTGGCGGTGCGATTCTGGATCATCACCGTCATCCTCGTCCTCATTGGCCTTTCGAGTTTGAAGATCCGCTGACATGCACGCCTTTGCACACGATCTCGACCTGCGCATCCTCGGCCTTGGCCAGACGGGTCTGTCCTGTCTGCGTTGGGCCGTGGCGGCGGGCCTGCGACCGAAGGCCTTCGACACCCGCGCCGGGCTTGCCTCGGCCCGCCCCTGGGCCGCGGAATTCCCAGGCTGTACGCTGCATTTTGGCGATCTGCGCGCCGACGCCCTCCTTGGCGCCGACCTGGTCCTGGTGAGTCCCGGCCTGGCACCCACCCTGCCTGCCCTGCGCGCAGCACGTGAGGCCGGGATTGCCTTGTGGAGCGACGTCGAGCTTTTCGGACGCCTGGCCCGGGCGCCCATCGCTGCCATCACCGGCAGCAACGGCAAAAGCACGGTCACGACCCTGCTCGGCGAGATGGCCAAGGCCGCAGGACGCCGGGTGGCGGTGGGGGGTAACCTGGGCACGCCAGCCCTGGATCTTCTGCCTGAGGCGGGCGCACCCGAGCCCGAGCTTTACGTGCTGGAGCTGTCCAGTTTCCAGCTCCACTACTGCCACGCGCTCCGTCCCCGGGTGGCGGCGATCCTCAATCTCAGCCCCGATCACCTGGATTGGCACGGCGATATGGAGGCTTACCTTGCCGCCAAGGCACGCATATTCCGGACCATGGGCGAGGGCGATACGCTGGTGCTCAATGGCGAGGATCCGGCCCTGCAAAGCCTGCCTGCCAAGGCACCAGCGGGTGTGGAGATCCGCCGTTTCGGGCACACGCCCCAGCTGGACGCTTGGGCGGACGATCTCGCCCTGCATTGGCCGTCCGCCGCACCCATGCCCTTGGCGGATATCCATCTGCCAGGCAAGCACAACGGGGAAAACGTCCTGGCGGCCGCACTCATGGCCAATGCCCTGAATCTACCGGAGACGGCCATACGTCAGGCGGCTGCCGACTTCCGCGGCCTGCCGCACCGTCTGCAGTGGGTGGCCCGGGTGGGCGGCGTGGACTATTACGACGACTCCAAGGGCACCAATCTGGGGGCCAGTCTGCGCGCCATACAAGCGCTGCCCGGACCTTTGGTCCTGATTCTGGGCGGTGATGCCAAGGGTGCGGACCTCAGTCCCCTGCGCGAAGCCCTGCGGGGACAGCGAGGTGCCGTGCTCCTGGGCAAGGATGCCGCTATCCTGGAGGCCATTCTCGCCGGTTCCCTGCCAACCCTGCGCATCGGCGAGGGCGGCATGAGCAGAGCGGTGCGTGCCGCCGCCGCCATGGCCCAGCCAGGCGATCAGGTGCTGCTGTCGCCGGCCTGTGCGAGCCTCGACATGTTCCGCGACTATCGCGACCGCGGACGTCAGTTTGCCGCTGCCGTGCAGACACTGGCAGAGGAGGTGGCGCCATGAAAAAGCCAAGCTGGTGGCTGGTGGAAGACGGACCCGCCGATCTCACATTGTGGTGGATCATCGTCGTTCTGCTCTGCTTCGGCCTGGTCATGGTGTACTCCGCCAGCGCACCCGTTGCAGAGCACGAAACCGGCAACGCTTTCTACTTTGCCGAACGGCAGGCCCTCTACGCCGTCCTGGCGGCCGCCGTTCTCTACTTTTTCAGTCGCATCGATCTGGATTTCTGGGAGCGCATGACCTTTCCCCTCATGGGGCTATCCCTGCTCACCCTGGCCATGGTCTTCCTGCCGGTGATCGGGGTGTCCGTCAACGGCTCCCACCGCTGGCTGAACCTCATCGTGGTCCGCCTGCAACCATCGGAGCTTCTGAAGTTCGCGCTGCTGCTCTTCATTTCCCGCTATGTGGTGCGCAAGGGCGAACTCCTCGGGCGGCTCAAGGAGGGCCTGTGGCCCATCTTCCTGGTGCTCGGCCTGCTCGGTGTCCTGCTGCTGCTGCAACCGGATTTTGGCTCCTATGCCATGGTCGTCCTCATCACTGGGGTGCTGCTCTTTCTCGGTGGGCTGCCCCTGCGCTATGTACTCCTGGCCGGTCTGGTGGCCGGCGGCGCCCTGGGTTTCCTGGCCATCTCCGCACCCTACCGGCTGGCGCGTATCACCGCCTTCCAAAATCCTTGGGCCGATCCTTACGGAGCTGGCTTCCAGCTGGTGCAGTCCCTCATTGCCTTTGGCCGCGGCGGGATCTTCGGGGTGGGTCTGGGTGACGGTATCATGAAGTATTTCTACCTGCCCGAGTCTTACACCGATTTCATTCTGGCGGTGATCGGCGAGGAACTGGGCCTCGTGGGCGTCTGGGCCCTGGCCATCCTTTACGCCATTGCCAGCTGGCGTATCTACCGCATCGGTCGGCGCGCGGCGGCGGCGGGCGACGCCTTCTATGCGCTTTTCTGTTATGGCGCCCTGACCTGGTTCGGGGGCGAGGCGGTGCTGTCCATGGGCGTGAATCTCGGCGCTCTGCCCACCAAAGGCTTTGCCCTGCCCCTCATCAGCTACGGCGGTAGCGCGCTGGTCTTTCTGTGCGCCACCCTGGGCGTGGTCTTGGCCGTGAGTCGTCGCTACCCGCCAAGCAAAGCCGCGAAGTCCACGCAATCGGCGGAGGTGGCCCATGGCTGAACAAGCAAGGGCCGTACACGACCACCGCGGCCGGGTGCTCATCGCCGCTGGCGGGACCGGTGGTCACATCTTCCCCGCCCTGGCGGTGGCGGACTGCCTGCGCCAGGACGGTCTGTACGTGGATTTTGCCGGCACCCCCAATGGCATGGAAAAGGAACTCGTGCCGGCGCGCAGCTATCCCCTGCATTGCCTGAACATGCGCGGTCTGCGGGGCAAGGGACTGGTGGGCTGGTTGCTCCTGCCCTGGCGTCTGGGCAGGGCCACGGTGGAGGCGCGGCGGATCCTGCGCGCCTGCCGCAGCCAGGTGGTCCTGGGCATGGGGGGTTACGTCTCGGCACCCGTGGGGCTGGCGGCCTGGTCCCTGGGTCGCCCCCTGTGCCTGCACGAGCAGAATGCCATCCCGGGTCTCAGTAACCGTCTGCTGGCACCTCTGGCGCGACGGGTCTTCCTGGGCTTTCCCCATCCCTCCTGGTCGCGGGCAGAGTGGGTGGGTAATCCGGTACGCGCGGAGATCGCCGCACTGCCAGCACCAAAGGAGCGGCTGGCGACGCACACCGGACCACGGCGTCTGCTGATTCTGGGAGGCAGCCGTGGTGCCAAGGTCCTCAACGAGATCGCCGTCGCCGCCCTGGCCGGCTTGGAGACCGATGAACGTCCGGAGATCTGGCATCAGACCGGTGCCGAACATCTCGAAAGCACGCGCAGAGCCTATGCCGAGGCCGGTGTGGTCGCGCGGGTGGAGGCCTTCATCGACGACATGGCGGCAGCCCTGGGCTGGGCCGATCTGGCCATCTGCCGGGCGGGGGCAGCCACGGTGGCGGAACTGGCGGCGGCGGGGCTCGGTGCCCTGCTGATCCCCTACCCCTATGCCGTGGACGATCACCAGGCCGCCAACGCCCAGTTCCTGGAGCGGGCTGGGGCGGGGCGTATGCTCCGCCAGGAGGGTCTGGACGGCGCCAGTCTCCGGGCCATCCTCACCCCATTGCTGGCCGATGCCGATCTCCTGCGCCGCTGGGCGGAGGCGGCCCGCGGCCAGGCGCGCACCGATGCCGCACAGCGGGTGGCCGCAGCCTGTGAGGAGCTTTGCCATGCGTAACTGGGTGCGGCAGATTCACATGGTGGGTATCGGCGGCAGCGGCATGCGCGGTATTGCCGAGGTCCTCCTCAATCTGGGTTATGCTGTGTCGGGCTCCGACCTGCGTGCCAGCGCCGCAACTCTGCGCCTGGAGGATCTCGGGGCGCGCATCTTCAGCGGGCATGAGGCCGCCAATGTGCGCGGCGCCGATGTGGTGGTCATTTCCTCCGCGGTTCCCGAAAGCAACCCCGAGGTGCAGGCGGCGCGGGAACAACGGATTCCGGTCATTCGTCGGGCCGAGATGCTGGCGGAGCTCATGCGCTTTCGCCAGGGCATTGCCGTGGCGGGCACCCACGGCAAGACGACCACCACGAGTCTCGTCGCCAGTATCCTGGCCGCAGCCGACCTCGACCCGACCTTCGTCATCGGCGGGCTGTTGAAGAGCGCCGGTACCAACGCCCGTCTTGGCGACGGCGAATATCTGGTGGCGGAGGCGGACGAGTCCGACGCCTCGTTCCTGTACCTTGCGCCGGTCATGGCCGTGGTCACCAATATCGACGCCGATCACATGGACACCTATGGCGGCAGCCTCGAGGAGTTGCGCCGCGCCTTTCTTCAGTTTCTGCAGCGCCTGCCCTTCTATGGTCTTGCGGTCCTATGCACCGACGATCCCCTGGTGCGCGGCCTCATCCCCGAACTGCGCTCACCGGTGCTGGGTTACGGCTTCTCTGCCTCTGCCGACCTGCAGGCCCGCCACTGGCACCAGGTGGGTGGGCGCTCCCGTTTCGAGGTGTGGCGCCGGGTGGATGGCGAGGCGGTCCACTGGCTGGACGCGGAACTGGCCATTCCTGGCCGTCACAACGTGCTCAACGCCCTCGCCGCCATTGGCATCGCCAGCAAGGTCGGGGTCCGCGCCGAAACCATCCAGGCGGCCCTGGCGGATTTTCGCGGGGTCGGACGCCGCTTCGAGATCCTCGGCGATTTCGCCGGGATCACCATTGTCGACGACTATGGCCATCATCCCCGGGAATTGGAGGCAACCCTGGCGGCGGCGCGGGACATGTGGCCAGATCGCCCCATCGTGCTCGCCTTCCAGCCGCACCGCTTCAGTCGCACCCGCGATCTCTTCGCCGACTTCGTCGAGGTCCTGGGGAAGGCCGATCGCAGTGTCCTCCTGGATATCTATGGCGCCGGCGAAGCAGCCATTGCTGGGGTGGACAGCGCCCGTCTCGCCGCCGCCGTGGCGGCGACGGGCAGGCCGGCAGACTACCTGCCGGCGGCCCTCGACCATCCCGAGCTCGTCCTGCCACTGCTTCCTCGTGGGGCGGTCCTCATCTGCGCTGGTGCCGGTAGCATCGCCCGTTGGGCTGGGCTCTGGCCTGCCGTCTTTGCCCGTGGAGGTGAAGCGTGAGCGGTGGGCGTCTGCGCTTGGGCGAGCCCTTGGACCGGCACACCAGCTGGCGGGTGGGTGGACCGGCCGACCGCTTCTACCTGCCCCACGATCTGGCCGATCTTCAGTATTTCCTACGCCACTTTGCCGTGCCGCCCATCCATTGGCTGGGTTTGGGCAGCAATCTGCTGGTGCGCGACGGCGGCCTGCGCGGTACCGTGGTCTGTCTTGCCCATGGTCTGCAGGGCATGGCGCTCACGGAGCCCGATCTCATCGTCGCCGAGACCGGGGTGGGTGCGGTCAAGCTGGCCCACTTCGCCGCCCGCGCCGGTTTGGCCGGTGCGGAATTCCTCGCCGGCATCCCGGGAACCCTGGGCGGTTGCCTGGCCATGAATGCCGGCGCTCACGGTGGCGAAACCTGGTCCCTGGTGGAGTGGGTGGAGCTTCTGAGTCCAGGTGGCGAGTTGCGTCGTCTACCCGCCTCGGCCTTTCGCATCGGCTATCGCGAGGTGCAGGGTCAGGGGTCGGACTGCTTTGTGCGCGCCGCCCTGCGGCTCACCGCCGATGCAGCCGATGCCGTGCAGAGGCGCCTGCGCGCCGGTCAGGAGCGCCGGGCCGCGACCCAGCCGCTGCAGTGGCCAAGCTGCGGCTCGGTCTTCCGCAATCCGCCCGGCGATTACGCGGCGCGACTCATCGAAGCGGCGGGACTCAAGGGACGGCGTATCGGCGATGCCGAAGTCAGCCCTCAGCACGCCAACTTCATCGTCAATCGCGGCGCAGCTCGGGCAGCACAGATCGAGGCCCTGGTGCAGCTGGTTCAGAACGAGGTACGGCGACGCTTTGAAGTTTTGCTGATACCGGAAATGCGGGTTGTCGGGGAGGATGACGATGTCTGAATGGCCACGGATCGCCCTGCTCTGCGGTGGCCCCTCGGGGGAGCGGGAGGTGTCCCTGGCCAGCGCCGCGGCGGTACGTCGCGCCCTGGAGGCGGCCGGCGTGCGCGTGGTCGCCATCGATATCGAGCCGCAGCGGATTCAGGAGCAGCTCGCGCAAAGTGGCGCAGAATTCGTCTTCAATGTCTGCCACGGGCAGTTTGGTGAGGATGGGGTATTACAGGCCTGTCTCGAGGCCAGCGGCCTGCCCTACACCGGTAGTGGAGTGCTGGCCAGTGCGCTCGCCATGGACAAGTGGCGGAGCAAGCGCCTGTGGCAGGCTGCTGGCCTACCCACGACCCGTGGCCAATGGCTGCAGCGCGAGCATGTCACAGGCGGTTCGCCCTGCGGCCAATCGTCCGCGGACGAGTTGCACATCGCCCGCTGGCCGGTCTTTGTCAAACCCAACCGTGCGGGCTCCAGTCTTGGCATCAGTCGGGTGGAGAACGCCGCGGGTCTGGCCGAGGCCATGGCAAAAGCCTTTGCCGTGGATTCGGAGATCCTCGTGGAGGAGGCCGTGGATGGCCTGGAAGCGACGGTGGGTATCGTCGCCGGTCGCACCCTGCCCCCCATCGTCATCCGTCCCCACCGGGCCTTCTACGATTACGAGGCAAAATATCTGGCCGACGATACCGAGTATCTTCTGCCCTCGGGTCTGCCCACCGCCACGGAACGGCGACTGCAGGAGCTTGCCTTGCAGGCTTTTCGAGAACTTGGTGGACGCGATTGGGGAAGGGTGGATTTTCTGGTGGACGCCGAAGGGGGCATCCATTTGCTGGAGTTGAATGCCGTACCGGGCATGACCGATCACAGTCTCGTACCCATGGCTGCCCGAGCCCTGGGCTGGACCATGACCAAGCTGTGTCTGGAGATCGTGAGCACCGCTCAAAGGAGACAAGATCATGGTTAGCGTGATGCGCGACATGCGCCATTGGCGCGCCGAGAACGGCGCCGTCGTGACGGAACCGGCAGCGCTGCCGCGTCGGCGTGCGCCCGGGGCCAAGGCGCCGGTGGCGTCAGCGGCGGAAGCGACGGTGCACCGCCGACCCATTCCCTGGCGTCTCTATGCTCGGGGACTGGCGCTGGGGCTTGGCCTTGGGGTCATGGTCTGGGGCGGATGGCTCGGCTGGCAGAGCCTGCGCAGCCCATCTTTCATGCCCATCGAAACCATCCACATCGAGGGGCTGTCGTCCCAAGTCCCCTTGCCCGAGGTCAACGCCGTGCTGCGGCCTTACCTACAGCAGGGTTTTCTGTGGATGGATCCGCGCGCGCTGCGGAATGCCCTGATGCAGCTGCCCTGGGTAGCCAATGCCGATGTCCGGCGGGTGTGGCCGGATCGCCTGGACGTGCAACTGACCCGTTATCGGGCGGCTGCGCGCTGGCTGGGTGGCAGTGGTCAACTGCTCTCGGACCGTGGTGCGGTCTTCACGGTTCCGGAAAAGGAGATTCCGGCCGACCTGCCAAGCCTGTTCGGGCCGGTCGACTCTGGGACGGAACTGCTCGCCACCCTGAAGGAATTCGACGGCATCGTAAGCCCCCTGGGGATACGCGTGACGGCATTGGAGCAGGTACCCAGCGGCGGCTGGCGCTGCATCCTCAGCGATGGCGTGCGCCTCGTGCTGGGCGCGAAGGATCCCCAGGGGACCCTCCGCCGCTGGGTGGCGGTGGTGCCCCAGCTCAAATCCTATCTGGTCGCCGGGGCGACCATGGATCTACGTTACGACAATGGTTTTGCGGTCGCTCTGCCGGGGGCGGCCAGGTCTGGTTCGGCACAAGGGGATGGAACATCCCAAGGAGAGAAATGACATGAAGCGCAGCAATCAGGAACTCATCGTCGGCCTCGATATCGGCACCTCCAAGGTCGCCTGCATCGTCGCCCAGGCGCGCGGCGGTCGCGAGGCAGAAATCATCGGTGTCGGCCAACACCCCTCCCGCGGACTCAAGAAGGGCGTGGTGGTGGACATAGAATCCACCGTCCAGGCCATCACCCGGGCCGTTCAGGAGGCCGAGCTCATGGCCGGGGTGCAGATCCGCGGCGCCGTCGTGGGCATCGCCGGTGGCCACATCCGCGGTTACAACAGCCACGGTATCGTCGCCATCAAGAACAAGGAGGTCAGCAACGAGGACATCGGTCGGGTCATGGATGCCGCCCGCGCCATCGTCATTCCCCAGGATCAGAACGTCATCCACATCCTGCCCCAGGAATTCATGATCGATAGCCAGGAGGGTGTGCGCGACCCCATCGGGATGTCCGGTGTCCGCCTGGAGGCACGGGTACACATCGTCACCGGGGCCGTCAGTGCCGCCCAGAATATCAGCAAATGCGTGGAGCGCTGCGGACTGCAGGTCCAGGATCTGGTCCTGGAGCAGCTGGCATCGGCCGATGCCGTGCTCACCAGCGACGAGAAGGAACTGGGTGTCTGCCTCGTGGACATCGGCGGTGGCACCACGGACATCGCCATCTTCCGCGACGGTGCCGTGCGCCATACCGCCGTCATCCCCATCGCTGGCGACCAGATCACCAACGACATCGCCCTGGGGCTGCGCACCCCGCCCGCGGAGGCGGAGCAGATCAAGAAGCTCTACGGCTGCGCCCTCGGCGATCTCATCGAGATGGACGATGAGATCCCGGTCCCCAGCGTGGGTACCCGGCCGCCCCGCACCATCTCCCGGCGTATTCTGGGGGATATCATCGAACCCCGGGTCAAGGAACTCTTCGAACTGATCCAGGCGGAACTGCGCCGCACCGGTTACGAGGATCTGGTGGCAGCGGGTGTGGTCATCACCGGTGGCTCCAGCCGCTTGGAGGGCATGGCCGAACTGGCCGAGGAAATTCTGCACCTGCCGGTGCGCGTGGGCGAGCCCATGCACCTGCCAGGCATGGAAAGCGTGGTCCGCCTCCCCAACCACGCCACCGGCGTGGGCCTGGTCATGTACGGACTGCACAACCAGCTGAGCGGCCAGGCCGAGCCCGTTCAGGCTCCCGCAGCCGCCCAGGTCACCCGCGAAAAATCTATGGACACGAGCTTTGCCGGTGTCTTCCGGAAGATGCGCTCGTGGGTAGAGACCAGCTTCGGTTAAGACCAAACATCCCCACAAACCCAGGATCAGCCAAGAGGATACCGACATGTACGAACTCAGCGAATGTGAACAGGAAGGCGCCGTCATCAAGGTCATCGGTGTCGGCGGCGGCGGCGGCAATGCCGTCAACAACATGGCCAGTGCCGGGCTCGAAGGGGTGGAGTTCATTTCTGCCAACACCGACGCCCAGGCCCTGCGCCACTCCCAGGCCAACCGTACCATCCAGCTGGGCGCCGAGTTGACGCGTGGTCTCGGGGCTGGAGCCGACCCGGAAGTCGGACGCAAGGCAGCCGAGGAGTGCCGTGAAGAAATCCGCGCCGCCCTGGAAAAGGCCGACATGGTCTTCATCACCACCGGCATGGGCGGCGGCACCGGTACGGGAGCCGCCCCAGTGGTCGCCTCCATCGCCCGCGATATGGGCATCCTCACCGTGGGTGTGGTGACCAAGCCCTTCAACTTCGAAGGAAGAAAAAGGCAGCAGCACGCCCTGGCCGGCATCGATGAGCTGTCCCAGCACGTCGACTCTCTGGTGATCATTCCCAACGAGAAACTCCTGGCGGTGTTGGGCAAGAACGTCAGCCTCAAGGATGCCTATCAGGCCGCGGACAACATCCTGTTGGGCGCAGTGCAGGGTATTTCCGAGCTGGTCACCCGTCCGGGTCTCATGAATCTGGATTTTGCCGACGTGCGCACCGTCATGTCCGGCATGGGTCTGGCCATGATGGGCGCGGCCAGTGGCCGTGGCGAAAACCGGGCCCGGGACGCCGCCAGCCGTGCCGCCAGTAGCCCCCTGCTGGACGACATCAACCTGGCGGGAGCACGCGGCATCCTGGTCAACATCACCGCCGGTACCGACCTGACCTTGGGCGAGTTCGAGGAA
The DNA here is from genome assembly GCF_000175575.2 of Acidithiobacillus caldus ATCC 51756. Lineage (NCBI taxonomy): Bacteria > Pseudomonadati > Pseudomonadota > Acidithiobacillia > Acidithiobacillales > Acidithiobacillaceae > Acidithiobacillus > Acidithiobacillus caldus. Next base: position 2,561,552 of record NZ_CP005986.1, read on the forward strand.
GTGGGTGAGCTCATCCGCAGCTATGCCGCCGACGATGCCAACGTCAAGGTGGGAACGGTTCTGGATCCCGATCTGGACGGTGAACTGCGGGTGACGGTGGTAGCGACGGGGCTGCAACGCGAGCCCGTCCGTCTGGCCACGGACAACCTACGCGCCCGCGGCGCCCTGGTCTCGCCCAGCACCCCCCAGGAGTGGCGCAATCTGGACAAACCCACGGGGCAGAGACGGGCGGCAGAGCAGCAAGCCGTTGCGGCGGGCGGTCGGCAGCACGTTCCGGACTACTCGGACCTGGATATCCCTGCCTTCCTCCGCCGTCAGGCGGACTGAGGACAAACCGCCCACTCCTGCTGGTAGCAGCGGGTGCGGGGGTGTCTTCCCCTATCCCGCAGCAGCAACGGGGGGGCTGCGAGCAGCCCTTCCCAACCCGGGTGCGGCACCCTATCATGGGCCCGACGCAGACCCCAGGAGCTTCGCATGTCCAGTCAGCCCACCCCATCGGAACGTCCCTGTCGCCTGGAACCCCTCGGGACCGACGCCGACACCCTGTGCCGCGACCTGCTGCGTTACCTGGAGCTGGGGCTCGGTCAGGATGCCGGCCAGGCCAGCCCGCTTGCGGTCTACACGGCCCTTGGCCTCACCCTGCGCGATCGTCTGGCACAAAACTGGAAACACACCAGTGAGCTGCGCCGCCAGCAAGGCGGCAAGCGCGCGTTCTATCTGTCCCTCGAATTCCTCCTCGGACGCGCCCTGGGCAACACCCTGCTGAATCTCGGTCTGGAAGAGGAAACACGCGAAGCCTTACACCGACAACGTCGGGATCTGCCGGAGCTTTTGGATGTGGAGCCGGACGCTGGTCTGGGCAATGGCGGTCTGGGGCGTCTGGCTGCCTGTTTCCTCGATAGCTGCGCCACCCTGGCGCTGCCCGTGACGGGTTACGGTATCCGCTATGCCTACGGCATGTTTCGCCAGGAGATCCATGCCGGCGAGCAGCGCGAGGAACCGGATCATTGGCTGAAGCACGGCTACCCCTGGGAGCTCAAGCGGCCTGAGCGGGTCCGACGGGTGCAGTTTGGTGGACGCAGCGAAAGCTATCGCGACGGCCAGGGCCGGGAGCACCGGCGCTGGGTGGACACCCGCGATGTCTTGGCCGTTCCCTACGATATTCCCATACCCGGCTACCGCAACGGCATCGTCAATACCTTGCGTCTGTGGCGGGCAGCGGCCACCGACATCTTCGATCTCGGTGAGTTCAACGCCGGCGCCTATCCCGAGGCCGTCGCCGCCAAGAACGAGGCCGAGCACATCAGCATGGTGCTCTACCCCAACGACAGCAGCGAAAACGGCAAGGAGCTGCGGCTGCGGCAGCAGTACTTCCTGGCCTCCGCCAGCCTCCAGGATGTGCTTGCGGACTGGACCGCCGAGCGGGGCGAAGACTTTCGGGATTTTGCCGAGCGCCACAGCTTTCAACTCAACGACACCCACCCCAGTGTCGCCGTGGCGGAGTTGATGCGCCTCTTGCTGGACGAGCACGGCCTCGGTTGGGACGAGGCCTGGTCCATCACCAGTCGGACCATGGCCTACACCAACCACACCCTGCTCCCGGAAGCCCTGGAAAAATGGCCGGTGCGCCTCTTCGGCCATCTCCTGCCCCGCGTTCTGGAAATCATCTACGAGATCAATGCCCGTTTCCTGCGCCAGGTGGCGCAGCGTGCGCCGGGCGATACCGCGCTTCTGCAACGCCTGTCCCTGATCGAGGAGGGACCGGAGCCCATGATCCGCATGGCGCACCTCGCCGTGGTCGGGAGTTTTTCCGTCAACGGCGTGGCCGCCCTGCACACGCAGCTCCTGAAAGAGGAATTGTTCCGCGACTTCTACCGTCTCTGGCCCGAGCGTTTCAACAACAAAACCAATGGGGTGACGCCCAGGCGCTGGCTCCTATGGGCCAACCCGGAACTGTCGCAGCTGATCTCCCAGCGTATCGGCGAGGGCTGGCGGGAAGATCTCGCCCAATTGTCTGCTTTGGCCCCCGCAGCGGACGACCCGCAGTTCCGGGCCCATTGGGCCGAAGTGCGGCGCAACAACAAGGCGCGCCTGGCGGCGCTCGTGCGGGCCCAGACGGGAGTGGAGCTGATTCCCGAGGCTATTTTCGATGTCCAGGTCAAGCGTATTCACGAATACAAGCGCCAACTGCTCAACGCCCTGCACGTCATCCACCTCTACGACCGCATCAAGCGCGGCGAGGCCAGCCAGATCACACCGCGCAACGTGCTCTTTGCCGGCAAGGCCGCGCCCGGCTACTTCATGGCCAAGCGGATCATCAAGTTCATCAACAATGTCGCCGCCGCCATCAACGACGATCCCGATACCGAGGGCCTCTTGCGGGTCTGCTTCCTGCCGGATTATCGCGTCTCCGTCATGGAGCGCATCTGTGCGGCCACGGATCTCTCGGAGCAAATATCGACGGCGGGCAAGGAAGCTTCCGGCACCGGCAACATGAAGTTCATGATGAATGGCGCCCTGACCATCGGTACCCTGGATGGCGCCAACATCGAGATCCGCGAGGCCGTAGGACCCGAGAACTTCTTCCTCTTTGGCCTGCGTGCCGAGGAGGTGGCCCGTCTGCGACCGCAGTACGATCCGCGCCAGGCGGTGGCGGCGGACGAGGATCTTGAACGGGTGATGGACCTCATCCAGAGCGGCTACTTCAATCCCTTCGAGCCGGGTATTTTCGACCCCATCCTGCACGCCCTGCTGGCACCTCAGGATCCCTGGATGGTGCTCGCGGACTTCAGCAGCTACAAGCACCGCCAAAGCGACGTGGCCGCACTCTGGCACGACCAGACGGAATGGCAGCGGCAGAGCGTGCTCAACACCGCCGCCAGCGGCCGCTTTTCCAGCGACCGCAGCATTGCCGAGTACAATCGCGATATCTGGAACCTGCAACCCCTGGTAGCCTCGGTCCCAGGACTTGTCTAGAATCCCGCAAGCGCAACCGAGGCCGGCCACCGCCCGAGGAGTTACGTGAACCCGCAACCCATCCGCCCCATCGCCCTGCTCATTCTGGACGGCTGGGGCTACCGTGAAGCACCCGAAGACAATGCCATCGCCCAGGCGCACACTCCCAACTGGGACGCCTGGTGGAAGAGCCAGCCCCACACCCTGCTGCAGGCTTCGGAGGCCGCGGTGGGCCTGCCGCGCGGACAGATGGGCAACAGCGAGGTCGGGCACATCAATCTGGGTGCGGGACGCGTGGTCTACCAAGAGTTCGAGCGCATCAACCAGGCCATTCGCGACGGCAGCTTCGCCCGTAATGGCGAGCTTTGTCGCGCTGTGGATGCGGCCGTGGCTGGGGGCGGCGCCGTCCACGTCGTCGGTCTGCTCTCGCCCGGCGGCGTGCACTCCCACGAAGAGCACCTCTTTGCGGCCTTGCATCTGGCCCACGCGCGCGGCGCTACCCGCATCTACCTGCACGCCTTCCTCGACGGTCGCGATACGGCCCCGCGCTCGGCGGCGGCCTCCCTTGCCCGCCTGCAGCCTGAACTGGACGCCACGGGCGCGCGGCTCGCCACCCTCATCGGCCGCTATTACGCCATGGATCGGGATCACCGCTGGGAACGCATTCGCGCCGCCTACGACCTCCTCACCCTTGGCGAGGGTCAGGTCTACGCCACGGCAGAGGAGGCACTGGCGGCAGCCTATGCCCGTGGCGAGAGCGACGAGTTCGTGACCGCCTCACGTATCGGCGAGCCAGCGCTGGTCGCAGACGGCGACAGCGTCCTGTTCATGAACTTCCGCTCGGATCGCGCCCGTCAGATTGCCCGCCCCTTCATCGAGGAGCACTTCGACGGCTTCGAGCGGCGCCGGCAGGTTCGCCTTGCCGCCTTCGTCACCCTTACGGAATACAGTGAAAACTTTGCCGTACCCGTCGCCTTCCCGCCCATGCGCCTGCACAACACCTTCGGCGAGTGGGTTGCGCGGCACGGCCGCCGGCAACTGCGCATTGCCGAGACGGAAAAATACGCCCACGTGACCTTCTTCTTCAATGGCGGTCAGGAGAAAGTCTTCGCCGGCGAAGAGCGCGTGCTCATACCCTCCCCATCCGTCGCAACCTACGACCTGCAACCGCAGATGAGCGTGGAGCTGCTGGCGGATACCCTGGTGGAACGGGTCGCGCAGCGCCGGGACGATGTCATCATCGCCAACATAGCCAATCCCGACATGGTCGGCCACACCGGCGATCTGAACGCCGCCATCGCCGCCGTGGAGGCGGTGGATGCCGCGCTGGGACGTATCGTCGCAGCGATTCGTCAGCAAGGCGGTGAGGTCCTGATCACGGCCGATCACGGCAACGTGGAGCAGATGCGCGATGACCACTCCGGTCAGGCGCACACCTCCCACACCTGCAATCCCGTGCCGCTGCTCTATCTGGGGCGGCCCGCGCGGCTGCGCTCCGGAGGCGCCCTGGAAGACATCGCCCCCACACTGCTCACCCTCATGGGGCTACCGAAGGCGCCGGAAATGGGCGGCCATAGCCTGATCGAACTGCTCTGATGGCGACTCACCTCAGGCTCCGCTGGCTCCTCGGCGTGGGTCTCGTCTGCGTCATTCCGTGGGCCGGAGCAGCCAATCTGCAGCAAAAGATCGAAAGCAGCCGCGAACGCCTGCAGTCCATTCACAGCAGCCTCGGCGCCCTGCGGGCCCACGTCGCCGCGACCCAGAAAAGCCAGGCCGAGATTCGTGCGGAAATCGCCGCCCTGGACCAGAAAATTCAGGCGAGCACGCAGAAACTGGCGCAGATCCGCAGCGAACAGCAGACCACTCGCGGCAAGATCGACGCGCTGGAAAAACGCATCTCCGAGTTGAAAAACGAGTTGGCACAGCAAAAGGACATCCTTGCCAAACAGCTGCGCGCCGCCTATACCCTCGGTAGCGTCACACCGCTTGCCGTCTGGCTACAGACCGAGAAGCCCGCACAGATCGGCCGCCTGAGTGTGTATTATCAAGCTCTGGCGCGGGCGCGTAGCGAACTCATCACCCGCACCGAGGCCACCACCGCCGCCATTGCCAAGCAGCGCAATGCTCTGAAGGGGCAAGAGCAACATCTGGCGGAACTGGCCCAGGCGGTGCGCACGCAAGAACAGACCCTGGAAAAGCAGCGGCAGCAGCACGCCAAGTTGGAGCAGCAGCTGGCCGATCGCATCGCCGCCGACAAGGCCAAGATCCAGGAACTCCAGGCCAACGCCCAGGTACTGGACGGTCTGGTAACCCGTCTGGTGAAGGAATATCGACAGCAGCAGGTCCTCGCCGAGGCGCGACGGAAAGCCGCCGCTGCGGCAGCTGCCCGGGCCGCCGCCCAGCGCAAGGCGGCGGAGGAGGCCGCAGCACGGCGCCGAGCCGAGGAAGCGGAGCGGGCACGCCAAGTGGAGCGCGAGGCGCGCAAGGCGCAGGTGCCGTCGCCCACCACCCACGTCGCCCCGCCGCAGATCGCCACGGTGCCATCGGTGCCATCGGTGCCGACACCGCCGCCATCCGCCGCTCCGGCCGTGGGTCACGGACCTTTCCCGCCTCCCGTACGGGCCCCCATCGGTGCGCGCTTCGGCACGCCGCGCATGCAGGGTGGCCCCAACTGGCAAGGCATCACTTTCAGCGCAGCACCGGGGACAGGCGTCAGCGCCATCGCTCCAGGCATGGTCCTCTACTCCGGACCGTTACGCGGGTACGGTCAGATCGTCATCGTCCAGCAGGCAGAGAAGGTGCTGGCCATATACGGCCATCTCGGCCAGACCGATGTGCACGTCGGTCAGGAGGTGCAGACCGGGACGGCCATCGGCACCGTTGGCAGCGGTGGCGAGCTGGGCCAGGATGGCCTGTACTTCGAGATCCGCAGTGGCGGACATCCGGTCGATCCGCTGCGATATATCCACAACTGAATGTATCCCCGAGGGGATACGATACGCAGGAGTTTCTCCATGGTTCTGTCCCGTTTGCTCCAGGCCTTCCCGCGCTGGCCACTCCTCCTCTCCATGCTCTTGGGGGCAGGCTGGGGCCATACCGCTATGGCTGCGGACAAAGTCGACAACAGCATCCCCCTGCGCCAGATCCAGACCTTCAGCGAAGTCTTCTCGCTGATCAAGTCGGACTATGTCGATCACGCCTCGGACAAGAAGCTGATGGAGGGCGCCATCAGCGGCATGGTGAGCGCCCTCGATCCCCACTCGGCCTACCTCTCACCCAAAGAACTGAAGGAGATGCAGAGCTTCACCGACGGTAAATTCGGTGGCGTGGGCCTGGAGGTGGCCGCTGACCACGGGGTACTGCGGGTCATTGCCCCCATCGACGGCACCCCCGCCGCCAAGGCCGGTATCCGAAGCGGTGACCTCATCGTCAAGATCGATGGCAAAGCGGTGCAGGGGCTTGGCCTCAGCGCTGCCGTGGACCGCATGCGCGGCAAAGTGGGAACGACCGTGGAGCTGACCCTGCTGCGTCCGCACGCCGCCAAACCCATGACGGTCAAACTCACCCGCGCCATCATCAAGGTCCAGAGTGTGCGGGCCAGCCTCCTTGCGCCGGGCTATGGGTATCTGCGCATCAGCCAGTTTCAGGACAACACCGGGGTCGAGACCCGGCGTGCCGTGGAGCGTCTCGAGAAGGAATCGGGCGGACGCCTGAAGGGCCTCATCCTGGATCTGCGCAACAATCCCGGTGGGGTGCTGGGGGCCGGTGTCGAGACGGCGGACACCTTCCTGGACCGCGGGCTCATCGTCTACACCAAAGGCAGGGCGGCCAACAGCGACATGCGCTTCACTGCCCACGGTCCCGACGCGCTGCACGGAGCGCCCCTCATCGTGCTCATCAATGGCGGTTCGGCCTCCGCCGCCGAGATCGTCACCGGCGCCCTCAAGGACGATGGCCGCGCGCTGGTCATGGGCAGTCGCAGCTTTGGCAAGGGCTCCGTCCAGACGATCATTCCTTTGGACGATGGCGGCGCGCTGAAACTCACCACCGCCCTCTACTACACGCCGCTGGGCTGCTCCATTCAAGGTGAGGGCATCGTGCCCAACGTCGCCATCCGTCCCGCCAATGCCGAGCAGGAAGCCCTGGATCAGGACCTGCTGCGGGAGTCGGAACTCCAGGGAGTGCTGAAGGCGCCGGCGCAGTGTCGCGCCCAGAAGCCGCAGTACACCATCCTCGAACCGACTCCGCCGGCGGCGCCCAAGAAGGACCAGACCCCGAATTTCAGCGACAAACCCGACCTACGGACGGATTTCACCCTGCGCGAGGCACTGGATGTGCTCCAGGGCAAGCCCGTGCCCGTGGACGTGGACGGCAAGACGGTGCCCATGGTCATCCCCCTGCCGGCCGTAACGGCGCGTAAGGCCGGATAAAAAACCCCGGGCACCTTGTCCAACGGCTGTGTGATTCAAGAGGTGACTGCATGAATCTACGGGTCGTGATCCCCATCGCTGAGGGTTTCGAGGAGATGGAAGCGGTGACCTGCGTGGACATCCTACGCCGGGCAGGTTTCACCGTCGTCGTGGCGGGCATCGGCCCGGCACCGGTGCGGGCCTCCCGGGGACTGCGCGTGGTACCGGATGCCGACTGGGAAGCGGTGCGCTCCGAGTCCTGGGACCTCATCGTCCTGCCTGGCGGAGCAGCGGGGGTGCAGGCGCTGTCGGCCAGTGCCTCGCTGCGGGCCTTTCTGCTGGACCGACACCAGCAGTGCCAGAGGATTGCAGCCATCTGTGCAGCGCCCGGGCTGCTCGCCGAACTGGGGATACTCGAGGGTCGGCGGGTAACGGCCTTCCCGGGCGTCCTCGACCCGCAGTGCCCGAGTTATCGGCTGGTGGATGCACCGGTAGTGGTGGACGGACCGGTGATCACCTCCCGTGGGCCGGGCACCGCCCTGGATTTCGCCCTGACCCTGGTGGAGCTCCTTGCGGGAACATCGAGGCGGCGGGATACCGAAGCGCCCTTGCAGCGACCACTGGAGTCCCCCAGATAACCTTTGCCCAAAGCCCCGCGCCTATGGATAATAGGCCGAGCTATCGCTAACCCAAGGAATGCTCATGAAACTTCGCTCCATCGTCCTCGCCGCCCTGGTCGGCACCTTTGCCGCCCCCGTTTTCGCGGCACCCGTGGCCACGGTCAACGGCCAAGCCATCGATAACAGTCAGGTACAGGCCATCCTGTCCATGAGCCCGGAACTGGCCAAGGAACCCAACGCCCGGGAGCAGGTGGTCCAGAATCTCGTCAACATGGAAGTGCTGTCCCAGTACGCCATGAAACACAATCTGGACCAGTCTGCCGACGTCAAGGAGCGGCTGGCTCTGGCCAAGCGCCAGATCCTGGCCGACGCGGCCGTGGATCAGTACATCAAGGAACATCCGGTACCTGAGTCGGAAATCCAGGCAGCCTACAACAAATTCGTCGCGGCCATGGGCAAGAAGGAATATGAGGTCCGCCACATCCTGGTAAAGACCAAGGCGGAAGCCGACAAGATCCTGGCGGAGCTGAAGGCCGGCAAGAAATTCTCGACGCTGGCGGAAAAATACTCCATCGACAAGGCCAGCGCCGCCCACGGTGGAGAGCTGGGCTGGATCGTCCCGGGCATGGTAGTACCGCCCTTTGCCGAGGCCATCGAGAAGGCTCCCATCGACAAGCCCGTAGGCCCGGTGCAGACCCAGTTCGGCTACCACATCATCGAGGTGCAGGCGACCAAGCCCTTGACCCCACCTCCTTTGAGCGCCATGAAGGATCGCATCAAGGCGCAGTTGCAGCAGGAAGAGGCGGCCAAGTTTGTCTCCGACCTGCGTAGCCAGGCAAAGATCGACATCACCAAGTAAGGCGGCGGCCCCTGCGGGCGCGCCCATCCCGAAGTACCAGCCGGGGGGTTCCCTCCCCGGTTTTTTTGCGCCCCGGGCAAGGTCCCGGATGCGGCCTGCGACCTTGCCTCACCTGGGGTCTGGGGTCACAATGGCGTCGTAGGAGATTCGATGGAGTGGGTATGCCGAGTCGCAAGGAACATCGCCAGCCCCTGCTGGAACGTGAGCCCCGGCTCAAGGAGCCGAGCCGCTACCGGGTGCTTTTGCTGAACGACGACTTCACTCCCATGGACTATGTGGTCCAGGTGCTGCAGCAGTACTTTCACAAAACCCATGAGGAGGCGGTGCAGATCATGCTGGAGGTCCACCACAGTGGACGCGGCATCTGTGGGGTCTATCCTTACGATATGGCCGAGACCAAGGTCGCCCTGGTCACCGCTGACGCGCGGCAGCACCAGCATCCGCTGCGCTGCACCATGGAAAAGGAGTAAGCCATGATCGACAAAGCGCTGGAACAATCCATCAATCAGGCTTTCCAGATGGCCCGTCAGTACGGTCATGAGTACGCCTCCGTCGAACACCTTCTCCTGGCGCTGCTGGACAATCCCAGCGGACGTGAGGTTCTGGAGGCCTGCGGCGCCAATCGCAGCCAGCTCGAGCGGGACCTGCGCAAGTTCCTGGAGGAGAAGATTCCCTCGCTGGGAACCGCCGGCACCGTCAACACCCAGCCTTCCATCGGCTTTCAGCGGGTGATTCAGCGCGCCCTCTATCATGTGCAGTCGGCGGGCAAGGACACGGTCACGGGCGCCAACGTGCTCGTGGCCATCTTCGCGGAACGGGAATCCCACGCCGTCTATTTCCTCCAGAAAGAGCATGTCTCTCGCCTGGACGTGGTCAATTTTCTCGCGCATGGGATGCGCAAGGATGAGCTCGTGGAAGAGGAAGAGGAAGTCAGCAGTGAGGAGGGACAGAAGCCGGGCAAGGACCCGCTCAGTGCCTATGCCCGCAATCTCAATGCCATGGCCCGTGCCGGGCGTCTCGACCCCCTCATCGGCCGCCAGACGGAGATGCAGCGCGCGCTGCAGATTCTCGCCCGACGGCGCAAGAACAACCCACTCTTCGTAGGCGAGCCTGGAGTGGGCAAGACCGCCATCGTCGAGGGCCTGGCCCGTGCCATCGTCCAGGGCAAGGTGCCGGAGCTTCTGGAAGATGCCACCATCTACGCCCTCGACATGGGCGCCCTCATCGCCGGGTCTCGCTACCGCGGCGATTTCGAGGAGCGTCTCAAGGGCGTGCTCAAGGCCCTGCGCAAAAAGCCCAACAGTATCCTCTTCATAGACGAGATCCACACCATCATCGGTGCCGGTGCAGCCTCGGGTGGCGCCATGGACGCCTCCAATCTCTTGAAACCCGCGCTGGCCTCGGGTGAGCTCAAGTGCATCGGTGCGACGACCTATCAGGAATATCGCCAATACTTCGAGAAGGACCGGGCACTCACCCGCCGCTTCCAGAAAATCGACGTACCGGAGCCCAGCGCCGAGGAGGCGGTGCAGATCCTGCGCGGACTCAAGGGCCAGTTCGAGCGCCATCATCGTCTGCGCTACACCGATTCGGCCCTACGCGCCGCCGTGGAGCTATCCGTCAAACACATCCACGACCGGCATCTGCCGGACAAGGCCATCGACCTCATCGACGAGGTGGGGGCGGCGCAGTCCCTGTTGCCGCCGTCGCGCCGCAAAAAATCCATCGGCGTCCACGATATCGAGGAGATGGTGGCGCGGGTGGCCCGGATCCCCGGCAAGAACGTCTCCCTGGACGACCGCACCGCTCTCAAAAACCTGGAGCGGGATCTCAGTCTCGTGATCTTCGGCCAGGATCGCGCCATCCGCGAACTCAGCGCCGCCATCAAAATGGCGCGCGCCGGCCTGCGCCACCACGAAAAGCCCGTGGGCAGCTTCCTCTTTGCCGGTCCCACCGGGGTGGGCAAGACCGAACTCAGCCGCCAGCTGGCCACGCTCCTCGGTATCCCGCTCCTACGCTTTGACATGAGCGAGTACATGGAGCGCCATACCGTATCCCGCCTCATCGGTGCACCGCCCGGATATGTGGGCTACGACCAGTCGGGCCAGCTCACCGAGGCCGTCAATCAGCATCCCCACGCGGTCCTGCTCCTGGACGAAATCGAGAAGGCCCATCCGGACATTTTCAATGTCCTGCTCCAGGTCATGGATCACGGCAAGCTGACGGATGCCAGCGGTCGCTCGGTGGATTTTCGCAACGTCATCCTCATCATGACCACCAACGCCGGCGCCGATCAGCGGGGCAAGGCCAGCGTCGGCTTCGTCGCGCCTGCAGGTGTCGAGGAAGGTCGCGAGATGGAGAGCATCCAGCGCATCTTCGCCCCGGAATTCCGCAATCGTCTGGATGCCGTCGTTCCCTTCGCCCCCTTGAGTCGAGAGCACGTTCTGCATGTGGTGGACAAGTTCCTCATGGAATTGGACGAACAGCTCCTGCAAAAGGACTACAGTCTGGAGGTCCAGCCGGAGCTGCGCCAGTGGCTCGCCGACCGCGGCTACGACCCGCAGATGGGCGCCCGGCCCATGGCACGGGTCATCCAGGAGCACCTCAAGAAGCCCCTGGCCGAGCATATCCTCTTCGGCGACCTACCCAAGGGCACGCGGATCCTGGCCGAGTTGCGCGATGGACGGGTCGAGATCCGTATCCCCGAAGCTCTGCCGTCCTCCTAAGCCGTGCTGCAGTAGCGGCCCCCGTGGGCCGCTGCCCTTGCCCGAGTTTTTCCCCACCTTTACACTGCGACGGTTCCGTTGACCAGGATGGCCATGCCCGCTGTCATTCCCACCGATTCCGTCGGTCTGGTACACCCCCAGACGGTAGATTTCCCCGAACCGCTTACCCTAGAGTGCGGCCGTAGCCTGCCCGGCTACACCCTTGCCTATGAGACCTACGGCACCCTCAATGCCGCGCGCAGCAATGCCATCCTCGTCTGCCACGCCTTGTCGGGGGATCACCACGCTGCCGGCTACCATAGCGTCGACGACCGCAAACCGGGCTGGTGGGAGACCATGATCGGACCCGGCAAGCCCATCGACAGCAATCGCTTCTTCATCGTCTGCAGCAACTTCATCGGCTCCTGCCGCGGCTCCACGGGCCCCGCCAGCATCGATCCGGCCACCGGTGAGCCTTGGGGACTCAATTTCCCCATGGTCACCGTGCGCGATTGGGTTCGCACCCAGGCGGCACTGGCCGATCGTCTCGGCATCGCCCAATGGGCAGCCGTCGTCGGCGGCAGCCTCGGCGGCATGCAGGTCCTGGAATGGGCGATGCTTTATCCCGAACGCCTGCGTCACGCCGTCGTCATCGCCGCCGCGCCACGGCTCACCGCACAGAATATCGCCTTCAACGAGGTCTGCCGCCAGGCCATCATGACCGATCCCGATTTCCACGAGGGACGCTATTACGCCCACGGCACCAAACCACGACGCGGCCTGGCGCTGGCGCGCATGATCGGCCACATCACCTACCTATCCGATGATGCCATGCGTGCCAAGTTCGGACGCGATACCCGCAACGGCAAGGCCTTTTCCTTTGGTTTCGACGTCGACTTCGAGGTGGAGAGCTACCTGCGCTACCAGGGTTCCCGTTTCGTCGAGCAGTTCGACGCCAACAGCTATCTCTACATCACCAAGGCCCTGGATTATTTCGACCCCGCCGCCGCCTATGGCGGTGACCTGGCCGCTGCCTTCGCCCCCATCCGCGCCTCGGTACTGGTGATCTCCTTCAGCACCGACTGGCGTTTTTCGCCGGAACGCTCGCGCGAGATCGTTCAGGCGCTCTACCGCGCGGGGCGGGAGGTAGCCTACGCCGAGATCGAGGCCGCCCACGGTCACGACTCCTTCCTGTTGCCCGTACCCCAGTACCTTGCCGTCATGTCTGCCTACCTCGAGCGCATTGCCCAGGAGTCCGGGCGGTGAGCGCCCTACGCCCCGATCTCGCCATTATCGCCCAATGGATCGAGCCCGGTAGCCGGGTGCTGGACCTAGGCTGCGGCGAGGGCGAACTGCTGGACTACCTGCGCCGCGAAAAAGGCGTCACCGGCTACGGTGTGGAAATCGAGGACAGCCGCGTGGTGGCGGCCCTGCGCCGTGGACTGCCCGTCATCCAGCAGGACCTCGATGCGGGTCTGCGCCAATTTGCCGACGGCAGCGTGGATACTGTGGTATTATCCTTGACCTTGCAGGCGGTCCGCTATCCCCGGGATCTCCTGCTGGAGATGTTGCGCGTAGGTCGCGAGGGCATCGTCACCTTTCCAAACATGGGTCACTGGCAGGCTCGGTGGCAGCTTGGGGTGGCTGGACACATGCCCGTTACCCATGCCCTGCCGCACCATTGGTACGACACCCCCAATATCCATCTGTGCACCATTCGCGATTTCGACGCCCTGTGCCAGGCCAACGGCATCGAGGTCCGCCAACGGGTGGTGCTGGACGATCGGCGGCGCAGCAACTGGGCGATTCGCCTCCTGCCCAACCTTTTCGGCGAGGTGGCGCTCTACCGCTGTGCCCGGGGGACCGGCTGAAACTTATGAGGAAATCCTATGACACTGGAATTGATCAGCTTCCCTCTGTGTCCTTACGTTCAGCGCTCGGTCATCACGCTCTTGCACAAGGAAGTGCTCTTCACCCTCACCCACATCGATCTCGCCCACAAGCCCGACTGGTTCTTGCAGATCTCCCCCATGGGCAAGGTACCCTGCCTGCGCGTCGACGACGATGTCGTGCTTTTTGAGTCCCAGGTCATCAACGAATACCTGGACGAGACCACCCCCCCGCCCCTGCACCCCGCCGACCCTCTGGAGCGCGCCCGCCATCGCTCCTGGATTGCCTTTGGCGGCGACGCCCTGGCCGATCAGTTCCAGATGATGGTGGCGCAGGGTGAGGAACGCTTCACGGCAGCCCACCGTCAGCTCTTCGAAAAACTCGAACGTCTGGAGGCCGCCGCCAGCGACGGGCCTTTCTTTGCCGGCGATTCCTTCAGCCTGGTGGATGCCGCCTACGCGCCCTTGTTCATGCGCATGGAAATTCTGCACAACCTGCGCCCATTGCCACGCTGGGAATCCTTGGGCAAACTGCGGCGGTGGGCAGCACACCTTCTGGAGCTACCGGAAGTGGCCGCGTCGGTGCAGCCGGGTTTTCCCGAGCAGATTCGTAACTATCTGAGCGAAAAAGGCAGCCTGCTGCTGCGCTCAGCCTGACCGGAGACGAGAGATGACCGAAGACGATGCGAGCGAATCCCAGACGGGCAGCGAGCAGGCCCTCGTACCCCTGACGCACTTTGGTTATCAGGAGGTACCGGAGCCCGAAAAAGAAACGCGCGTCCGCCGCGTATTCAGCAGTGTGGCGGGCAGCTACGATCTCATGAACGACCTCATGTCTCTGGGCATCCATCGTCTGTGGAAGCGCTTCACCGTCGATCTGGCCCGTCCGCGACCGGGACAGGCGGTGCTGGACCTCGCTGGCGGTACCGGCGATCTGGCGGCACTGATGTATCGACGGGTACAGCCCCATGGACGCATCGTCGTCTCGGACATCAATCCCGACATGCTGGCCGTGGGCGAAAAACGGCTGGCGGACAAGGGGATGCTGGCTGGCGTCGAGTTCGTGGAGGCCAATGCCGAGGAACTCCCCTTCCCCGATCGCTCCTTCGACCTCGTCACCCTGGCCTTCGGTATCCGCAACATGACCCACCCGGAGCGCGCCCTGCGCGAGATTCACCGGGTACTGAAAACGGGCGGCCGGGTACTGGTCCTGGAGTTCTCCCACCCGCGCTGGCCGGGTCTGCAGAGCCTCTACGATCTGTATTCCTTCAACATCCTGCCGCGTCTTGGCGAGCTGATCGCCAAGGATCGGGAGAGCTATCAGTATCTCGTGGAATCCATCCGCCGCTTTCCGGATCAGGAGACCTTCCGCGCGATGATGGAGGAGGCGGGCCTTGCGCGCGTGGACGTGCACAACCTCTCCGGTGGGATCGTCGCCATCCACCGCGGCTTCCGCTTCGACTGAGTCCCTGCCCATGAATTTCCTTCATGGGCCCTCCGAATAAATTCCCCTTGAGATTGCCCTATCCTCGGGGCATCATGGCCGCAACTTTGGCATAGGAGAAGCGCATGACTCGGGTCCACAATCTGGGGTTTCCACGTATCGGGCACAAACGCGAACTCAAGAAGGCCCTGGAGTCCTTCTGGTCCGGAGAGATCGACGGCATGGAACTCGAGGCCCGCGCCGCCCAGCTGCGCGAGCGCCACTGGCGTATCCAACAGACCTGCGGCGTTGAACTCATCCCCGTCGGCGATTTCAGTCTGTACGACCAGATGCTCGACATGAGCTGCACCCTGGGCGCCGTGCCGCCGCGCTATGGCTTCGACGGCAAGGAAGTGGACCTCGCCACCTTTTTTGCCATGGCCCGCGGCTCCAGCAGTCAGCCGGCCATGGAGATGACCAAGTGGTTCGATACCAACTACCACTACATCGTCCCGGAATTTCACGAGGGCATGGACTTTGCCCTGCGCAGCGAGCGGCTCTTCCGGCAGGTTCGCGAAGCCCAGGGCCTCGGCCTTGCGCCCAAGCCCGTCATCGTCGGTCCCATCACCTATCTGTGGCTGGGCAAGGAGAAGGATCTGGCCGCTGAGGCGGTCCACGCGCCACAGCATCACCACGACGACAGCGCCTGCTGTGGTCACGGCGGCAGCAGCGCCCCCGCCGGCTTCGATCGCCTCTCGCTGCTGCCAAAGCTTCTGCCCGTCTACGGCGAAATCCTGGCCCGCCTGCGCGAGCTCGGTGTGGAGTGGGTACAGATGGACGAGCCAGCCTTGACCCAGGATCTGCCCGGGGAATGGCTGGAGGCACTGGATCGTGCCTATGCCGAACTCGGCAAGAGCGCCGCTCCCAAGATCCTCCTGGCTACCTACTTTGAATCCGTGGCCGATCACGCCCAGCGGCTGATGGCACTGCCCGTGGCAGGCCTGCATCTGGATCTGCGCCGCGCGGCACAGCAGCGGGATGCCTTCCTCCAGCATTATCCCAGCGACAAGATCCTCTCACTGGGCGTGGTGGACGGCCGCAATGTCTGGCGAACCGATCTCGATGCTGCCCTCGCCTTGGTCGAACCCGCCGCCAAGAGCCTGGGCGATCGCCTCTGGCTCGCCCCATCCTGCAGCCTGATGCACAGCCCGGTGGATCTCGAGCAGGAAACCGAGCTCGATGACGAACTGAAATCTTGGCTCGCCTTTGCGGTGCAGAAACTGGACGAACTGGCGATGCTCGCCCGTGCTCTGGATCACGGTATGGAGGCGGTGCAGGGCCCGTGGGAGAGCGCCCGGGCGGCGGTGGCCTCACGCCGCTCCTCCCAGCGGATCCACAACGCCGCCGTGGCGGCGCGCCTCGATGCCTTGGGCAGCGACGAAGGCCACCGGAAAAACCCCTACCCCGTCCGTGCCAAGGCGCAGCGGGAGCGTTTTCACCTGCCGCTTTTCCCCACCACCACCATCGGCAGCTTTCCGCAGACCCCGGAGATCCGCAAGGCGCGCCTGCAGCACCGCAAGGGTGAACTCTCGGACGCCGATTACCGCAAAGCCATGGAGGCGGAGATCGCCCACGTGGTGCGGGAGCAGGAGCGCCTGGACATCGACGTGCTGGTGCACGGTGAACCGGAGCGCAACGACATGGTGGAATACTTCGGTGAGCAGCTCGCCGGCTTTGCCTTCACCCGCCACGGCTGGGTCCAGAGCTACGGCTCCCGCTACGTGAAGCCGCCCCTCATCTTTGGCGACGTCTCCCGCCCGCGGGCCATGACCGTCGATTGGGCACGCTACGCCCAGTCCCTCAGCAGCCGTCCCATGAAGGGCATGCTCACGGGTCCCGTGACCATCCTGCAATGGTCCTTCGTACGCGACGACCAGCCGCGGGAGCGCACGGCCCTACAGATTGCCCTCGCCATCCGCGACGAGGTGAAAGACCTCATCGACGCCGGCATCGGCATCATCCAGATCGACGAGCCGGCCTATCGGGAAGGACTGCCCTTGAAGCGCAAGGACTGGGATCACTACCTGGGTTGGGCCTCGCGAGCCTTCCGCATCTCGGCGCAGGTCGCGCCCGACGACGTCCAGATCCACACCCACATGTGCTACTCGGAGTTCAACGACATCCTGCCGGCCATCGCCGCCATGGACGCCGACGTCATCACCATCGAGACCTCGCGCTCGCAGATGGAGCTCCTGGACGCCTTCGCCCACTTCCAGTATCCCAACGAGATTGGGCCGGGCGTTTACGATATCCACTCCCCGCGCGTACCGACGGAAGCCGAGATGGTTCATCTGCTGGAGAAGGCCGAGCGCGTCGTCCCCGCAGAGCGGCTCTGGGTCAATCCCGATTGCGGCCTGAAGACGCGCAAATGGCCCGAGGTCACCCCGGCCCTGGAACACATGGTCGCTGCGGCAAAGGCCATGCGCCGGCGCCACTGAAAACGGTGTGAGGGCGACACCAGGTCGTCCTCACACGCCGGGTAGCCCGCATTGAGTGCGGTTCGGCCCCCAAGGACGATGTCCTCGGGGGCCTTTGCTGTCCAGGACCACTCAGTGCGGAAGCTTGGGTGAGATGTGCAGCTTGCGCGATGCCGCCAATTCCCGCAGCTTGGCGCGATCGCCGTCCCACTCCTCCAAAGTCTGCCACAGGGGGTGTGGACCAAGATTCAGGCCAGCCTTCAGCATCCGCTCGCGGAGGGTACGCATGGTGTCTCCCAAGGCCAAAAACAGGAGGATGAGCCCATCGATGAAACCCTCCAGGTCGTGCTGGCGGTGGGTTATTCGCAAGAGTTCAGCGTACAGGGGTAAGCGCAGGGGTTCTTCGAGAATCGCTGCGTGGAGTACGGAAATGGCGTACTTCGGGTCCGGGTTGCGCGATACCAGGGCCAGGGCCTTGGCCGCCGTCATGGGCTCTTCCACCCCCTCCCCGGGTGTGGGGATGGGGATACCCAGTTTTTCCGCCAGAACCAGAAGCTCGAGATTGCCGGGATCGCGCTTGAGGCCCTCGTGGATCTTGCCACGCCACCAGGTCGGGCTCTGCACGCCGAGCTTCTCGCCAAGGCTTGCCAAAAGCTCGGTGTAGGCGTCCAGATCCTCCAGAGCAAGATACGCATCCAGGAGCTGATTGATGGCCCGGGTATCGTCCGGTCGCAGGTCCACATACCAGCGCAGCACCGTGGCCGCCTGGGAGTAGTGTCCGTACTGCATGTAGATGGCCGATTCCTTGAGCAGATCGTCAGCACTGAGACTGGCTTCCTCCATCCCCTCCGCCGTCCCTTGGCTACTGGACACAGCGGCCACGGAATCCGCCCGCGGCGGCACTGGGGCCGACGGGGGTGCCGATTGTGGGGCGGAGCTCTTGGACGGTGAAGCGGGCTCGTCCTCCTTGGCACGTTTACGACGCGCCCGCAGGCGGATGTACACCTCCGCCGCCAACAGGAGCACGACCACGATTTCCAAAACCAGCATCAATCCATCCATGCTTCCCGGTCCGTTTGGCTTGGGCCCAGTTAGATTAGTCGAAGACGGGCTTTCTCGCCGGATTGGCACCGGCCGGTCCGAAAAAAACTGACCTCTGACTCAGACAAAAGCAGCCACTGCAACGGTCTTGGGTGGACCCATCAGGCCAACTGCTGCCCCGTCTCCGCGCTCTGGACGATCTCGGTCAGGAGCAGCTTCAGGAGGTCCAGCACCTGGGTACGATCCCGCACATCCGTCGGTGCGAGCCTCAGACGCAGTTCACCATGACGCAGGTAGGGCGGCATCTGCAGAAGGTCGCGCTCTGCCGGCTCGAGCTTGTTGAGGCCGACCACCACCGCTGGCCGCTTGAGGTGGGGCAGGATCTTGTCCAGGTAGAGGTGCAGCGCGGTAATGGGCTCGGGCTGACGCACGTCCAGGAGAACGACGAGTCCATCGGTATTGCGCCCGAGGATATCCCACATGAACTGAAAGCGCTCTTGCCCCGGAATGGCATAGACGTGCACCCGCTCCGGTCGATCCGGGCAGGATAGGACACCGTAATCCATGGCCACGGTGGTCGTCTTTTTCTCCACCGAGCCGTCCGCTTCGGAGTGGCGGGCATCCGTGGTCAGCGCCTGACCCCAGAAAAGGCTCTGCAGAGCCGTCGTCTTGCCAGAGCCCACCGGACCGGCAATGATGACCTTGCGAACGGATGCCGCTTCCTGCATCAACCACCTCAGAGCATGCGGAACATAGGTTTTGGCCACACCACGGCGGCGAGCCCTCCAGTCTACCGCCGGTATTAGATTAATTAGTTCGGTCTGGCAATCGCTTCGCCCACATACTTACCCATCCAGTGCTCGATCTCCTGAACTTCCCGCAGGTGCCCGTAGAGGCCGATCTTGGCGCTGAACTTGGTCACCGCCGCACCCTCGCTGTGCAGGGTGATGAGAATGGCGTCACCGCTGCTGGTGTATCCCCGCACTTCCGTGGTACGTGCATCCACGGTCTTGACGCCCGAGAATTGCATGCCGGCAGCGGGCAGGGCCCGCTCCGCCGCCTGCGTCACCACCGCCAGGGAAGCTGGATAATACGTGTAATAGGGTATGGGGTTGATTTGCGGAGCGATAGCGGAACTGCAACCGGTGAGGGCGGCAGACAGGCACAGTGCGCCAAACATTCCCACCAAGGTTTTTTTCATGGGCTTTCCTTTCCAAAAATAAAGTCCTCGTGCATTTACCCAGCGTAATCCGGGACTCGCCGAGCGCCAACGTAAACGAGTATACTAGGTGACGGGAATTCTCTGAACCTTGGCAGATCCAACCACCGATGGTCATCTTGAAGGGAGCACTACATGAAGACTGCACGCTGGACCCTGGTCACACTCCTGCCCCTGATTCTGGCAGGGTGCGCCAATAATCCCTACGCCTCCGATCGTACCACCGCCAATACGGCTGGCGGCGCCCTGTTGGGCAGTATCGCCGGTGCCGTGATCGGTAATCAGACCGGTTCCCCGCTGGCCGGTGCGGCCATTGGCGCCGGTATCGGCGGTCTCGCCGGCTACGGCATCTCCAAGTCACAGGAACAGAGCGCGCCGCCAGCGCCGCAACCGGGGTATTACGCGCCGCCTCCAGGCAATGTACCGTGCCCGGCCGGATACGTTTGCACCCCGACGGCTCCGCAGTACCAGAGCCCGACCCCGCCACCTCCCTCCTGCCCGCCGGGCTACACCTGCACGACGCGCTGATGTCCAAAGTGCCTGGCCAGGCACCGGAGCGGGCCGCCAACTCTGTCCCGAAGGCCCACTGGGTCGATGGAAAACTGGACCACGCGCACCCCGTGGCCTGGTGGCAGGCGCCCGGCATCGTCCTGGCACCTGCCGCAGGTCGGTCCGGCGGCCATCTCTGGCAGGTACGGGCACACCGCGGCGAGGATAGCGCCGAGGCAGAGCTCTACCTTGCGCTGCAGCAGGCGCCCCGAGAAAAGGCCAGCTTCCTGGTACAAGGCGGCGACGTACTCCTCGTTGCCCAGGACAACACCACCCTCAAACCCAAACTGCTGCGTCCGGCCGCCATCCTCACGGTGTTGCGCCGGGAGTGGCTCCTGAGTCTCTTCCTGTTCGGACCCATTCTGGGCGTCTTTCTCGTCAACCTCATCTTCGGCATGCCCAGCTTTCTGTGGTGGTCCGCCCTCGCAGTGCTCGTCCTGTCCCTGGCCGTCATGGGTAGCCTCATCCGTAACGACCTCAAGGCATTGCAGAGCTGGGTGGAGCGCCAGCAAAAACTTGCCGAGACCGCCCTGCAGACGGCCGGTCGTTTACCACCCCATCACTGACCGCCACCTTCGGACCAGATCTCGGCCTGCGCCAAGGTAATGCGCGGTGCCTTGAGGGAGCAGACACGTTTGCCACACCACAGGGGCGGCACGTCCATCTCTTCCAGGGCATGTTCCATGGTCACGCGGAATACCGGAGCCGCCTCCACTCCACCAAAATTCCAGAACTTGTCGCTGTCTCTCAAGGTCACCGCCATGACGAGACGCGGATCGCGCCCTGGGGCAAAACCCACGAAGGTCGCATTGGTACGGTGGTGAAAAAAGCCGTCCTTGCCATTGGCGATATCCGCCGTGCCCGTCTTGCCCGCTACCTGATACCCCGGAATGGCCGCCAGAATACCGGTGCCGTTGGGTTCCGCCACGCTGCGCAGCCAGCGGCGCAGATCGCCGGCAACCCAGGCGGGCATGACGCGCTTGCGCTTCAGCGGTTCACCGAGAATCAGTTCCGGGCGCACGTGATAACCGCCATTGGCAATGGCAGCGTAAGCATCCGCCAGCTGCAGGGTGGTCACCGACACACCGTAACCAATGGCGATGGTGGCGTGTCGCGCCTTGCCCCAGTCCTGCCAGGGCGGCAACACGCCGCGGGTAGCGCCCGACAGCCCGAGGCCAAGATGGCGACCGAAGCCGACCGCACGATACATGCGATAGATGTCCCGCCTTGGGGTCCGCAGGGCGATCTTGGCCGTGCCAATGCAACTGGAGTACTTCAGAATATGTTCGATATTGAGGACGTGGTGCAGGACGTCGTCGGTGATGGGGTAGCCGCCGATCCACAGCGGATGCGATACATTGAACCGCGCCGTTGGCGGAACACTGCGGCTGGCAAGGGCGGCGGCGATGGCAAAGGGTTTCATGACCGAACCCGGCTCGAAGGCCTGGTGCACGGCATTGTCGGTGAAATCGGCAGAACTGCGGCAGCTGGCCAGGTTGTTGGGATTGCAGCTCGGGACACTCACCATGGCGAGAATCTGTCCGTTACGCACATTCATGACCACCGCCGAGCCGTTGGCGGCACCAAAATGTTTCTGGGCGGCGCGCAGGGCAACGTAGGCCCAGTACTGGATCTGTGGACTGATGCTGAGACGGATGGGTGAGCCCGGACGGGCCAGGCGTTCGACGCGCGCCACCTGGAGCACCTGACCTCTGGGATCCAGCAAGGCCTGTTCACGCCCGCTCTGTCCAGCCAGCCAGCCGTTGAACGCCATTTCCACACCACCGGCGCCGCGATGATCCTCATCGACGAACCCCACGAGGGGAGCCGTTATCGCCCCCATGGGAAAATAACTTCGGCTGCTGACACTGACCCCCACACCGGCCAGATGCAAAGCCCGCACCGCCCGGCCCAGGCGTGGCGCCACCTGACGCCGCAGGTACGCAAAATCAGCACCGCCCGAACGCAATCGTTGGGCGAGCTCCGCGAGGGTCAAGTGCAGGGTTCTGGCCAGGCTCTGCCAATGCCTGCGCTCCGTCCCCAAGATGCGGGGATCAGCCCAGATCGTCACCGCTGGAACGTTGACGGCAAGGGGTTCTCCGTTGCGCCCGAGAATGAGCCCGCGCTGGCTGCTGAGGGGAAGGGTCCGCAGGTAGCGCATCCGTCCCTCGGTACGCAGCCGATGATCGTCTTGAATCTGGAGAGCGAAATCGCGCCCGAGGATGGCGGCAAAGCCCAAAAGGACGATGGCGATGAACCAGCGCGCCCGCCCGGCAGGAAGGGGCCTCATCACAGCCCCCAGTGCCCGGATGGCAAGAGACGAGACGGCATATGCGGCATGAACATTTATAGTCTCCAGGGATCGCGTGTGGGACCTGGCCCGGAAACGTGCCAGCCCAGCTCGCCATCCTGGCAAAGCAATGGAAAAGTTGCGGATAAGCCTTTATCCGACTTGAATTTTATATCATGCTCACCCTACAATCCAGAAATTCCGGTGCGGGAGAGGAGAACCATGCCGACACCATCGCCCATTGCCCTATGGCGCTTCGGAGCCTTTGGTATCGTGCTCACTGGGCTTGCCGGCTGCGCCAGCCTGCCGGCGCACCACGCTACCTCCAGTACCTTCGGCTACCACGCCGCACGGGTGGGCGCGGCATATTCCAACGGCCAGGTGTGCTACGCACCGTCTCCCGACTTGCAGGCAGCCTACAATCAGCCCTATGAAATCAACGGTCACTGGTATCACCCTCTGACCACAGCCCGCAACTACGATGTGCGCGGCATTGCCTCCTGGTACGACCGTGCCTCATCCAGCAGTGTCACGGCCATGGGCACGGCCTTTCATCAGAACGCGCTCACCGCTGCCAGCCGGGTGCTCCCCCTCCCTTCCTGCGTACGGGTCACCAACCTCGTCAATGGTCGTAGCGTGCTGGTTCTGGTGGACGACCGCGGCCCTTTCGTATCCGGTCGGGTAATGGACCTGTCCCTGGGTACTGCCCACGCCCTGGGGATGGTCACACAGGGCACCACCCCCGTGCAGATTCAGGCCGTCGCCAACAGTCCAGGCATGCCGGCGGTCGACAGCCCACAACTGACCCCCGTGCGCAGCACTATGCCACCCCCCGAGCCCACAGCCGTCACGTCCACGGGAGCGCCCCCCAGTACCTATGCTTCGCCAGCCGCCCAGGCGCGCCTGCAGGCTGTGGTGGAAGACGCCTTTGCCAGCAATCCCGCGCGGCCCGTGGTGATCGCACATGAGGAGGCGCCCGAGACGGCCCGGGCGCCCGAGGTCGCGCCGACCAACACGGCCACCAGAACGCAGCGGCAGCGGCGCCAGCGCAACCCGCAGCCGAGGCAGTGGCCGAGCGCTGGCCTGCAACCGGCTTTGTACCTGATCTCCGCCGATCCCATGGATCTCGACAGAGCGCGGGAAGAGCAACGCCGCCTGCAGGAATTCGGTATCAGCACCGCCCAGCTGGTAGACGTCCACGGCCGTGGCTACGCCGTCAGGATCGGCCCCATGGCCCCCACCAGCAGTCCAACCACCTATCTGCGCAGCCTCCGTCGCCTGCGTCTTGGCGACTTTACCGTCAGCCGCGAGAACGGCTGAACGAACCACGCCCCAGGGTGCGGCTGGCGGTACTCCAAGCATTTGCCGAAAGCACTTCAGGAGAAGGGCTTGCCGTCGGCGCGAAGCTTACGCAGCCCCGAGTGCGACTCGCCGAGAATCGCCCAGATCAGCAGTACCACCCAGGCGATACCGGACCAGCCGAGGACGATGTCGAGAACGAGGATCCACAGGGTATGCTCGTGGTGGCGGGCGCCCGCAACGATCGCCGGAATGAAGTATAGGAAGAGCGCGAGCACACCGCCCAGTATCCACAGCAGCACGTGCAGAAAGATGCTGCCCACGGCAAGCCCCAGCAGGGCGAGGAAAACGATGAACAGAGCCAGAGCGGCGCTCACGCCCGAGCCTCTTCGCCGAACATGCCCGAGAGGATCTCCTCCCCGGCAAAGCTCTGGCCGCTGAGACTCTGGATCAGCACCCGTCCACCCAGCACCTGCGGTGCGATGACCAGATCGACGCCGGTCTTGCGCAAACGGGCAAGGTTGCGCACTTCATCCACTGATGCCACCGTCTTGCCGTCGATACCGAGGTCCTTGGCGGCCAGCACGATGAAGGCATTTTCGCTGTCGTCGCTGCGCAGGGCCAGCACGCCCAAGGCTTGCAGCGCGCCGGCCTGGCGCAGTACCTCGGGATCGGCGGGATCACCGATCATGAGATCGGCCTCCTCCATCCACAGGTTCTCCGGGCGATGGGGGAGCAGTACCAGCACCGGCAGGTGGCGCTCACGCAAGGCGCGATAGGTGTTCTGAGCCAAGGCATTGTCGCCCACCAGCAGGTAATGGTTGCGCCGTCTGGATTTCTTCTCTCCCAGGAGCAAACGCTGCATCCGGCCACTGACCAGAGGCACGATCACCGCCGAGATGGAGGTGGCAAAAACCGTGATACCGAGCAGGATGATGGACACCACAAAAAGCCGCGCATCCTCACTCTTGGGCACGATGTCGCCGTAGCCAACCGTGGACATGGTCACTACGGAAAAATAGAGGGCAGTCACCAGATTATTGATCTTGGGAGAGAAGCCGGCCCCTAGCACATAGGCGCCGAACACGGCATAACTCATCAAGAGCAGTACCGAAACCACGGCAAAAAGGCTGCCAGCAGCAACGCTGGAACGCGCAAAGTGGTTTCGGAAGATGAGCAAGGCCAGCAGAATGGCGACATTGAAGACCATCATCCCGTTCCAGGTCCAACCGAACTGATGCACGAGCAGGGCCAGGGTGACCGCGGCAAGCAGCAGGGTGATGACCCAGGAAAAACGGGAGCGGAACAAAAGGCCGAAGGCCATGATGAGGAGTACGATCCCGGCAACCAGTTCCGGAACGGTACCCAGAGCCGACAGCAGGGGCACCTGGGTCAGACTGGTGGTGGGGGTGATGACCTGCAATTCCGGAAACACCTTGGCGAGGCTGGGCAGGGTTTCCAGCACCGACAAGGCGCCCAGTAGGCCGACGGCCAGGGCCATGGGCACATGCGGAAACCAGTGTTCCAGACGCAATGCCGCCTGCACACGCGCACCGGTACGAGACCAGCGCTGCCACCAGGAAAACTGGATCAGTTCGGGTACTTTCAATGGAGATCCTCCCGGGTCGGGGGCGGACCGGGCTCAGTGGGGATGCTGATCTTCAGTGTCTTTACCAAAGGTGCTACGCATGGCGAAGAACACGGCACCCACCCACAGGCCGCCCAAAACGATAAAGGTCGCGTAGAACATGATGACAGGATCCTCGATAAATTTTGATGATGATGAAGCTTGCGGCTATTGGCAAGGTTTTATGACCAGATTTTCCCCTCGAGGTTCCCCTCAGCCAAAGGCCTGTGCTGGATTCACGACGATGTTGGTGAAGGTTCGGATTTTCAGATTGGGCTTGAGATAGGCGAGGAAAGCGGCGCGCGCCACGGGCAGGGCCTGCCAGGCATTGGCGCCGCCATCCTCTACCACCGCCGCCACAGCGATACGAGGATGCCGATACGGAGCCCAACCGATGAACAGCGAATCGTCGTTATAGACCGTGCGGCCATCCTTGAAGGCCACGGGAACCTCTGCGGTACCGGTCTTACCCGCCATGGAAATACCGGGGTAAGACACCGCCTTGCACGTTCCCCGGGTGACACAGGCACGCATACCACGGCGTACGGCGCGCAAGGCAAAGGCCGGTAGGTGTAATCGGGTAGGTGCGGGCACGGGCAAGCGGATGCGCCGCCCGCTCTGCGGTTCGATCAACGCCCGGGCCACGTGCAGGTAGGGCAGTTTGCCGCCATTGGCAATGGCCGCCACCGCCCGCACCAGCTGTAATGGGGTCACCAAGAGATAGCCCTGGCCGATGCCCAGAATGATGCTGTCGCCGGTATACCAGGGCGCGTGAAAGCGGCGCTCCTTCCAGGCAGGCGTCGGCACGAAGCCCGGGCTACTGCCGGGGGTGTCGATGGGGGCCTGGCGACCGAAGCCAAAGCGCCACAGCGCCTGATCCTGACGCCGGATCCCCATTTTCATGGCCAGTTTGTAAAAAAAGACGTCTACGGACCAGGCCAAGGCCTTGGTCAGGCCGGTCTCGCCAAAACCCGCCCGGTACCAGTCCCAGTAGACGTGCCCACCCACCCGCAGGAAACCCGGGCAGAAGGTGTGAAAATCGGGACCGATGACACGATCCTGCAAGGCCTGCAAGGCGTAGAAGGGTTTGATGGTGGAACCCGGCGGATACAGTCCCTGGGCCACCCGATCCACCAGGGGCCGTCCCGGTCGCTGCAACAACTCCTGCCAATGGCGGCGGCCGATGCCGTTCACAAACCAATTGGCGTTGAAGCTCGGATGGCTGACGCTGGCCAGAACCGCGCCGGTGTTGGGGTTGATGGCGACCAAGGCACCGCGATAGTGAAATCGGCGCATGACCCGGGCCACGGCCCGCTCCACGCGCAGGCGCAAGGTGGTCTGCAGGGTATCGCCCGGGGTAGGCGGAACCTCCCGCAACTGCGCTACGGGCTCACCCAGGGCATTGACCTCCAGGATACGGTAACCAAAGCGCCCACGCAGCGCTCGTTCAAAGGCGTATTCCAGACCCGTCACGCCGACGTGTCGCCGGTACAGGTACTTTTGACGGTCGAAACCCTGCAGATCCGCCGCCGTCACCGGTCCCACGTAACCCACGACACTGCTGAACAAGGGCGAGTAGGGATAGAAGCGATGCCAGCGCACGGCCAGACTGACGCCAGGGAAATCCTGCTCGCGTACGGCAAAGCGCGCCATCTCGGCCCGGCTCATGTGCGCCATCAGCAAGCGCGGCAGATAGGCGGGCTTGTCGTCCAGGGTTGCCAGGAGGTGCGCTATGCGCTGCCGCGAAATGGGGAAGCGTTTCGCGAGATCGGTCAGGGTCGCGTGCAGATGGCGCACCTCGTCGGGAATGATCTCCAAGACATAGCGGGCTCGATTCCCGGCCAATATCTGACCGTGGTAGGCCAGAATGGGCCCCCGCGCTGGCGCCAGGGGCACGATGGCGCTATGGTTGGCCTGGGCCATCTGGCGAAAGCGCCGGTAGTGCAGGATCTCCATCTCCACGATCCGACCGAGGAGCAGCACGAAAAGCACCACCAAAAAGAGCACTGCCCAAAAAAGCCGGCGACGAAAGGGATGCTGGGACAGGGGCAAGGGCGACATGCTCGCTCTGAGCGGAAAAGTCGCGACGGAGTTCCCCAGCGCACAGCACCGCCCTCGGGAACTTACGCTTGGACACCACCGTCGAAGAGTCCGTTGCCATGCACATGCCGCCGGGACCCAGGCCGTGTGCACACGAGAATACCGGATTCGGATGAGCCGCAAAAACCCATGAGTCGCATACCGAGTAACACTGTAGACATTAGACTAATACGTTGTGCATTACCGGCGGTCCTGGTGCTCGCCGCATCCGCCTGTGCCAGCGGCCCGCATCCGCATCACCACCATGCAGAGTCGGCACAGGCCATGTTCCGACCCGGAAAAGCGGCCTTGGATAGCGGGGACTACGATCGTGCGATCCGCGACTTTCAAAACCTGCAGGCGGAGTACCCCTACGGTCCCTATGCAGAGCAGGCGCAGCTGGATACGGCTTATGCCTACTACAAGCAGGGCGACTCAAAGGCGGCGGTAGCCGCCGCCGACGCCTTCATCAAGGCGCACCCGGTCAATCCCCACGTCGACTATGCCTGGTACCTCAAAGGTCTGGCTCAGTATCAAGCCATCGAAGGAGCAGAGTTCGATCCGCGTCCGGATTACCAGGCCCTGCAGACCTTCCGCTACGTGGCCAAGACCTATCCCAAGTCGGCTTATGCCCTCAGTGCACGTCTGCACATTGCCAAGATCATCGACATTCTGGGAGAGCGAAACCTGCGCATCTGCAAGTTCTATTACGTCCGCCATGCCTTTGTCGCTGCAGCCAATCGCTGCGTACGGGTCATCCGCGACTATCAGTTGAGTCCGGCACGCAACATGGCGCTCTATTACCTGGCTCGATCCTACCGCCGCCTGGATCTTCTGGGTCTGGCGCGGACCACCGCCATCATCCTGCACCACAACGCGCCCACCGCACCCGAGACGAAAAAGCTGCGCGCGCTCTGGCAGCAGACGGCAAGGGGTTGATGCCGTGCTGGTGCAGATAGCGGAGATCGTGCTCATCACCCTGGCGGTCCTTGCCTTCGTGCTGCCCGCCGCCTTTGCCCTGGATCGCCTCTGGCAGCGTTGGAACCAACGCTGATCGTCCCTTCACCTTACCCGTCAGGAGCTAGCAACCATGTCCCAGAAAACTTCGCTTCCCCGTCCGCGGTCCCTGCTGATCGCCGTCAGTGCGGCGGTGATGGGTTTTGCCCTCGGTGCTGCCGGCTGGGCGCTGGCTGAGGACCACTCTGCCTCGGCACCCGTCACGGTCCCCAGTGTCGCCCAGGCCGCGCAAGCCAAGAAACTGGTGGATCTGCCGAGTTTCACTCCGATCGTCGACCAGTACGGCAATGCCATCGTCAAGATCGACGATTCGGACACCAAGATCGTCGGCGGCCAGAATACGCAGAATCCCTTTCCGAAGAATTCTCCCTTCTACCAGTTCTTCCAGGGTTTCCCAGGGGCCCAGTCGCCTCAGAAGGAAAAGATGGAAGCTCTGGGTTCTGGGTTCATCATTTCGTCCAACGGCTACATCGTCACTGCCGGGCACGTGGTGCGCGGCATGCACCACATCATCGTCACCCTCACCAACCATCGCGCCTACCCGGCCAAGGTCGTGGGCCTGTCGGTGCGCTACGACACCGCCCTCCTGAAAATACCGGCCCACAACCTGCCCACGGTGCAACTCGGTAACTCCAACGACCTCAAGGTCGGCCAGTGGCTGCTCGCCATCGGCATGCCCTTCGGTTTCTACAACACCGTGACGCAGGGGGTCGTCAGCGCCCTGGACCGATCGCTGCCCCACGACGACGAGTATATTCCCTTCATCCAGAGCGATGTGCCCATCAATCCGGGCAACTCAGGCGGCCCCATCTTCAACATGGAGGGTCAGGTGGTAGGCATCAACGATCAGATCTACACCAACGACGGCGGTTATATGGGCCTGTCCTTCAGCATTCCCATCAACACCGCCATGCGTGCCGTGCACGCCTTCCTCGAGCACAAGAAACTCACCTTCGGCTGGCTGGGCGTGGATGTACAGGAGGTCAGCCCGCAGATGGCCAAGGCCCTGCACCTCAAGGAGCCCGTGGGGGCCCTCATCGCCTCGGTCCAGCCACACGAGGCGGCGGCCAAGGCCGGCCTGCGCAGTGGCGATGTGATCGTTACCTACAACCACATTCCCATCTACAGCGTCGGCCAACTCCCGCCGCTGGTGGGCGATACCCGCCCGGGCAAGACCGTACCGGTGGGTATCCTGCGCAATGGCAAGCCCGAAACCATCGAGGTCAAGGTCGGCGTCATGCCCCAAAAGATGCGCCACGCCGAGGCGGTGAAGACCGCGGACATCCACCGCCTGGGGATCCGCGTCACGACCCTCGGACCCCAAGAGAGCAAAACCCTGGGTATACACCATGGGGTGGTCATCGAGAGCGTCTACCCAGGTCCAGCAGCCGAGATCGGCCTGACGGCGGGAATGGCCATTCAGCAGATCGACCAACAGGAGGTGACGAGCCCCCAACAACTGGCAGAGATCGTCAAACACCTGCCCAGCAACGAGCCCATTCCCATGCTGGTGCGCCAGGGACAGGAAAGTCTCTATGTCGTCGTCCATCTGCCCCGGCACTGAGGGAGATGCGTATGCCTGGGCGTCATCCTTCTCCCCGCCGGCGCCGCGTGCTGGCAGGTCTCATCTTGGCAACGGGTCTGGCGGCAAAGGCGCTGGCCGGGACGCCGACGTCGGCGACCCCGGCGCTCGTCCCCCCACCGCCTGCCCTTCCGGGGGTAAAAAGCTACGTTCTCATGGATTTCCGCACGGGAGCGATTCTGGCGGCCAAGAACCCGCAGTTGCAATTACCGCCCGCGAGTCTCACCAAGCTCATGACGGCCTACCTCAGCTACGAGGCCCTTGCCGATGGGCGCCTGCGCTGGCACGAGCGTATCCCCGTGAGCACGGTGGCCTGGCACACCGGTGGGTCGAGCATGTTCATCCAGCCCAACCTGCCCGTCACCGTGGATCAGCTCATGCACGGCCTGATCATCGACTCCGGCAACGATGCCGCCGTCGCCCTGGCACAGGCGGTGGCCGGTAGTCGCGCCGCCTTTGTGGACGAGATGAATGCCACGGCCGCCCAACTGGGCCTCACGGGCGCCCACTACACCGACGTGGATGGTCTTCCCCATCCAGGTCTGCATCTGTCGGCCATGAACATCGCCGAGCTTTCTCGCGATCTCATCGCCCGCTACCCGCAGGTGCTGCAGATCTCCCGTATCCAGTACTACCGCTATAACCACATCACCCAACGCAGCTGGAATCCAGCCCTCTTTGGGCATCCCCACGTGGACGGCCTGAAAACCGGCCACACCCAGGCAGCGGGTCACTGTATGGATACCACCATCGACCGCCACGGCCGCCGCCTCATTGCCGTCGTCATGGGTGCCCAAAGCTGGCCTGCGGGTGTCCACGATGTCATGAGCCTCTTCGATTACGCCTATCGTTTCAGCCACGATCACGAATTGCTCAAGGCCGGCCAGATCGTTGGCACCTATAAAGACGCTGCCCTGGATCCGGATCACTTCCCGGTCGAGGCCGCCCATACCGTGTGGGTGAGCGCCTTCGAGGGCCAGGCGCACGAGATCCGGCGCGTACTGCACTACGACCAGTTGGGGGGACGGGCGGTGGCACAGGGCACGCCCGTGGGCAGCATGCGCTTCGAACTGAATGGCAAGGTGTTGGGAGAGACCGCGCTGCTGGCGGCGGCCCCGGCCAAGCCCGCCGGAACCCTGGGCACCCTCTGGAATCGTTTACGCGCGGAGCTTTGAATCGTGTCGGCCAACTCCTCTCTTCCTCGCCTCACGCCGCCACGGCGTCCCTTCCTGGCGCGCGCCGTCTTGCTGTGCGGCACGCTGGCACTGGCACCGCTGGCTCAGGCCACCTTGCTGGTGCACGTGGCCAAGGCCGTGCGCAGCAGCGATCCCGTAGCGGTCCCGGATTTTGGCGCGGGTCCGGCAGGTCAGCCATCCATTGCCCAGATCGTGCGCCAGGATCTGCGTTACAGCGGCTATTTTCACGTCATCGCGCCGGACCTCTATCCGGCGGACCCGCACGCGGTCAGGGGTCTTTCCTCCACCGCCTGGACGAAGACCGGCGCCTTGACGCTGGTCCTCGGTTCAGTGCAGAGCGCGGGGCAGGATTACCGAGTGCAGGCGTATGTCGTGAATCTCCTGGACGACAAGGTCATTGCTGCCCGCCGCTTCAGCGGCGCTGCTGCGAGCTATCACCAGATGGGCCAGGACGTCGCCAATCTCGTGTATCGTGCCGTCACCGGCCATCCCGGTCCTTTTCGCGGCCACATCGCCTTCGTCGATGCGCGGGGCGGGCAGTTTCGCTTGCAGGTGGCTGCCAGTGATGGCTGGCATCCGCGTACGGTCCTGCGTGGTCGTATCCCCGTCATCTCCCCGGCCTGGTCGCCGGGGCATGGGCATCTCGCCTATGTCAGCTACCGCCACCAACACTCCGTCATCTATATCCAGAATTTGCGCAACGGCCAGCGACGCGAGGTACCGGGGCATGGGGCGGCGCAGAGCGCGCCAGCCTATTCCCCCGGGGGCCACTACTTGGCCTTTGCCCGCGTCTGGGGCCATGGTCGTACGGAAATCGTCCGACTGAATCTCGCCGACGGCCAGGAACGGGTCCTGACTCGGGAGGGGACCGTCAACACCAGCCCCGTTTGGACCCCCAGCGGGCGGCACATCCTCTTTGTTTCCAACCGCGACGGTAGTGCCCAGATTTTCCAGATGAACCGAAATGGAGGCGGGGTGCGTCGATTGAGCTTCAACGGCGGCTACAACGTATCACCGGCGATCTCCCCCAATGGCCGCTGGATCGGCTTCATTCACGCCGACGCTGGCATTTTGAGTCTGGCCGTCATGGATCGTCAGGGCGGCGATCTGCGGGTGCTCTATGCCGGCGCCAATTGCGAACGCCCCAGCTTTGCCCCGGATGGGCGTATGCTGCTCTTCAACACGCACCAGGGCGGGCGCAAGGTTCTGGCGGAAGTCGCCATCAACGGCAAGGGCCTGCATTTCCTGCAACTACCTGGGCAGGCCAACGAGGGCAGCTGGGATTTCGTCTAAGGGTGACGGCCCACCGCCGGCGCGTCGGGAGCGGCAACCCCATGAATCTTTACCGGCGCAGGCTGGCCATGAGGTCTGGCCGCTGCCCGGGAGGCACAGTGCCCTCGGAACAGGCTGGCGCCGGCAGACCCGTCTCCTCGGAGAGGCAGGGGGCTCGGAACAGCGCGCCGGTCCACATCCCCACAAAGCTACGCTGCGTGACGACGATCCAGAACCCCGCCAGCAGCACCGTGAAAACGGCACCGAGCACGGTCAGCGGGCCAAAATCCGTCACCTCGCCAAGGCCGTAGGTGGCAGCGTCGAACACCCCCAA
Source organism: Acidithiobacillus caldus ATCC 51756 (assembly GCF_000175575.2). Lineage (NCBI taxonomy): Bacteria > Pseudomonadati > Pseudomonadota > Acidithiobacillia > Acidithiobacillales > Acidithiobacillaceae > Acidithiobacillus > Acidithiobacillus caldus. The sequence continues at coordinate 2,594,394 of NZ_CP005986.1, forward strand.
GGGAAAGGTGAAGCCCCACCAGCCCATGTTGAAGGGCAGACCCTCGCGCAGATAACGCAGGGTGAAGGCGACGGCCATGACCATCCACCACAGGCCAAAGCCCCAGAGCACGAGGGCAACCAGAATACCCGCCAGCTGGCCGAAGTTCGCCATGGAGGCCAGCGGAGTCCCTGCAAAAGCCAGGACATCGGCCTTGCCCAGGGTAAGCATGGCGAAGGCGCCAGTCCCCAAGGGACCCAGGGGTAGCCAGGTGGACACGGCCATGTCGCGGTGGGGAAGCTTGTGCAGGGTCAGGCGAAGCAGGAGGATGGCCAGCACCGCCAGGGCCAGGAGCACGGAGATGCTCCACAGCACGTAACTCACATAGACCACGGGTCGCGCAAGGGCGGGAGACAGGTGCTGGGCCAAAAGGCCGCCGCTGGCCGCACTCACCTCCGGCGGAACGATGGGAAGCAGCCACGCGGCGGTCATCCGCTCGATACTGTGCTCGTGGGCCGTAAACATGAAAAAGGGAATGAGCAAGGCGGAGATCAAGGCCATCAGGACATCGACCCACCACAGGCCCTGGGCAATGGCGAGGGTCTGCGGAGTGATCGGCCAAAAATCCAGCAACCCGTTGATGATGGTTGCAAATCCCATGGGAATGGCGCCGATGAAAAGCGACTGCACCGGATGCTCGAAAAGCTTCGCAAAACTGCGGGGGTAAAACAGCGCCCGCCCCGTGAACAGGGCAGCGAACAGGACGAAGAAGAAGACGTTGACGGCCCAGAGCCCGCGGGCGATCTCCAGCTGTCCCCAGTGGCCATAGGGAAAGGCCGCCAGCATCAACGCGAGGATACCCGTGCCCATGTTGGCGGCAAACCAGTTGGGGGTGAAGTGACGAACGATTTCCCGAGGATCCCGACCGGGGGCGGCGGACAGCAATCGCATGGATGCAGCACTCCCTTAGCGAAGGACTGGATGGAGCATAGACACTTGCAATACAACAGACCAATGACGAATATGGATTCATGAAATTCGTTTATTTTATTACTTGGACTGCCCCATGACGCGTCACCGTATCGATCCCGCTCTCCTGCTCCTTTGGGCCCGGGTGACGCGGGCCGGTAACCTCCACGTGGCTGCGGAGGGACTCTTTCTGACCCAACCGGCCATCTCACACCGCCTCAAACAGCTCCAGGAACAAGCTGGGGAGCCGCTCTACCGGCGCGCTCGCCACGGTATCGTTCCGACACCCTTGGGTCTCCGCCTGGCAAAACTCGGAGAAGAGATCGAACTGGCCCTGGAAGAGGCAGAGCATCTCTGCCAGTCCACGGAAGGACTGCTGCATGGCTCCGTACGCATACTGGCCAGCAACAGCAATGCGGAACTGCTGCTCCCGGGCGCGCTGGCGCGCTTTCGCAGCAACCACCCGGGTATCCACCTGCGCCTGACCACCAGCAACAGCCGTCAGGCACGTTTGCATCGGGACGAGGCGGATCTGGTCTTCGTCGAAGACGATCTGCCCGAGCCGCGGGAGGCCCGCTGGGTACAGGAATGTCTGCTCCGTACCCGTATCGTCCTGCTGCTACCGGCTCAGCACCCCCTTGCCGCCAGCGCGGCCCCGGTCCACCTCCACAGCCTCCAGGAAAGCACGCTGATCTGGCGGGAGTCCGGCTCTGGCATCCGCGAGGCGGCTCTACAGGCCTTTCGTGACCTCGGTCTGCATCCCGAAATTCGTTTCGAGCTCAGTGGCCTCGCCGCCATCCGCGATGGCGTGCGCGCCGGACTCGGACTGGCCTTCGTCAGCGCCACCCAAAACAGTGAACCTTCGCCGGGTCTCGTTACCCGCGAGCTGGTTCCCGAGATTCCGCACCGCCTGGCCGTGCTCTATCGCGATCCGCTGGATCGTGCCAGCGATACCCTGCTGCAACATATTCGCGCCGCGATCCCTAAACTCATGCCAACGGAATAGCTCCAGAACGTGTCTCCAAAACTATCTCCGTTATTCAGATATCAATAGGTATTTCATGGTTTTTTCCAATTCAGATGACGCTTGCGGATGGCCGTGGTAGCATCTTGTGGACAATAACGGAAGCCTCAGGAAAACCCATGCCCAACTCCGCTTACACACCTTCGACGGAATTGCGTCGCGCTTTTGGCACGGTGCGCATTCTGTTCGGCATCGCCTGGCTCGTGAATACCTATCTTCAGATGAATCCTGCCTACAGCGCCCATTTTCTGGATAGCCTGTCGGCGGATTGGGCAGCTGGCCAGCCCAGCTGGCTCGCGGCTTATGGTCATTGGACGGTTCACTGGGTCACGGCCATGGGCGCCGAGCGCGTGGCCGGGATTACCATTGCCCTGGACGCCTTTCTGGCGGCATCCTTGATCAGCGGTCTGGGACTGCCTTTCCTCGCCTGGGTGGGGGTCCTCTACAATCTCTGGCTGTGGAGCACCGTGGGTGGTCTGGGCGGGCCATACACCGCCGGTGCCACGGACCCCGGAACCGCCATCGTCTATGCCTTGGCCTTTCTGCTGGTCATCTGGACACGCAGCTGGGAGGGTCTCAGTCTTGCCCGGTCACGCCCCCAGGCCATTTCCCTCGGCCACATGCGCGCTGCACGGCTGCTCTTTGGCCTGCTCTGGGCCTTTGACGCCTTCTGGAAGTGGCAGCCCTACTTCCTGACGCACGCTGTCAGCTACCTGCAGCAGGCAGAGCCGGGAGAACCCGCCTGGATCGTTGCCTATATCGCCTTTTTCATCGCCCTCATCCAGCTGGTGGGGCCAATGATCTTTGGCGTTTTTGCCGCACTTGCCGAAAGCCTCATCGCTCTGGCCCTGCTCTTCGGCCGGGGCCTGCGCTGGATGATTCCTCTGGGGCTTGCCTACAGCATCGGTCTATGGACCACAGCCGAGGGCTGGGGCGGTCCCTACCTCCCTGGAGCAACGGCCAACAAGGGCGATGTGCTGGGAACCACCAACATCTACGCCATCGTTTTCCTTTTCTTCGCCGCCTGGGTCTATCTGGGTCCGAGCCGGTCCCGCGTCGCTGCCGAGGAGCGAAGCGCTACCGCCGCAGACCTCGGCGTGCCCGGCTGAAAGCCACGGCACGCGGCCGGGAACGGAAGACTGCCCGGCTGCCCGGCGGTCACGGTCCGGCTGAACCGTGGCAAGTCGGCGGCCAGAGATACCCACGAGTCTGCGTCGAAAGGGCTCTGACAACGGGAACGCCGGCCGGGCATCGCCCAAGCTCCCTCACCCAAGCTCCTTGACCTTTCGGACTTTTCCCCTTATGCTACGCGCCTTTTCCGGAATACCCGAGTTCCCTTTGCTGGAGGTTCTGATGTACGCGGTCATTGAAAACGGTGGCAAGCAGTACCGTGTCGCGGTGGGCGACAAACTGCGGCTCGAAAAAATCGAGGCGGAACCCGGCAGCGAACTCACCTTGGATCGGGTATTGATGCTGGGCGAGGGTAGCGATGCCCGGGTCGGGACGCCCACGCTCAGCGGCGCACTGGTCAAGGCCACGGTCCTCGCCCAGGGGCGCGCCGCCAAGGTCCACATTTTCAAGATGCGTCGGCGTAAGCACTACCGGAAGCAGCAGGGGCATCGTCAGTATTTCACCGAAGTACGCATCACCGGTATCGAAGGCTAAGGAGAGACACCATGGCACACAAGAAGGCAGGCGGATCTTCCCGCAACGGCCGCGACTCCGAATCAAAACGTCTGGGTATCAAGCGCTTTGGTGGCCAGGCCGTGATCGGCGGCAACATCATCGTGCGCCAGCGCGGCACCCAGTTTCATCCCGGGGCCAATGTCGGTATCGGCAGGGACCATACCCTCTTCGCCCTGAGCGACGGGATCGTTCAGTTCGAGCGCAAAGGCCCGCGCCATGTGCGCACGGTCAGTGTCGTCCGGGCGGACTGAGGCACCAGCCCCAAGCAAAGCCCATCACGCGGGACCCCGCCCCAGCTCACCGCGGGGCGGGGTTTTCTTATGAAATTCATTGACGAAGTGCGGATATTCGTGGCCGCCGGCAAAGGTGGTCACGGGGCAGTGAGTTTTCGTCGCGAAAAATTCATTCCCTTCGGCGGTCCCGATGGCGGCGACGGAGGACGCGGTGGCGACGTTTACCTCATCGCCCGGGAAAACCTCAATACCCTGATCGATTTTCGCTATCAGCGTCGCTACCGCGCCGAGAACGGCCACGGCGGTGCGGGCCGGCAGATGACCGGACGGGCGGGTAAGGATCTGGAGATTGCCGTACCCGTCGGCACCCTGGTCTTTGACGAGGACACCCGAGAACTCCTGGGCGACCTGCACAGCCCGGGTCAACGCCTCCTGGTCTGTCGCGGAGGGGCGCGGAGGGCACGGTAACCTCTGGTATAAATCCAGCGTCAATCGCGCTCCACGTCAACACGAACTGGGCGGGGCCGCGGAAGAGCGGCAGTTGCGCCTGGAACTTCGCCTGCTGGCCGACGTAGGGCTTCTGGGCTTTCCCAATGCCGGTAAGAGTACCCTGATCCGTGCCGTCAGCGCTGCCCGGCCCAAGGTGGCCGACTACCCCTTCACCACCCTACGCCCGCACCTGGGCGTCGTGCGTCTGGCCCTCGAGGCATCCTTCGTCATCGCCGACATTCCGGGCCTCATACCGGGTGCCGCCGAGGGGGCTGGTCTTGGCACCCGCTTTCTGAAGCATCTGAGCCGCACCCGTCTCCTCCTGCACGTTCTCGATATGGCACCGCCCGATCCCGATACGGATCCGGTCATGCAGTTTCATGAGCTCGAGGAAGAACTACGGCGCTATAGCCCGGCTTTGGCGCAGCGGCCGCGTTGGCTGGTGGTGAACAAGGCCGACCTGATGGAACCGGCAGCGGCCGAAGCGCAGTTTCGCTCCATCCTTCGCCGTCTGGACTGGCAAGGGCCCGCCTTCCTCATCTCCGCGGCGACGGGTTTTGGCTGCGCCGAACTCGTCCAACGGATCGGACGCGCCCTGCCCGAGCTGCCGCCGGCACCGGAGCCCAGTCGGGAGGTGGACTGGGGCGATGCCGACGAGGGCGAGAACGCCGAGTACGTCCTGGAAGACGCAGACTGGGACGACTGGGAAGCGGAACCATGAACGGACCGCGGACCGTGGGTCACCGCTGGGTGGTGAAGATCGGCAGCAGTCTCCTGACGAACAACGGTCTAGGCCTCGACAGCGCGGCCATTGCACAGTGGGTGCAGCAACTGCTGGTGCTGCACCGCGCCGGTCTGGAGCTGATATTGGTCTCCTCCGGCGCCGTCGCCGCCGGCATGGAACGCCTGGGCTGGACGCAACGTCCGGAGCGGCTGCACGAGCTGCAAGCCGCGGCCAGCATCGGGCAGGCCGCGCTGATCCAAACCTATCAAGACTTCCTCCATAAAGGCTCCGTCGTGGGGGCCCAGGTGCTCCTTACCCACGACGATCTGCGGGACCGGCAACGCCACCTGGCGGCCCGCGCCACCTTACGCACCCTCCTGGACATGCGGGTCCTGCCCATCATCAACGAAAACGACGCCGTCACCAGCAGCGAGCTGCGTTTTGGCGACAACGACACCCTGGCGGCCATGGTCAGCAATCTGCTGGAGGCGGATCTGCTGGTCATCCTCACGGATCAGGAAGGACTGTACGACGCCGATCCCCGCCGTCACCCCGACGCCCGCCTGTTGACTGAGGTCAGGGCCGGCGATCCTGCCCTTTTGGCGATGGCCGGTGGCGCGGGCACCGGTGTCGGCAGCGGCGGCATGCGCACCAAGGTCCTGGCCGCGGAACGGGCCGCCCGCTCCGGCACCGCAACCATCGTCTGCGCCGGGCGCCAGGAGAACGTACTCTTGCGCCTCTGGGCGGGCGAAGCCCTGGGTACCTATTTCCACCCCGCCCTGCCCAAACTTGCGGCCCGTAAACGCTGGTTGGCCGGGCAGCTGCGGCCCCGTGGCACCTTGCATCTGGACGCTGGCGCCGCCCGGGTCTTGCTGGAAAAAGGTTCCAGCCTCCTGCCCGTGGGGGTGCGCGCGGCCGAAGGAGATTTCCGTCGCGGCGATCTCGTCTGTTGCCTCGATCCCGAAGGCCAGGAAGTCGCCCGCGGCCTCATCAACTTCGACCTCGCCGAGGTCCGTCGGCGCCTTGGCAAAACGAGCGACGCCATCAAAGCCGAATTCGGCAACCTGGACGAGCCCGAACTCATCCACCGCGACAACCTCGTCCTAACCGCAACACGCAGCCAGTAAAGACCTCCACGCTCGCGTCCAGCCAGTGCGTACATTCCTAGACCGTCGGGCTGGGGGCAGCCCGAGCCGCCCCCCGACCCCGCCTAGCGGAAGAGTCCGTGCACCAGGCTGCGCACTCCGGAGCGGACTTCGTACTCCAGCTGGTCCTTGGCCGCGTAGCCCGCCTGGTTGGCGAGATCGCCGGCGGGATTGGGCACAGAGGCGCCAGTACCCTGCCGTGATCCTTGCATCTGCGGGACGCCGTTGTTGGCTGCGGCGGGGGCGGATGCGGGGACCAGGGAAAGCTGACCGGGAGCGGCGGCCCCTGGCGCGGTGCTGCTCGTCGCGGGGACAAAGCCGGGAGTGAGATTGACGACCTCAACGCGGCGATTCTTGGCGCGCCCGGCATCGGTGGCATTGTCCGCCACAGGCTGAGTCGCCCCGAGACCGCGTGTAGCAATACGGCTGGCGTCGATGCCCTGGGCCACGAGGGCTGCCTTCACGGCATTGGCGCGCGCCTCGGAGAGCTTTTGGTTGAAATCGGTCCCGCCAATGTTGTCCGTGTGCCCATCCAGGCCAATGAAGAGCTGCGGATTCTGGCGCATGGTCTGGGCGAGTTCGCCGACGGTTTTCAGGGCGTCGGGACGGAGGGTGGCCTTGTTGTAATCAAAGGGCAGGTGCATGTCGAACTTGCCCGGGCCCTGAAGAGCCGCGGTCATGCCGGCGCTGTCCACGGGCGTGAGGTTGGTGGTGACGAGCCCGGTCTGCATGGGCTTGGTCTGCACCGCAAATAAGCGCGTGCTGCCGTCCGTGAGGTTGATGAACACCACGGTGCGCACGCCATTGGGGGCGCGGTGCTCGGCCGTTAGGGCGCGAGCGGTATTGAGCCACTCATAGACGGTCTGTTCTCGATTATCCGTGGTACCAGCGGCGTTGACCGTGGTACCGCGCCACACCTCCACCTTGGGCAAACCGCTACCGATGCAGTTACCCGCCGACGCCGAACACTCCCAGCGGACCTTGAAGCCGGCATTCTGGAGCGCCTGGCGGAAATTGCTCATCATCTCCAGGGAGGAGCGTCCTTTGGGGTTGTAGTATTCGATATAGGTCACCTCTCCTTCCAGGTGCTCCGTATACGCGCGCCAGTTCTTCTCCGATTCGATCTTTCGGATGGGGATGTTGACTTCGTCAAAGGCCGAATGGCCGTAGGTTTCCATCTGCATCCCGGGATAACGGCTCAGGAAGGGCAGATCGGCGCCGGGCTCCCGGGCGAAGGCGGTAGTGGTCCCAAGGCTCAGAAAAAGTGTGGTGAGCAAGACAAACAGTAATCTCGGCATGGTACGCTCCTGAGTGTGCGATTGAGTGCGGAGGAGCGCACCAGCGTGGGCCAGCCCGAGGGGCTTGATGCGGACCTGCAGGAAAGGGGTCCCGGCGTGCACTCCGGACTCGGCCGGGACTCACCAGGCACCCCTCTGCTACCCACGGCCCGCGCACTCGGGACGCTGGACACGGCGACGCTCCTCTCCACTGAGGTGGATGTATGCGGACCAAAGGCCCGACGCTCAAGAGTATAGCCGACGATTGTTACACTATTATGACAGTCTCTGCCACGCGCCAGGGTCAACGGCCGCGTGGCCCATTCCATCAGGCTGAGGGTAGGAGGAAGGCGGGGGGAACCTGTGCGGCGGCGTGCAGATCGGCGTGATAGTAACGCAGCCCCGTCATGGCCTCGGCATCCTTGCGCCGGAAACTGTCGAGGGCAAGCCCGCGCCGCCCCAAGGTCGCGCTCCACCAGCCGGAGGGATAACAGAATTGTGGAAAGTACAGGCTATTGACGGCATCGAAGCCGGCCGCACCCATCCGCTCCTGGCATTGCCGAATCAACGGGGCGTGCAAGAGTGGCGACTCCGTCTGGGCAACGAGAATCCCAGGTTCCCCCAGGGCCCGCAGGCAGGCGCTGTAAAACTCCTCGGAGAAGAGGCCGGCGGCAGGCCCTACGGGGTCCGTAGAGTCGACGATAATCACGTCATAACTCCCCGCTACGGCCCTGCCCACCCAAGCGATGCCATCCTCAAAGAAAAAGTGGGCGCGCGGATCGTCGTTCTTGGCGCAAAGCTCCGGAAAAAACCGTTCGGCCACGCGGGTGACGCGTTCGTCCAGTTCCACCTGATCCACCCGCTCCACCTCCGGGTGACGCAGAACCTCGCGCAGCGTACCGCAGTCGCCGCCGCCGATGATGAGCACGCGAGCGGGCTTGGGGTGGCTGAACAGGGCGGGGTGACTCATCATCTCGTGGTAAAGAAAATTATCGCGATCGGTGAGCATGACCAGGCCATCCAGGGTCATGAGGGTGCCGAAATGCTCGGTCTCGAAAATCTCGATTTCCTGATATGGGCTCTGCTCACGATGCAGAACGCCGGTGACCTTCAGGCTCAGGGCGGCTCCGTGCTCCTCGTAACGTTCGCTGTACCAAAGTTCTGTGCGCATGGGGACTCCTCGTGGTGGCAGACGGCAACGATTGTGCGCAGCCCAGCGGAAAAAGAAAAGGCGGCCCACGGGGGACCGCCTGGATTCAATGGGTAAAGGTCAGGCGCAGAGTTGCGGCTTGACCCGCAGCTCATGGGCCGGAACGCCCATCATTTCCACCTGTCCGCGCTTCATCTCCATGGTGGAGACCTGCGCGGCACCAAAGGCCTCCTTGAGAAAACTCAAGGCATCCTCGGGCTGTATCACGTCACCGCAGGTAAAGACGTCTACCGCGGCATAACCGTACTCCGGCCAGGTGTGAATGGCCAGATGGGATTCGGCGACGATGACGGCGCCACTCACCCCATAGGGTGAAAAATGGTGAAAGGTCTGCGTCACGATGGTGCAGTTGGCTCGCCGAGCGGCCTCCAGCATGGCGTCCGTGACAAACTCAACATCCGACAAGGTACTGCTGTCGCATCCATAGAAGTCCGCGACGATTTGATGTCCCAATGAGCGCATCGGTGCCCCCCCTAACTAGCAAAAAAAGGTTAAGAAGCAGCTCCCGTGCACCCCCAGACAGTACGTGGTTTTATGCCCTACCTTGCTGGAACCGTCTAATCGCTCCCAGTCTTTTAAGGACTGACCCCCTTGTAGCTGCTTTCGGTGCCGTGGAAACAGAGCGGCCCACTATACACTTTTTGCACCCCGATGCAAGGGGATTGACCAAGGCCAATTCATGCCACCTGAGTGGATCGCTCAGGCGCAGGGCTCTTCGGCGGCCCACAGCTCACCCAGGGTCTCGCGGCGACGAATGACGCGGGCGTCGGTGCCGTGTACCAGGATCTCTGCCGCCCGCGGGCGACTGTTGTACTGGCTGCTCATGGCAAAACCGTAGGCGCCGGCACCGAGGATGGCCAGGACCTCACCCTCCCGAAGATCTGCCGGCAGGGGCCGCGCCTTGGCAAAGAAGTCGCCACTCTCACAAACGGGCCCAACCACGTCCATCGGTGCCTGCGCCGCCGCCCGCCGCTCGAGCGGCCAGATCTCGTGCCAGGCACCGTAAAGGCTGGGGCGCAGGAGATCGTTCATGGCCGCATCGACGACGCAAAAGGCCCGATTGCCATTGTACTTGCGGTACTCCACCCGGGTCAGGAGGGCGCCGGCATTACCCACCAGCGCCCGCCCCAGTTCCACCACCCGACGCACGGGCAGATCCCCCAGGGCCGCATCCAGGATGGCAGCGTAGTCGGCGGGCGTGGGCGCCTGCTCGTCGTGGTAGCGGATGCCGACTCCGCCGCCAAGATCCAGATGCTGCAGGTGGATGCCTTGGCGCCCGAGGGCTTCATAAAGCTGGACGACGCGCCGCGCCGCCTCAGCAATGGGTGCCAGGTCCAGCAGTTGCGAGCCGATATGGCAGGCTACGCCCAAGACCTCCAGATGGCGACTGCGGGCTGCGCGCTCATAAAGCAGCGGGGCTTCGGCCATGGGGATGCCGAACTTCGTTTCGCGCAGACCCGTAGCGATGTATGGGTGCGTCGAGGCCTCCACATCGGGATTGACGCGCATGGCAATGGGTGCGCGGCAACCCAGTTCCGCCGCCACCTGCTCGATGCGCGCAAGCTCCGCCGGGGACTCCACATTGAGGCAGTAGATCTCCGCCTCCAGTGCCCGTCGAATCTCGTCCCGACTCTTGCCGACGCCAGAAAATACGACGCGGGTGGGATCGCCACCGGCGCGCAGGACCCGGGCAAGCTCACCGCCCGAGACGATGTCGAAGCCCGCCCCCCACCTTGCCAGACGGTTCAGGATACTGAGATTGGCGTTGGCCTTCACCGCATAGCAGAGCGTGGTCTGCGGCCCAAGGGCGTGGGTGAAGGCGTGAAAGCGCTGGCGCAGATAACTTTCGGAGTAGACGTATGTGGGCGTGGCATAGCGCTCGGCAAGATCTGCCAGGGACAGGTCCTCGACACAGAGCTGCCCCCCCCCATGCAGAAGCTGCCGATAGTGAAAAGGGAAAGTCACGACGCCGCCGAGTGACTGGGGGATGCCGGATGCGCCGTATGTGGACTGGGCGTCGGCGGCAGCTGCAAAGGTGTTTTCCGGCCACAGCCGGCAAGCCCCAGCAACAGGCTCGACACCAGCAAAAAGCGTAGGAATGGGAGATCGCGCCTCACCGTCGCGCCTCCTGCTCCAGACGCTGCCGGGCCCGCGCGATGGCTGCACGCACCTGCGCCGGTGCCGTGCCTCCCAGATGGTTGCGGGCTGCCACGGAGCCCTCCAGACTGAGCACCTCCAGGGCCGTGGCGTCGATGGCCGGCGATATCGCCTCGAGGTCCGCCAGGGACAGCTGCTCCAGACCAACGCCCCGCTCCTGCGCGAGGCGCACGGCGCGGCCAACGACGGCGTGGGCGTCGCGAAAGGGCACCCCGCGTCGCACCAGGTAGTCGGCCAGATCCGTGGCTGTCGCAAAGCCCTCCAAGGCCGCCGCCCGCATCCGCTCCGGCCTTGTCTGCAGGCCCGGCAACATGCGCACCAAAAGAGCGAGGCTCATTTCCACCTCGTCCACGGCCGTAAAGAAAATCGCCTTGTCCTCCTGGTTGTCGCGATTGTAGGCCAGTGCCTGAGCCTTCATGAGTATCAGGAGCGCCACCAGTTGCCCCATCACCTTACCGCTTTTGCCGCGGATCAACTCGGCCACATCCGGATTCTTTTTCTGCGGCATGATGCTCGATCCGGTGCAGAAAGCGTCGGGCAAGTCGATGAAGGCGACGTTCGTGGACATCCAGTAGACCAGCTCCTCGGCCAAACGCGACAGATGCACCGCCAGGATACCCAGATCCGCTGCCACTTCCAGCAGAAAATCGCGGTCGGAAACGGCATCGAGACTGTTTTCGGCAAGGTGATCGAAACCCAGCTGCCGCGCCACATCCCAGCGATCGATGGGAAAGGTGGTACCCGCGAGGGCCGCCGCCCCCAGGGGCAGGACATTGACCCGTCGCCGCGCGTCGGCCAGGCGATCGCTGTCGCGCCGGAACATCTCCACGTAGGCCATGCAGTGGTGACCGAAGGTAATGGGCTGGGCCACCTGTAGGTGAGTCAGTCCCGGCAGGATGGTGTCGGCCTCGCGGCTGGCGAGATCCACCAGGACCCATTGCAGATCGTACAGGAGTGCGCGCAATCGATCGATGGCGCTGCGGACATAGAGGCGCATGTCGGTGGCCACCTGATCGTTGCGCGAGCGCCCCGTGTGCAGTTTCTTGCCCACATCGCCGATGAGCTCGATGAGGCGGCTTTCCACGTGCATGTGGATGTCTTCGAGCCGGTCCGTGAAGGGCAAGCTTCCGGCGGCAATCTCTTCCTCGATGCGCCGCAGACCGTGGACGATGGCACTGGCCTCGACCTCCGTCAGCACGCCCACCCGCGCCAGCATGCGTGCATGGGCGATGGACGCCTGAATGTCCTCGCGAAAGAGCCGCTGGTCCACGGCTATGGACGCCGTGAATTGCTCCACGAGGGCATCGGTTGCAGCGGCAAAGCGGCCACCCCAGAGTTTCTCGGTCATGATGGACTCCTGTTCAACGCCGCGACTATAGCGAAAAGCCTCACCCCAACGCCAGTCACCAGAGCCGGAAGATGCTCCAGATGGGTTCGCGCCGCAGGGCATGGAGGAGCGTCATGGCGACGTGCCCACACCAGTAGATCCAGACCACGAGATTACCCAGTTTATGCAGGGGTACGAGGGTTTCCAGAGCACGGCCGGGCAAGGCGCCGCCCTGGGGCAGGAAAAAGTAGATGGCAGAACCCGTCAGCGCCATCCAGGTAATGGCCAGAAGCCCCAGCCCGTGCACCAGCGCGGCCAAACCCGGGCGCGGTCCACCGCCGGGCAGCCTTCCCCGGGCAAGGGCAGCGAGATCGGCGAGCACGGGCTGCCAGGGGCCGCTCCAGGGAAAGAACTGGCGGCGAATACGGCGGTCACTGGCGATCCAGAGCCACTGCCAGAGGATGAAGAGGGCAGTCATCAGACCGATCCAGGCATGGGCGTTGAAGAGCAGACCGCCGAGACTGCCATAGTCGGCATGCTCCCACTGCGGTGTCATCCACAAAGACGACCAGATCTGCCAGGTCACGCCAAAGGCGATCCCGGCGTGCAACCAGCGGGCCTCTCTGGGCCAGGCAGGCGGCGGTATCTGCGTGGAATCCTCATCACCCTGCACCATGACCACTCCTATCCATGTGCTGTCCTCACGTCCCATAAAACTCCAGGTCCGACACGGTGGTGCCATCCGTACGCCGCCCTTGGCAAGGTTGGCGATGCGCGCTATAAACATACCCATGAATCTGAATTTTTGGGAGCGGGCATGATCTGGCTGTACTTGGCAAATACCCTCCTCGTCTGCGCCATCGTCCTCGCCGTTCTCTTCCCCAGCGCCACCCGCAGGTTGCTCATCCACCTCGGCCTGTGGTCCAGACTGCAAACCATCGACACACGCCGCTTCGCACTGGCCGTGGAGCGCCTCGGTATCTTTCTCATGGTCGCCGCATTGGCGCTTTTTGCTTCCATCCTGAGCGGCAGTCACCCGGCCGACTGGTCCTTGCCGGCAGCGGAGGGGTTGTTCTTTGGCGTGGCCCTATTTCTGGCCGGCTACTGGTCGCGCCCACCTTCCCCCTGAGCGCGTGCAGAGCTGCCAGACCGCGATCAGCAAAACTCCCGCCGGCATGCCAGGATGCGCCGGTACTCCTCCGGATCGCGGCACTCCGTCATCGCCCCCGGGCGCGGAAAGTGGCGGGCCTCCAGACGTAACAGCCAAAAACGCAGGGCCGCTGCGCGCATGTAGGGAAACCACAAACCGTGCTCTGCGCGTTCGATGGGACGGATTTCTGCATAGGCGCGCCAAAGCGTTGCGGCCCGGTGCTTGTCCAGACTACCGTCGGTGAGGGAACACCAGGCATTGGCCAGGATCGCCAGATCGTAAAGCCAGGCATCATCGCCGGCGTAGTAGAAATCGATCACACCGGATATGGCATCGTCCTGAAAGAGGACGTTGTCCGGAAAGAGATCGGCGTGGATGACTCCCCCGGGGACTTTATCCCGGGGCCAAGCCTTCTGCGCTTCCAACTCCTCCACCAGCAGGGCACGCTCTGCCGGGCTCAGCTTGGGGCTGAGACGCCGTGCGGTGTGCTGACACCAGAACCAGCCGGCCGGGTTCGGGTGGCGCTCGGCAAAATCGGCACCAGCCAGGTGCATTCGCGCCAGCAGGGCGCCAGCCGCCGCTACCTCACTATCGCTCGGACGGCGTTGGACGATAGACGCACCCGGCAGACAGTGGACGATGGCCGCCGGTTTGTCGCAGAGCTCGCGGAGAATCGTGCCATCGCGGGCGTGCACCGGCGCCGGGCAGGGAATACCCCGTTGGCTCAGCCATTCCGTGACGTGCAGGTAGTAGGGAATCTCGGCCGCGGGTAGGCGCTCGAAGAGGGTAAGGACATAACGACCGGAATCGGTCTGCAGAAAGAAATTGCTGTTTTCCGTGCCGGCACCGATCCCCTCCAGAGCCTTCGGGACCCCCAGGTCGTAGTGGGACAGAAACTCGGCCAGGGCCGGTGCGGAAACATCGGTGTAGACGGACATGGGCCCCCAAAATCAGTGCAGATGCCGTGCGTCACCAGCGAAAAATGACCCAATGGGGCACGCTCAGGTCGTTGATGTCCTTCTGGGGCACCTGGGTGAATTCGCCGCTGCCGCTCTTGTCCACCAGATAATAGGGTGGGAAGGGCTTGGGCGGGATGACCTTGATCATATACACCCGTCCGTTGACCTTGTACTCCTCGATTTGGGAGCCTTTGGGGACCTTGAGCTTGGCCTCTGGACCCGTCGCGGTGGACGGTGCGAGATTGGGGAGGTCCAACTTGTGGATGTTTTCGGCAGCGCTTTCCGCCGCCCAGGTGTTGCCGCTGACGGCTGCCAGACTGGCGATGAGTACGGACCACAGGATGCGTTTCATGAAGGGATTCCTCGCGCCTAGAGGTTGAGTAATGCTTCCGCCTCGGCGGCGGAAGGGGCAAAACCGCGCTTCTCGTAGTGATCAAAGATGGCCGCGACCACGGCGTCGGCATCGTCGATGACGGTAACCAGATCGAGATCCTCGGCGTTGATGGTGCCACCGGCGAGCAGGACATCCCGCCACCACTGAATGAGGCCATTCCAGAAACTGGACTCCACCAGGATGATGGGCATACGCCGGGTCTTGCCCGTCTGTACCAGGGTCAGACATTCGGCCAATTCGTCCAGGGTGCCAAAGCCGCCGGGCATGACCACGTAGGCGGCCGCATACTTCATGAACATGACCTTGCGCGAGTAGAAATGCTCGAAGGACAGGGAAATATCCTGGTACGGATTGCTGTGCTGCTCGTGGGGCAGCTCGATATTGAGCCCGATGCTGTAGCCCGTGCCACGGAAGGCCCCCTTGTTGGCCGCCTCCATGACCCCCGGCCCGCCGCCGCTGATGACCGAAAAGCCGGCGTTGGAGAGCTTGGTGGCGATTTCCTGGGTCTTGCGATACCAGGGATGCTCCGGATCGATGCGGGCGGACCCGAAGATGCTGACACAAGGCTCCACGGCCGCCAGCTTCTCGTAACCGCGCACGAACTCGGCCATGATCTGGAAGATTTTCCAGGCTTCGCGGGTGAGGCGACTTTCGCCACCGTCGCGTAAACGTTCCGTCTCCAGGTGAGGGCGCATGCTGACTTCCGTGTCCAAGAATGGGGCTTTCCCGTATTATGTTACAAATTCTAGGAGATGTCCCGATGCCCACTGCGCCACGCATCCTGGTGGATGCCTCGAGCTTTCTCTATCGTGCCTTCCACGCCCTGCCCGATCTGCGCGCGCCCGATGGCCTGCCCACGGGGGCCATCCTGGGGGTGGCCAACATGCTGCGGCGGCTGCAGCGGGAGTATCCCCAGAGCGAGATCATCGTCGTCTTCGATGCCCCGGGCAAGACCTTCCGCGATGCCCTCTTTGATCAGTACAAGGCGCAGCGTCCGCCCATGCCCGAGGAGATGCGTGCCCAGGTGGAATTACTCCACCAGTGGGTGCGCGCCATGGGACTACGACTTCTGGTCGTTCCCGGCGTCGAGGCTGACGATGTCATCGGCACCCTCGCCCGGGCAACACCGGTCCAGACACCCGTCATCATCGCCACTGGCGACAAGGATCTGACCCAGCTCGTGGACGAGCACACCACCCTCATGGACACCATGAAGGGAACCCGCACCGATCTTGCCGAGGTGCGGGCCCGCTTTGGGGTCGAGCCAACCCAGATTGCCGACTATCTGGCCCTGGTGGGCGACAAGGTGGACAACATTCCGGGCGTGCCCGGAGCCGGGCCCAAGACCGTTGCCAAGTGGCTGCAGCAGTATGGGGACCTGGATGGGATCCTCGCCCATGGGCAGGAAATACCCGGCAAGGTGGGAGAATCCCTCCGTGCCGTTGCCGAGATCCTGCCGCGTAGCCGCGAACTGGCCCGTATCCGCTGCGATGTGGAGATCCCTCCCGCAGAGGCCACGCCGCCCGACCCCGCCACCTTGCGGCGCCTGGCCGAACGCCTCGGTTTCCAGCAATGGTTGAAGGATCTGCCCGAGCCGTCCGGACCCTCTACCCCCAGCGCGGATCCCGTGCGACGCGAGAACTACCGCGCCATCGTCCACCGTGAGGAGCTGGCCCGGCTCCTCGCCACCCTGGAGCAGACCGAGCGCGTCGCCATCGATACGGAAACCAGCTCCCTGGACCCCCACGCCGCAGAGCTGGTGGGCTTCTCCCTGGCCTGGTTCGAAGGCGATCGGACTCGGGCCGTCTACGTGCCCCTGGGCCACCGTGAAGGCAAACAGATCCCAAGGGATGTGGCACTGGCCCTCCTGGGCCCCTGGCTCGAGGACGGCAGCAAGGCCAAGCTCGCCCAGAATGCCAAGTTCGACTGGCAGATTTTTTGGGCCCAGGGCTTGCGACCACGTGGACTTGCGCGCGATACCCTGCTGGAGAGCTATGTCCTGGACAGCACGGCGGCCCACGACCTCGACAGCCTGGCGGAGCGCTACCTGCAGCACCGCAATATCTCCTACGCCGAGCTGACGGGCAAAGGCCGGCAGGCGCGCAGCTTTGCCGCCGTCGATATCGCCAGCGCCACGGCCTACGCCGCCGAGGATGCCGAGGTCTGCCTGCGGGTGGACGCCCAGATGTGGCCGCAGATCCGCCGACACGAGGGTCTCGCCCGGGTCTTTCGCGACATCGAGATGCCCCTGGTGGAGGTTCTGGCACGCATGGAGTGGGCGGGCGTACGCATCGACGTGGATGTCCTGAAAAGGCTGAGCGAGGAGCTCGACACCCGCATGGCCACCGTCGAGTCCGAGGCCTTCGCCGCCGCCGGACAGCGCTTCAACCTCAACTCCCCCAAGCAGATCCAGACCATCCTTTTCGACAAGATGGGCCTGCCCGTCCTCAAAAAAACCCCGGGAGGCCAGCCCTCCACCAACGAGGACGTCCTGGCGGAACTGGCCAAACAGGCCGATCTGCCGCGCCTCATCCTCGACTACCGCGGCCTGGCCAAGCTCAAGAACACCTACGCCGACGCCCTACCGCAGATGATCCAGGAGCGCACTGGTCGCGTGCACACCCATTATCACCAAGCAGTGGCCGCCACTGGACGCCTGTCCTCCAGCGATCCCAACCTGCAGAACATCCCGGTCCGCAGCGATCTCGGCCGGCGTATCCGCCAGGCTTTCGTGGCCGAGCCCGGGCACCTGCTGATCAGCGCCGATTACTCCCAGATCGAGCTGCGCATCATGGCCCACCTGTCCGGCGACGCCGGCCTGCGCCAGGCCTTTGCTCGGGGCCTCGACATTCACCGGGCCACCGCGGCAGAGGTCTTTGCCATTCCCCTGGAGCAGGTGACTCCCGAACAGCGACGCGCCGCCAAAGCCATCAATTTTGGCCTCATCTACGGCCAGACGCCCTATGGGCTGGCACAACAGCTCGGCGTCGGCCAAGGGGAGGCCAAGGCCTACATGGAACGCTATTTCGAACGCTACCCCGGGGTCCGGGAATACATGGAAAACACCCGCCGCCTTGCCCGCCAGCAAGGCTATGTGGAGACCCTGTTCGGGCGCCGCCTGTATCTACCGGAAATCCGCTCCCAGAATCCGGCGCGGCGCAATTATGCCGAGCGCGCGGCCATCAACGCCCCCATGCAGGGAACGGCGGCAGACCTCATCAAGCTCGCCATGATCGCCGTGGACGCCTGGCTTCTGGCGCAGACGGACCACGGTCGGATGCTGCTGCAGGTGCACGACGAGCTGATCCTGGAGGTCCCGGAAAAGGCGGTGGATGCGGCTTGCCAGATGCTGCGGGAGAAGATGGAAGGGGTGGCGGAACTGGCCGTTCCACTCACCGTGGGCCTCGGGGTGGGCGCCAATTGGGACGCCGCCCACGGCGACTGACGCGGTTCAACCTTTCTTGCCGCCGTTATCCGTCTCACCACTGCTGAAACGGAACATCCGCATCACGGCATCGCTGTCCAGGGTTTCGCCGTTGAGGGCCATGGCCAAAAGCTCCCCACCCATCACCTGAGGGGCGATGATCATGTCCGGTTGCACCCGCCGCACCCGGCCGAGGTTCTTGCTGTCGTTCACCGCAGCGACGGTCTTGGCATTGCCCTCCAACTCCTTGACGGCAAGCACGACAAAGGCGTTTTCGGAGTCGTCGGCGCGCAGGGCGAGCACGGCGATGGCATTTTCCGCCCCGGCACTGCGCAGCACCTCGGTATCGGCGGCATCGCCAAGGATCAGGTCGTCGCTTTGATAGATGGAATCCTCTGGGGGATGGCCAACGATGACCACCACCGGCAGCTGGCGACTTTTCAACTCGCGGTAACTGTTTCGAGACAGGGGGGTATCGCCGACGATGATGTAGTGGTTCTTGCGGATCATGGGTCGAGCCTCTCCTTTCAGGGCGGCCTGCAGGCGGTTGTGCACGGCCGGAACGATGATGGCGGACAATGAGGTGGCAAAGACGGTGATGCCCAGGACGATGAGGGATACCACAAAAATCCGGGCTTCGGGAGTGATGGGGACGATATCGCCGTAGCCCACCGTGGACATGGTCACCACAGAGTAGTAGAGGGCCGTGAGCAGGCTGTGGATGGGCGGCTTGAAATCGGCCCCCAGAATATAGGCACCAAAGACCCCATAACCGATGACCAGCACCGCGCCGGTCAGCGCGAACAGGGTTCCCGTGGCCAGACTGCTGTAACTAAAGTGTTTGCGGAAAAGCCACAGCATGGCCATGAGCAAGGCATTGTAATAGAGCAGCAGGGTCGGATGGCTGGGGTGGCGAAAAAGCCCATAGCTCAGGATGGCCCCCGTGAGCACCAGCACCAGCACCCAGGCAAAGCGGGAGCGGAACAGAAGTCCCACGGACATGATCAGGAGTACGATCCCGGCGGCACCTACGGGGATACCGCGGAAGGCATCCAGAAGGAAGCTCTGGGACATGTGCGCGAGACTGCCGTTGTA
The DNA here is from genome assembly GCF_000175575.2 of Acidithiobacillus caldus ATCC 51756. Taxonomy (NCBI): domain Bacteria; kingdom Pseudomonadati; phylum Pseudomonadota; class Acidithiobacillia; order Acidithiobacillales; family Acidithiobacillaceae; genus Acidithiobacillus; species Acidithiobacillus caldus. Next base: position 2,613,636 of record NZ_CP005986.1, read on the forward strand.
GCGCAGACCCAGGATATGCTCCAGCGCCGGCAGGATGTTGAGGATACCCAGAAGACCGACGGCTGCAGCGATGGGCCAGTGCGGATACCAGAGCGACAGGTGCAGGCGATTGGCCCAGCGGCTTTGGCGGCTGCGCCAACGAACCCGCCAATCGGGGCGCAGGACGTGCCAGGGATGTTTATGATTGAACTTTACAGTCATGTTGCTACTCAAAGCCCGCAGTTGTAGCGTTGCGGTCCTGGCTTTTTCCTCCCTGGCCAGGTCCCGAGCCCTCCCCTCCCTTTGAGGGCTCTGACTTGGCCCCGGTCTCCACCGGGGTCTCTTTTTCGTAGGTTCGGGCGAGCAGCCAATGCAACTCCTCGAGACCCAGTCCCGATTGCGTCGAAAAACACTGCAGGCCCACTCCCTCGAGGGCCGGGTTGCGGCGGGCCTGGGCCAGCGCGTGTAGCGCCGCACCGCGGCTGAGTTTGTCGGCCTTGTTCAGGAGGGCGTGCACCGGTCGCCCACAGTGCCGGGCAAAATCCAGCAGAGCAAGATCGTGGGACCCCAGCGGATGGCGGATGTCCATCACCAGTAGCAACAGACGCAGACTGGTACGGCGGCGCAGGTAGTCCTCCAGCAAATCCCCCCAGGACAGGCGCAGCGCGTCAGGCACCTTGGCGTAACCGTAGCCTGGCAGATCCATGAGCCTTTGCCCGGGATCCAGATCGAACACATTGATGGCTTGGGTGCGTCCCGGCGTCCGGCTGACGCGGGCAAGACCACCGTGACCGGTGAGCAGATTGAGCACGGACGATTTACCGACATTGGAGCGGCCGGCAATGGCCACTTCGGCCCCATCGTCCGCCGGCAGTTGGTCCATGCGGGTCACGCTCGTACTAAAGCGCGCCCGCCGCAGCGGCGAAAAGCGGAAGGCTTTGGCCATATCCTTGGGATTGGTACGTTCCATGCTTAGAGCATAGTCGTCGGCGCTTGTCACTGGCAATCGCGGATGTTCGGATTCGGGACTTGTGCCAGGGGGCGCGGCCTCCTAGACTGGCCGACGTTGCGCTACAAAAGGGGAGGGGATTTTGCAAGCGCAGACCGATATGATGATGCGACAACGCTCGCCGTGGCGGTTGCTCGGTTCCTTTTTGGGGTCCATGCGTCTGGCCGTGAGCCTGCTGGTCTTGCTGGCCATTGCCTCCATCATTGGCACCATCCTCAGCCAACAGCAGCCCTACAGCAACTACGCCGTGCAGTTTGGTCCCTTCTGGTTTGCGGTATTCCGCACCTTGGGGCTCTACGACGTCTACCGCACCGCCTGGTACACCGGCATCGTCGCCTTTCTGGTGCTGTCCACCGCCACCTGTGTCACCCGCAATACGCCCCGGATGTTGCGCGATATCCGCGAGTTTCCCCTGCGTCAGCGCGAGAATGCCCTACGGGCCCAGCCCCACGTTCTGGAGATGGTGTCGGCACAGGACCGCGACGCGCTGACCGAGCGCCTCGCCACCCTGCTACGGGCCTCGGGTTTTCGTCCTCGCCTGCTGGAAGAGGGCGACTCCCAGTACCTGGCGGCGCGCAAGGGCAAGTACCACCGCCTCGGCTACTTCCTCACCCACATTGCCATCATCGTCATCTGTGCTGCCGCCCTCTACAACGCCGACATTCCCGTCAAGTGGGCGGAACTCACCGGCAGTCTGCGCCCAGCCACGGATTTCGATCTGCCCCTGTCCAAGATTCCGGCCTCTGCCTTCATGCCCGTCCACAACCCGGCGTACCGCGGCATCATCACCCTTCCCGAGGGACAGACGGCCGACGCCGTGTTCGAACTGGCGGGTAACGGCTACCTGGTCCAGCCACTACCCTTTCGCATCCACCTGAAAGCCTTCCACATCCAGTATTACTCCACCGGCATGCCCAAGGACTTCGTTTCCGACGTCGTCCTCTACAGCCCCCAAGGGAAGGTGCTCAAGGAAGGGGCCATCCGCGTCAACCACCCCATGTCCTACGATGGGGTGGACATCTATCAGTCGAGTTTCAGCGACGGCGGTTCCCTGCTCACCATGCGCTCCTACCTGCTGGGGGCAGCCGATGGTCACAGCGGCGAACTGCAGGGCCGGGTGGGACAGACCCTGAAAGCGGGCAACTCCGGCTATTCGGTGCAGCTGAAAAACTTCGACCTCTACAACATCGTCCCGCGCAGCGCCGTGGGCGAACCGCGCGACCCCAGGCATCCCACCGTCAATCTGGGCCCGAGCTTCACCTATGTGGTGCACGATCCGCAGGGCGGCGGAGCGGAGATGAAGACCTACATGCAGCCCATAACCCGCGATGGCCAGGGATTCTTCGTGCAGGGTTACCGACGCAGCCTTGGCGATGCCTACCAGTATGTCTACATACCTACGGGGCCGGCGGGCAGTATCCATCTGTTCATGGCCTACCTTGCCGCACTGCAACAGGCCGCCAAGGAAGGGGCAAACGCCTCACCGGCGCTTTTTTCGGCGGTCTTTGATCGGGTGGCTGCCCGCGCCGCGCCCGAGTGGACAGCCGCCCAAAAGGAGCGCTTCGTCGAGGCCAGTCTCCAGGCCCTGGCGAGTCTGCACGACTACCCCGTACCCTTTGTCCTGACCCTGTCGCAGTTCGATCATCGCTGGGCAGCGGGCCTGCAGGTGACCAAGTGGCCTGGCACCACGCTGATCTACTGGGGCTGCGTGGCCTTGGTGCTGGGCATCTTCATCCTTTTTTATCTGCCCCAGCAAAAAGTCTGGGCGCAGATCCAGCGGCGTGCCGATGGCAGCAGCAAACTACTGCTGGGCGCCGGTACCGATCGTAACCGTCTCGACTTTGCCCGACAGTTTGCGGGGTGGCGCGCCGCACTGGAAGCTGCCGGTGCCCAGCCCATTTCCGCTCGCGAAACCCATGAGGAGGTTCACCATGGCCCATAGTCCCGTGGAAAGCTATGCCCTGCCGTCGTCGCCCCAGCCCCGATCCTGGACCGCCATCCTGCGCCAAGAGGCACCCTGGGTCGGCGCCCTGACCCTGGCCGCTTTGGCGATCCTGCTGCGCTACGGCCACGACTTCGGCTACTGGCAGTACGTCGTCCTTGCCAGCTGGTACGCCGGACTGCTCACCGCCGGAATAGCCTGGCGCCCCCTGCAGTGGGCGACCATCGCGGCAGTCTTACCCGCCCTACTTGCCGTCTGGCTCTACAGTGACGGCCAGACGCCCGCCGACAATCTACTCCTGCGCTACGTACTGCAGGGGGTGGCAGCGGTCTACTGGATGTCGCTGGCACTATTGGCAGCGACGGCGACCTACCTGGCCTATGTGGTAACGGCGCGGGAAACCTTGGGACGCCTGGCATCGGCATTGACCTGGGTGGGTGTGGTCTTTGGCTTCATTGGTCTTGGGGTGCGCTGGCGCGAGACCTATCTGGGCCATCCCGACTGGGGGCACATCCCCGTCAGTAACCTCTGGGAGGTCATGGTGCTCTTCTGCGCCTCCACGGCCTTGTTCTGGCTGTACTACGAACAGCGCAATCGGGCCCGCGCCCTGGGGGCCTTCGTGATGCCGCTGGTGGCCATGGGTGTCGGCTTTCTGCTGTGGCTGACCCTGGCGCAGCACATGGATCGGATCGAACCACTCATCCCTGCCCTGCAGAGTTTCTGGATGAAGCTGCACGTGCCGATGATGTTCGTGGGCTATGCCAACTTCACCATCGCGAGCCTGGTGGGCCTAGCCTACCTCCTCACCCAGCGTTCGCAACGGCGGGGTGGCAGCTTGGCCCGCGTCCTGCCCAGCCTCGAGGTGCAGGATGAGGTCATGTACAAGGCCATTGCCCTGGGTTTTCTTTTCTTTACCGTCGCCACCATTCTTGGCGCCGTCTGGGCCGCCCGGGCCTGGGGTGGCTTCTGGTCCTGGGATCCAAAGGAAACCTGGGCACTCATCGTCTGGCTCAACTATGCCGGCTACCTGCACGCGCGGGTGGTGAAAGGCTGGCACGGCCGCAGCATGGCCTGGTGGTCTTTCATGAGCCTGTGGGTGGTGAGCTTCTGTTTCCTCGGCGTCAACCTGTTCCTGTCGGGCCTACACTCCTACGGCAAACTCTGAGGGAAAGTACCATTACGGGAGCAGGCCTCACCGGCTAAAAGCACTATCCGGCAAGGTTTGGGATGTGACGCGAGGCAGGATCAGCTGCTGGAGCCAGTTTTACGGCCATATTTCCGAAAGAAACGCTGGAACAGGAGGAGGTAGCTCCCTTGCAGGGCCGCCGCGAGCCAAAAAGGCCAAGACAGCAGGCCGGCCTCGAAGAAGAGACCGGCAATGCTGGGGCCGATGGCCCGGGGGGCTTGGACGGAGAGGCTGTTGACGGTAGCCGCAAGTCCTCGGTGATGAGCGTCCACCAGTCCCAGGAAGAGGGCCTGTCGTGACCCGATACTGCCCTGGTTGAGGGCGGCGCGGAGAATGTAGCAGGCAATGGCAAGCCAGAAGGTGGGCATCCAGGGAATGGCCAGAAGCAGGAGCAGACCGGCAAGTCGCATACCGACGACGGTATCGATCATGCCAAAGCGGTCCACCAGACGGATGCCCAGCAGGGAAAGAAGGGCAGCACTCAGGAAGGCCAGGGCCATACCGCCACCGATGGCTGCCGGCCCGACGCCGAAGCGCAGATGGAACCAGTAGGCCATGAGCGGGCCGACCATACCGATGCCAAGCCCATTGAGGCTATTGACGCCAGCAAAACCCAGGAGCACCCGCCAGGGGCGAGGCTTCGGCCGCTCACCTTCCGGGGATGAGGTGCATTGCTCCGGATCTTTGGGAGCTCTGGAGCGCTCCTCGCGGGCGCCGGCCAGGAAGAACACGCAGAAAAATGACCCCAGCAGAACGATGACGAAGAGCAGACGATAGCCCGCGGTCAACGGGATGGCGGGCGCCAGCCACTGGGGCACCGCGCCCAGGGCAGCGCCCACGGCCATACCCAGTAGCCCAACCGCCGTATTGGTGTGAAAGACCCTGCCCCAGTTCGATCCCTCCGCGGCCCGGGAAAGCCACGACTGCTCCGCCGGGGCAAAGGGTCCGGCGCCGCCGTTGGCACCACGACCGAAGGCGCCCAAAATAGCGGCCAGGCTGAGCCAGACCGTGGCGGTGGTCAACAGGGCAATGCCGGCAGCCAGTATCTGCACCGCCTCGTAGGCCAGCAAAAAACCCTTGGCACCCAGCCGATCGCTGGCCGGGCCAACGATGAGCGTCGCCAGGGCACCCAAAAGAAGGCTCGCCGAGTAGAGTCCGCCAATGGCCACCGCCGACCAGTGCAGTGCATGCAGGTACAGCGCAAAGTCGACGACGAGCGCCCCCTGGCCGACGCTGCGGGCAGCGCGCGCGGCGATGATGCGTTGACTTGCGGTAAAGGCCAAGACGTTTCAGCGACTGGGACTACGCCGCAAAGGCGCGCCGATCATGCCGGCGCAGCAATGGCCAATCCTGGCGTCGCCGCCGCGTCGCGCGGGCGGTTTTCGCCGTCGACGTAGACCACGCGAGGCAGAAACCCCTCCGCCTCGTCGGCCGGAACCTGGGCATAGGCGGCAATGATGAGTAGATCACCCAAGGAAACCCGCCGTGCCGCCGCACCGTTGACGGAGATGACACCACTTCCCGGTGCTGCGGCAATGGCATAGGTGCTGAAGCGCTCGCCGTTGTGGACATCGTAGATGTGGATCTGTTCGAAGGGCAAAATCCCCGCCCGCTTCAACAGTTCCTCATCGATGGCGCAAGAGCCTTCGTAGTCCAGCTCCACCGCCGTGACGCGCACGCGATGCAGCTTGGCCTTGAGCAGGGTGAGCTGGATCACCGCCGGTCTCCGTCACCATCCCGCCGACGCGACAGGCGATGGACACCCCAGGCCACAAGGATCATCACCACGGGGGTACCGACCATGACCACGACATCTCCCCAGACACTCAACATGCGCCACCTCCCTTACAGACCCTTATGTTACCCCGAGCCGCAGGCGACGGAAACAAAGGAGCATAGGATGGTTCTATACTGAGACCTATGACGCGTCGCAGATCGAGTGGATCATGAGTGAAAATGCCTGTATCGGCCTCAGCAGTGCCGAGGCCGCAGCACGCCTGCAAAAGTTTGGACCCAACGCCGTACAGGAAGCGGCTACCCATCCCCTGCTCACCTTCCTCCACAAGTTCTGGGCGCCCGTGCCGTGGATGCTGGAACTGACCCTGGTGCTGGAACTGGTCCTGGCCAAATGGCCGGAAGCCATCATTATCGCCCTCTTGCTCATTTTCAATGGCATTCTCGGGTTCAGCCAGGAACAGCGGGCACAGAAGGCCCTGGAACTGCTGCGCGAGCGCCTGCGGATAGAAGCGCGGGTGCGCCGTGATGGCAAATGGTGCAGCATCTCGGCGACGGAGCTCGTGCCCGGCGACTGCGTTCACATACGGTTGGGCGATATCGTACCTGCGGACATCCGGCTCACCGAGGGACAGATCCTGGTGGATCAATCCGCGCTCACGGGCGAATCCCTGCCCGTGGATCGCAAGGCGGAAGACACGGTGTACTCCGCCTCCACGGTCCGCCGGGGCGAAGCCACCGGCGAGGTGACGGCGACCGGCGCCCAGAGCTACTTCGGCAAGACGGCGGAGTTGGTGCGCGGCGCCGGAGCCAAGAGCCACCTGGAGATCCTGGTGCTCGCCATCGTTCGCTACCTGGTGATCATGGATGGACTTCTGGTGGCCGCCATCCTCGCCTACGCCACCTGGATGCAGATGCCGCTGGCCGAAATCCTGCCCTTCGCCCTCATCCTGCTGGTCGCCTCGGTGCCGGTGGCACTGCCCGCCACCTTCACCCTCGCCACTGCCCTTGCCTCCTTGAGTCTTGCCCGTCAGGGGGTGCTCGTCACCCGCCTCGCCGCCATCGAAGAAGCCGCGGCCATGAGCGATCTCTGCAGCGACAAAACCGGAACCCTCACCCAGAATCGCCTGCGGGTGAGTGCGGTAGAGGCAGGACCGCGCCAGCAGCGCCAGGAGCTTCTGGCCATGGCGGCGCTGGCCAGCGATGAAGCGACCCAGGACCCCATCGACCTGGCCATCCTGGATGCCGCCAAGGCAGAGGGCGCAACTCCCCCGCAGCGCCAGGATTTCATTCCCTTCGACCCCTCCAGTAAGCGCTCGGAGGCCGTTTTTGCGAAAGACGGCCAACGCTGGCGCGCGCTGAAGGGTGCGCCGCAGGTGATTGCCGCACTCTGCCAGGGAGTCCATTGGGAGAAAGCGACGGAAGAACTGGCCAGCAGCGGAGCCCGCGTGCTTGGCGTCGCCGCTGGCCCAGAGGGCTCACCCCAATGGCTGGGTCTCATCGGTCTGGCCGATCCTCTGCGCGAAGATGCCGCGGATCTCATAGCCAAGCTCCAGAACTTCGGCGTGCGGGTGCGTATGGTCACCGGCGATAGTCCAGCCACTGCCGCCCATGTGGCCAAGGAGCTTGGGATCCCTGGGCGCACCTGCGACCGCGAGGCCATCCATGAGGACTGCGGCGTCTATGCCGGAGTCTTCCCGGAAGACAAGTTCCACCTCGTACAGTCCCTCCAAAAACAGGGGCATATCGTCGGCATGACGGGCGACGGCGTGAACGACGCGCCAGCACTCAAGCAGGCGGAAATGGGCGTAGCCGTGGAGAGTGCCACCGACGTTGCCAAGGCGGCGGCGAGTCTCGTCCTTACACAACCCGGTCTGCAGGGCATCCTCACAGCCGTCGAAACGGGTCGACGCGTCTACCAGCGCATGCTGACCTACACGCTCAACAAGATCGTCAAGGTTTTTCAGGTGGCACTCTTTCTGAGCCTCGGCTTTTTGCTCTTTCACGATTTCGTCGTCACCCCACTTTTGGTCTTGCTGCTGCTCTTTGCCAACGACTTCGTGACCATGTCCCTGGCCGGGGATCACGTCCGCCCCTCGCCGCGACCCGATCGCTGGGATGTGCGCAGCCTCGTCTGGTCTTCCCTGGTCGTGGCAGGGGCCTGGCTCATCTACATTTTTCTGGTGTACGGCGCCGGTATCCTGATGCATCTGTCCCTGCCCGCGCGGCAGAGTCTCGATTTTCTGGGCCTCGTCTTTTCCGGCCTGGCCAATGTCTTTATGGTGCGGGAACGCGGCCATCTGTGGGCTTCGCTGCCAGGGCGATTCCTGCTGTGGGCAAGTCTTGCCGATGTGCTGGTGGTCTCATTGCTGGCAAGCCAGGGCTGGCTCATGGCGGCCCTGCCGCTTCCCATCATCCTGGTCCTGCTGGCGGCCACCGTGCTTTTCACCTTGCTGCTGGATCAGATCAAGGTTCCCCTCCTGCGCCGCTTGAATCGCGCCTGATCCCGAGAGAGACAAAGCCCATGGAGACCCCGCAAGATACGGTACGCGAGCTTGGCGAAGCCGAGGTCGTTTGGCCCCTGGGCGCCATCCTGGGTGAGGGTCCCCTGTGGTCACCGCGCCAGGAAGCGGTCTACTTCGTGGATATTCTCGGCCAGAAGATTGCCGCTTTCTGGCCCGCGAGCGGGACAGGGCGCTTCTGGGAGCTGGACGAACCCTGCACCTGGCTGGTGGGGTATGCAGACGACACCTGCTTCCTTGCCGGTCTGCGACGCCAGATCGTGACCCTGCGCCTTGGGGAGCGCGGCGTCCACTTGCAACGGCGCTTTCCCCACCCGGAGGGGGAGCCGGTCAGCAATCGTTTCAACGATGCCAAGGCCGATCCCTGGGGCAGGGTGTGGGCGGGGACCATGGACGACCAGGAAAAAAATCCCACAGGCGCCCTGTATCGCATCAGCGGAAAGAGCATGGCCCGCGTGGATGCGCCTTACATCGTCTCCAATGGCCCCGCCTTCACGGTCGACGGGCACACGCTCTACCACAGCGACAGCGCCCTACGTCGCATCTTTGCCTTCGACCTCAGCGCGCGCGGCGAAATCCGCGACAAACGGCTGCATATTCAGTTCACCGAGCTGGATGGCTATCCCGATGGCATGACCGGGGATACCGATGGCGGGCTCTGGGTCGCACACTTCGGCGCCGGAAAAGTGACGCGCTTCGACAGCAAAGGTCGGGCCACCGACTGCGTCCGGCTACCGACTCCCCAGGTCACCTCCGTGTGTTTTGGCGGCGCAGGGCATCGGGACCTGTACATCACCACCGCCGCCCGCGATCGGCGAGACGATCCTCGTGCCGGTCACCTCTACCGCCTGACGGTACCGTACCGCGGTCTGCCACACCATCCGTACCGCCGCCATCCCCGCCATGACTGACACCTGCCGAGTCGTCGACATCGCCATCGATGTGGGCACGAGCGTGCTGAAGGTCGCTGCCGTGGATGGCGAAGAACGGGTCCTTGCCCAAGGGCGAGCCGATATTCCCCTCCTGCGTCCCTCTCCGGGTGCCGCCCTTCAGGATGTGCAGGTGATCGAGCATCTGCTCCGGGGCCTGCTCCAGGCCCTTGCCGACGATCTGGGAGAAACGCATCGGGTGGACAAGATTGCCTGGAGTTCGGCCATGCACAGCTTGTTGCTCGTGGATGCCAAGGGCGCTCCCCTCGGTCCGGCCTATACCTGGCTCGACGGACGGGCGGCCGCGGTAGCCCGGGACTGCTGGGACCACGGCCCGGGCCGTAACCTCTATGGGCGCACCGGTACGCCCATACATCCCCTGTCGCCCCTCATCAAACTGCGCTGGCTGCGACAGACCGGGGCGCGGGATCTCGCCGCTGCCCGCCACATACTGTCCATCAAGGAATGGCTCTGGTGGCGCTCCTTTGGCAACTACGAGGTCGACTATGCCACGGCCAGTGCCTCGGGCGTATTGGACATCCACCGCGGCGACTGGAGCGCGGCGGCTTTGGCCTATGCCGGCGTGGACGCGGAACAGCTCTCAAAACTGGTGACCCGCGAGTGGCAACGCCCGCTGCGTCGGGAGGATCCCATTTTTCCACCCCAGTGGGCTGGCGCCTGTGCATGCCTGGGCGCGAGCGATGGCGTTTTGGCGCAGTGGGGCATGGGCGCGCTCACGGAAGACATCCTCGGCGTATCGCTAGGGACCAGTATGGCCGTACGACGCTACTCCCCGCTCCCACGACTATCCCGCCGCACGCGCAACTTTGCCTATCGCGTCGATGACCATCACTGGTTGGTCGGGACCGCCAGCAACAACGGCGGACCAATGCTGGATTGGGTACGCCGATATAGCTTCGGTGCCGATGTCGGCTTCACCGAGGCATTGGCCGCCGCCGCCCGCGCCACCCCATCGTCATTGCTCTGCCTGCCCTTCCTGGCTGGCGAGCGCGCTCCCCTGTGGCGTGCCGACGCTCGTGCTGCCTTCCTCGATATCGACACCCGGGATGGCCCCGCCGAATTCCTGTACGCCGCCGTGGAAGGCCTTTTTTTCACCCTGCGCTGGTTGTACGAAGACTTGCAAGGGCAAGCACCTCGCCCCGCACGCGCCATCATCGTCAGCGGTCACCTCTTTCACTCAGCCTGGGCTACCCAGCTCCTCGCCAACATCCTCTGCCTGCCGGTACGGGTAGCTGGGGGCGCCGATGTCGCCCTCCTCGGGGCGATACGCTGGGCCCGGAATACCCCGCACAGCGCCCGACGGGCGGACGCCTCCACCGAGGACTGGAGTTTTTCTCCGCGGCCCGAAGCGCGTACCGAGGAACGCTACGCGCGTTTCCGAAAGGCCGCCCAGGCCCTCTATACCTGAGCGACTTGTCTTGCATCAATCCGGCTGAGCATCCAGGTGGCTTTCGATCTGCTCCAGGCTGCGCCCTTTGGTTTCGGGCACGATCCACAAGGTAAAGAGAATGGCCAACACCGTCATCGCGCCGTAGAGCAAAAAGGTAGGCCCACGGCCGATGGCCAGCAAGAGATCCAGAAAAACTCCCGAAACCACCATGTTGGACACCCAGTTGGCAATGGTGGCAATGCTGGCACCACGGCCGCGGATGGCCAGCGGGAAGATTTCCGCGATGAGCAACCAGAACACCGGTCCCAGACCAATGGCGAAGAAGGCCACAAAAGCCGCCACCATGATGACGATGAGGTAAGCCAGCGCCCCATGCAGCTCCACCATGAAGCCAATACCGATGACGACGAGGCTCACGAGCATACCCCACAGGCCCCAGAGCAACAGCTTGCGCCGCCCCCAGGAATCCATCAGACGCATGGCCACCAGGGTCATGATGACGTTGACGGCACCGACGCCCACCGTCGCCAGGATCGACACCGAGGCCGACGACAGTCCGGCATCCTGAAAGATCGTCGGCGCAAAGTAGATGACCGCATTGATACCCGTGATCTGCTGGAAGATGGCCAGACCCACGCCGATGATGAGGGGCTTGCGCACGTCCTTCTGCAAAAGGCGTGACCAGGGCGCTGCCCGCCTGCCCTCCTCCACCACATCCTTGTGGAGTGCCGCGAGTTCGGCGTCCACATCGCTGCGACCGCGCAAGAAGCGCAGGGCCGCGCGCGCTTTTTCCAGGAGGTTATGTCCCGCCAACCAGCGCGGACTCTCGGGCAGGATGAACATGCCCACCAGGAGAACCACACCCGGAATGGCCCCCAATCCCAACATCCAGCGCCAGCCATTGGTCACATCCGCCAGGGCATAATCCACCAGATAGGAAACAAAGATCCCAAAGGTGATGTAAAACTGGTTGATGGTGACTATGGCGCCACGCCAGTGCGCCGCCGACACCTCCGCCAGATACAGGGGCGTCAACATAGAGGAAACGCCGATGGCCGCCCCCACCAGAACGCGTCCGACAAAGAGCACCGGCACACTCTGAGCGATGGCCGCGAGTAGGGCGCCAAGAACAAACATCAAGGCGGTGATGATGAGCACCGTGCGGCGACCGAAGGCGTCGGAAAGTGCTCCGGCAAAGGCCGCGCCCACTGCCGCTGCGCCCAGGGCAATGGCCACGAAGAGTCCCTGCAAGGTGGAGTCCAGGTGGAAGGTATCCCGCAAAAACAACAGCACCCCGGCGACCACGCCGGTATCGTAGCCAAAAAGCAGACCGCCAAGTCCGGCAACGACGGCGATGAGAACGAAACGAAAATCCTTCTTTGGAGCTGGCAGCGTCTCCGATCCTGCCGCCGATGGTATGGTAGAATTCATGTTCTAGCTCCTTGACTGTCCAGCTGATGCGACAGTAGCTTCATTGCGCAAAGAAAAACCCGCGAAACCAAGCGCCGCGGGGGGATGTGATGGATTCCTGTCCGCCGCAGCAATCCATCGGAAACTTGGCCACAGATAGCCCAACAGAACCCAAAACAGCCATCCACTGGCGCGGTTGACTGTCTTTTGCCATCCATGGTGCGGAAATGAGGGGGGTGAATGTGCATTTGCGTCGCCTCCCGACGGCGCCCTTTGTTTAGGTATAGTTCGGCCTCACACCGCCTGCAAGGAGGACTGACGGATGGAATGTCCCATCCACTGGTCGCCGAGCCTGGCGGGTTGCCTGTGGTCACCCAAGAGATTGCCGCAAGAGGATTTGCAAGGTCCCTTAGCGTCTGGCCCCGGGGCTGGATCTTCGTCCTCCTCCTCTTCTTCCTGGGCCTGGCGGGCGCCCTCCTGCACAGCTCGGGGGGGGACGGGCTTGGCTGGACTCAGCTAAAGGGATCGACCCGTCCACAGTACGACCGCCTCTACAGGCGCTCTCGGCAAATCTGGGGCCGACGCAGGCTTTGGGATACAATGGGCCGAGTCTAACGGAGAACACACGTCCCATGGCCCAGTACGTTTTCACCATGAATCACCTGAGCAAGGTCGTCCCGCCCAAGCGGGTGCTGCTCAAGGACATTTCCTTGTCGTTTTTCCCCGGCGCCAAGATTGGCGTCCTCGGCCTCAACGGCGCGGGCAAGTCCACGCTCCTCAAGATCATGGCCGGCGAGGATCGTCAGTACGAGGGTGAAGCTAGCCCCATGCCGGGGCTCAAGATCGGCTATCTGCCCCAGGAGCCCCGCGTCGATCCGGACAAGACGGTTCGGGAAGTGGTGGAGGAAGGTCTGGGCGAGATCCTCGGCGCCCAAAAGGCTCTGGATGCCGTCTATGCCGCCTACGCCGAACCCGATGCCGACTTCGACGCCTTGGCAGCGGAACAAGCGCGGCTCGAGGCCATCCTCGCCGCCGGTGACGGCCACCAGGCGGAACAGCAGATGGAGATCGCCGCCGATGCCCTGAGGCTTCCCCCCTGGGAAGCGCGGGTGGGGCCGCTGTCCGGCGGCGAAAAGCGGCGGGTGGCGCTCTGCCGCCTGCTCATCAGCCGTCCCGACATGCTCCTCCTGGACGAGCCCACCAACCACCTGGATGCGGAGTCCGTGGACTGGCTGGAGCAGTATCTGCAGCGCTTTCCCGGTACCGTGGTCGCCGTCACCCACGATCGCTACTTCCTGGACAACGCCGCCGAGTGGATCCTCGAACTCGACCGCGGCCAGGGTATCCCCTGGAAAGGCAACTACTCTTCCTGGCTGGAGCAAAAAGAAAAACGCCTGGAGCAGGAAGCCAAGACCGAGGCCGCCCGCATCAAGGCCATGAAGCAAGAGTTGGAGTGGGTGCGGCAAAATGCCAAGGGCCGGCAGAGCAAGAGCAAGGCGCGATTGGCACGTTTTGAGGAACTCAGCTCCTACGAATACCAGGCCCGCAACGAAACCCAGGAGATCTTCATCCCCGTGGCCGAGCGCCTGGGCAATGAGGTCATCGAGTTTCGCGATGTGAGCAAAGGTTTTGGCGACCGCCTGCTCTTCGAGCATGTGGAGTTCAAGATTCCGCCGGGCGCCATCGTCGGCATCATTGGCCCCAACGGCGCCGGCAAATCTACCTTTTTCCGTCTGATCACTGGCGCCGAGCAACCGGACAGCGGTGCGGTGATCCTCGGCCCAACGGTACAGCTCGCCTACGTAGACCAGTCCCGCGAAGCCCTGGATGGTCGCAAGAATGTGTGGGAGGAAATCTCCGGCGGCTTGGATATCCTCAAGATCGGACGCTTTGAGATCCCCTCTCGCGCCTACTGCGGCCGCTTCAATTTCAAGGGCGCCGATCAGCAGAAGCTCGTCGGGCAACTCTCTGGCGGCGAGCGCGGCCGCCTGCATCTGGCCAAAACCCTCCTCACCGGCGGCAACGTGCTCTTGCTGGACGAGCCCTCCAACGACCTCGACGTCGAAACGCTCCGCGCCCTGGAGGACGCCTTACTGGAGTTTGCCGGAACCGTGCTGGTCATTTCCCACGATCGCTGGTTTCTGGACCGCATCGCCACCCACATCATTGCCTTCGAGGGCGACGCCCACGTCGAATTCTTTGCCGGCAACTACCAGGAGTACGAGGCCGACAAGCGGCGTCGGCTGGGCGATGAAGGTGCGCGACCGCACCGCTTGCGCTACAAGCCCATCGTGCGTTGAATACCAGGATCACCCACTCAGCCCCCCTGGGTGGGCGCTCCGGACCGCGCCATCGTGGTGCCAAAAGCCGACCGTCGGAGCACAGATGGGCGCATACCGGCAGAATCCGTTCCCTTTTTTACGGTGAAGCAGTTATTCCCAGAGCCCGCAACAGCGCCACGGTGTGATTGAGGGACAGGGTCTGGTTGGGATTGCGGCATTCGGAACGTTGCACCTTGCCGTGCATCTCTTGCTCTAGAATCGACGGACCGCGCAGAGGATCGATGAGGAGTATCTGCCGCCCGTCCCGAAGAAACTCGAGACTCGCGTCGCCGTTTGGGCTCATCTCGTAGCGCAGTTTCGTTCCCCCGCCTCCTGCGGCCAAAAGCTCCATGCGCCCTGCCTTATCGGCGCGCAGCACCTGGAGCCGCTCCGCGCCCTGGCCTTTGGCCGCAAGGCAGAGCGCCACCCTCTGCCGCGGTAAGCGACACTCCCACAGGGTAAGGGCCCCGGCGCCGCAGACTCGCGATGGCGGGTAGGTATCGGCAGAAGATGCTGCAGGCGTCTTGTTGGCGCTCATGAGCGTGCCTTCCGCCCACGCGGCCCCGGCGACGAAAGCCCCTCCCAGGACAGCCAAGAGCAACACGGGACGGATTAGGAAGGGGGGCCGAGCTGGTCTCATCGGACACGCTCGTAAATCAGAAAGCCATCCACATAATATTGCACCAACATCCCGCCTCGGGTTGGCTCCAGCAGGCGCACGAGGTGCCCTTTGCCCGCGCAGCGATTGGCAAAGCCGATGAGCAGCCATTGAGAGTCTTCCTTTCTATCGGTATCTGGCCGAAATAGCGGTTCCAGTGCCTTTAGCTGCTCGCGGCTCAGCGGCTTGCCATTCCAGGTTTTCAATCTGCCCTTCTTGAACTCCTCCAGGCTGGTATCTCCGTCCGCAAGGTAAGCGCCGGTCACCGACCAGCCCGTTTGGCTGTAGCCTCGGGGCGGTATTTCCAGCGGTTCCCAACGCGATAAATCTGCAGCTGGCTTGGCGGGGGTGCAGCCCTCGGTCCCGTATTCGGACATCAAGACCTTCGGATCCTTGCCCTCCAGCACAATCCGACCCGTTTTCCCCAGCACTTCCTGGGGCGCGTCTTTGGCCAACACCTCGAATCCATAGGTGGCGATGACCCGCCACTCGCCCGCCACGAGCTTGCGAATGGCCGCAGCGTCCTTTGGATGGGCGATGATCGTCCGGATGAGGGGCGGAAGGGGGATCGATGGGCGCCAGCCGCCGTCATCACCGCCATCGGCCCCGTGGGCTGGAGGCGAAACGATGATGATAAACGCCGAAAACAGCGCGAATCGCGCGAAGCGCGCCCGCCTCCATCCTCGGGTGAGAACATCATTGGCCTTTTTTGTACCCATCCCGCTCTCCTTTACGATAGACGCTCCGCAGGAACCAGAGATCGGCCACATTTGCGCACTGCGGCGGATGTTCTCGTCTGCCCGTCCAACCTGTGTTTAGCTCGCGAGTTGTTCCTCGATGCTACCCCACATATCGTCTAACTCTTTGGCGCGATACTGGGTGAGGCGCGCCTTGACGGCATTCACCTGGTCCGGCGCCAGGGTTTGGGCAAAAGCGGCGAAAGCATCGCGGTATCGTAACCATGAGCGTTGCGCCTCGGTCAACGCCCCGATTTCGCACGGCTCTGGATTCAAAGACTCCCTGCGCCTTTCAACCGCCTTGAGTTCCTGCCTCAATCGGCGGTAGGCGACATTCAAACCCTTATCCGCCCGGTCGAAGCCCACTTGGCTGTGGCACGATCTCTTGGCAAGGCATACAAGAATCCGAAGCGTCTCCTCCTTTTCATCCATCTCCTTAGAAAGAGTAAAGCCATACAGTTGTTTTAAGAGGCTGCTGAAAAAGTCGATGGTATAATGGGCAAAATGGCGCAGCGGGAGTTGGGAAGATGCGTGGAGCCAAGGTAGAGACCCAAGGGTTGTTCAGCTACGTTTCCCCGGAGCAACGGGTGCCCCAGGATCATCCGCTGAGAGCGATCCGGGCTATCGTGGGTCGCTCCCTGGCGGAGATGGATAGCCACTTCAGCACGATGTACTCGACCTACGGTCGCCCCTCCATTCCCCCGGAGTTTCTCCTGCGGGCACTACTGCTGCAGGTGTTTTACAGCATCCGCTCGGAACGGCAGCTAATGGAGCAACTCAACTACAACCTGCTGTTCCGTTGGTTTGTCGGTTTGGGAATGGACGACGAGGTCTGGGTGCCCACGGTCTTCACCAAGAATCGGGATCGATTGCTGGATCACGGGACGGTGCGGGAATTCTTCCGCTCCGTACTGGAACAGGCCCGCGGCCAGAATCTGCTTTCCGAAGAGCATTTCTCCGTCGATGGTACGCTGCTGGAGGCCTGGGCCTCGCAGAAATCCTTTCAGCCCAAGGATCCCGAGGATCGTAGCGGTGGTGGCTCCGACTTCCGGGGCCAGGAGCGCAGCAATGAGACCCACGCCTCGGTGACCGACCCCGATGCCCGGCTGTACAAGAAGGCTCCCGGAGAGGCGTCCCGTCTGGCCTACCTGGGTCATGTGCTAATGGATAATCGGCATGGATTGATTGCCGGGGAACAGGTGACCACCGCCGATGGCACGGCAGAAGTGGATGCCGCTACCCAATTGGTGGACGATCTGGGCGGGAACCAGCGCATCACCCTCGGCGCAGATAAGGGTTATGACCGCCACGGCTTCGTCCAGAATCTCCGGGATCGGAACGTGACCCCACATGTAGCGCGCAAGCGCAAAGGCTCGGCCATCGACGGGCGCACCACCCGCCACGCCGGTTACGCGATGAGCATCCACGTTCGGCGGCGGATCGAGTCCATCTTCGGCTGGATGAAGACGGTGGGAGGGATGCGGAAAACCCGATTCCGTGGTTTGGAACGGGTCGGTCTGCACTTTTCCTTGGTCACTGTCGCCTACAACCTGGTCCGCATGGCGCGACTGGGAGTGGCTTGATGGGATTCGTGCGTCCGGAATCCGTTCAAGGGCTACCCAAATCTGAGAAAAACAACAAAACAGCTGCGCCCGCGCCTGTTTCCCGGGGTCTTTTGACCGAATATCCCGATCAAAAGAGATTTTTCAATATTTTTTCAGCGACCTCTTAAACCCATCGCTGTAAACGGCGTAACGCAATCGTGCGATTGAAAATGTTCAAACTCTTCCCGTAAACGGGTAAAGGCTTTACGGCTTGCCGGCGGAAGGGTCACTTGATAACGTTTGAGAAAGGCCTCGACTTCGGCCTGAAACTCCGCCTGTGCGCGATCTTGCTCGTCTATTGGGGAGCTCACAGACCCATGGCCGCTCCCATACAAATCAAAGTATTTGGGCAGGATATGACCGTATTCTTTGACCTGATCAAGAAAAAATTTGACGTTTTTCGCAAAATCTGCAGAATCTTCATCGGGGAATGCCTGTTGGGCAAAAATGCCCGCAAGTTTCAAGTCTTTTGGGGCACCGCCCAGGCCGTTGGCATACAGGTTGGCAAGTATCTCCGCTGGGTTATTATCCCAGTCTTGGGTGTTTTCAAAGCAGCCTTTCGGGCACACCCGCTGCTGTGCTTTGGGCGGGCAGAGCTTGAGAGCTTTTGCGTACTGTGCCAAAGCACAGCGCCGCGCCTCGGCAAAACGCCGCTCGCCATTGGGCAGCACGGAATAATAGAGCTTAACGGGATCGCAATGGGGCTCCCCGCGCTGTTCCTGCAGCGCCTTGCAGGCCTCGGCCACAAAGGACGATGGCAGGGCGCTGGCCCGCGCGTGGGGAATGGTCAGAAGTAAGCAAAGAAAGACCGCCAAAAATGCCATCCCTCGTCCTGTACAGCCTCTCAGACCCCCTTTCTCACCAGGGCCCCATTGTCGGCAGCCGCGGGGATGGAGCCCGATCTGGAAGGCAGGATTCGCCACCTTTCCAGAGTTCCCAACCAACCCAAACGAAAAAACCCCTTCCCTATCGTTGACGCGCAGCATCCACAAGGAGTATCCCTCATCGCTCAACCTCTACCGTCCTATCCCTTACACGATGCGTCCATCAAGACGCTTCACTTTCTGAAAAGACGCTGTAACAACGAAACCGGTTGCCGAGGTGGCCAGCGCTCGGCAATGCGCGGCGAACGCTCTCGTTACATCGCGCGATGCTCGCCGCGCAGCAGCACCCTGGAAATCCGGACAAGCTCTTTCTTTGGGCCCCATGACGCACGCTCCCTCGATTTTCGCTACACTCTAGCACGTCCCGGGCTGCTTTTCCCTCTTTTGGGGCACAAAAAAAGGCGGGGGCATATGGGCAGGGATGAACTCAGCCCCCGTGCCAGCGCCAAAAGCAGCAGCCCCAGTCCAAGGGCGCTCCATCCCTTCATCCAGATCATTCTTGCCTCCTAGCGATGGCCACCCAAAGCCCGACGGCCGAACCGGGCCCGGGCCCTCATTGGCGGAAGAGCTCGGGCGAGGGGATCGCGCCCGTCACCGGGGGGAGGGCCAGGGAACAGCGCTCCAGTGCACCGCGACAGGGCAGCCGGTAGGCCGTCACCGGCAGGGGATACCGCGTCCAAAGGCGGCAGGCCTCGGCCTGGGCTCCGCTACAATCCACGTTCATCCCCAGGGCATCCGCCGCCGCCCACCCCTGCAGGGGGGCCAGCAGCGTCGGCAACGCCTTCGGGTCGCGCAGGAACAAGCGGATGCGCCCTTCCTGGGGCAGCCGCCTCTGCTCCGCGCCACGATTGTAGATATCGTCCACCAAGGCCAGGGCGATGACTCGGCCGTCCATCGCGCTGAAGACCAAGGTCTGCGTCTGCGCGTTGTGGGGCTCAAAGCCCCAGATGATGTTCAGGTCCCCCGGCAAAAAGGTGCGCGGCAGGGGGTGAATGGCAAGCCCGCGCAGGGCGCGCTGCTCCAGACTTTCACCACCCGACACGCGCAGCTTGCCGTCCGCCCCGAGAAAGGCGCGCAAATCCTGGGGACCAAAGGGTCGCCCGGTGTACTGCTCTTCGATACTCGCTATCTGCCACAGCCGAGCTCTCATGACCCGAAGCACGCAGGGGCCATGGTCGCCGCAGGCCAGCAGTTTTTTCTCGTAGGCTTGTTGGTCCCGCAGCAAGGCTTTGCAGTACGGCGTCCCCTCGCCCGCCTGCCGCAGGTCTTCCCAAAAACTCACCTTCAACGTGGTATCCAAAATCCGCAGGTTGTCCGTCCATTCCTTGGGTTTGTCGTTATCTATGGCCTTACAGACCGGCTGCCAAGGGGAGTTGGGATCACGCCGACACGACCCCCTGGGAGCCGCTGAATGCGCATCATAGATCGTTTTCGCCAGTTCCGGGCAATCGGCACGGGCGAAGGCGTCGTCCGCCCAGGCGGGCACGGCCAGGGTCGCGGCCCAGAGCGCCGGCAGCACCGCCCAGGATCGGACCCAGCGATGAAGAAACCGTCCAGAAAAGAAGCTCATCCGTCGTCTCCTGCAAAAATCGGGACATTCCACAAATCGATGCCGGAACGACGACCACCCACCGCCCGCACTTCCCATCCCTGCCTTTCTGTGGTTCACATCCGCTCCCTTCCGTGGGCTTCGAGGAGGTCCTCGAGACCCTCTTGCGCCATTCCCCCTCAGCGCTTGCCCTGGCCCGAGGCGGGTTTGGCGATGGCGAGATTTCTATCCTTGAAAATGTCCGTGCTATCGTAACAGGGCAATTTCCCCTGGGTAAATTTCCTTCGGAACTCCTCCATGGCCTTATCGACTCCCTCATCTTGATAGGGCCCGTTTGGGCTCCAATCCATGACCTGCCAGGTGGTGGCGTTCAGGATGTAAGCGTCGAAATAATCCCCACCGACCTCCGGATCCCCGCTGGGGACCGAGGCGTAGGCGACAAGGATGGCCTGGGCGGGTTTGCCGCAGTACTTCCCCGGGAAGGTGTGCGCGTCCAGGTAATAGCTGCTGGGCGGCATATCCGTGGTTTGTTTCAAATGCACAAGGAGCTTGTCGTCCTTGGACAAAGTCAACTCGTATTCGCCCCGATCCTGCGGATTGGTCTGGCGAATCTTGAGGACAACCCCTTCGCCCGCCGCGAGGACGGGCCCGGCGCAGCAGAGCAGGATCAGGAGAACAACCGCCATTCTTTTCATCATGAGAGCTCCCTTGTCAACAATCCCCCAAACCGGTGACGGCGCCTTGACTCGGCCATTCCTTTGCACCTGCCCCGCTCTCTCATTGCCAAAAGCTGTCGAGGGGCAGACTCGGCCGCAGCGGCGGAAGGGGCAGACGGCAGGCGGGCACATCGGCTTTTTGCTTGCAACTGAGGTCATAGGCCTCCACGGCAAAAGGCGGACTTCCCTCTTGGGCGGCGCGGCAGAGTTCGGCGTCCTTGGCGCAGTCGATATTGAAACCCAGACGATCAGCCAGGGCCCAGCTGGTGATGGCCGGCAGCACCACCGCCAGATCGGCCCGGTGAGGGACATAGATCCGCAGATTCTCCGCTTCCGTGCGGACGGAAGCATCGAGTCGACCGGCTCGGTACAGCCCGTCCGCCGTCACCAGGGCGAGAATCCGCTTCGCTTCTTTGGCTTGGGGGTTCAACACCCCCAGCGTCTGCACCGTGGCCGCGTGGGGCATAAATCCCCACTGCAGCTGGGTCTTCTCGTCCAAAGCCGCCGAACGCAGCGGGTAGATGGCCAAGCCCTGCAGCAAACGGTCCTTAAGGGAGCGCCCTTGCGCCGTCTTCCAGCCTTGGGTCATTCGCTCCATGGCGTCAAAGGGAAAGGCGACCTCGGTTTGTCTGCTCAAATCCAAGAGCACCTCTAGCCGCGCTTTCTCCACCCGCACCATGCAGCGGATATCCTGGCCGCAGCGGTCTCGCTCCTCCAAAAAAGCCTTTTGTTCGGCGATCACCCGCTGCTGCACAGCGCTACCCCGCGGTAGATTCCGCACGAGCATGACGTAGCCGCCGTACGTTTGGCCGGCCAGACGAGCTGCTTCGTTCACCAACTTGTCGGCCGCCGAGCCTCGCTTCACGCTGTGTTCCGCCTGACAGATCGCCCTGCGGGAGGCGCGCCCGGGCTGATGCTCCTTGCCCGTCTCGTCACCGTACGGACAGACCAGATAATCGTCGGAGGTATAGGGCAGCTCCGCCGCCCCAAGCCCCCGTGCCAGCGCCAAAAGCAGCAGCCCCAGTCCAAGGGCGCTCCATCTCTTCGTCCAATTCATCTCTCCCTCCTAGAGATCACAAGACATCAGCAAGCGCCGCCGTTCTCGGGCCAACCGCGATCCAGAGCTTTCCCCAGCAGCGCACCCAAGGCTCGACGGCGGCGCACGTAATCGACACTTTGGTAAGCCCTATTTGGGCCCACGTCGAGGGTGTTGCTCTCCAACTCTCGACGTAATTGTGCCCACTCCCCTCGGTAAACGTGTTGCCAAAACGCCCGGGTGTGGTCGGAGTCGTCCTTGGTACCAAAAGCCCAGGTCCAGTCGATGATCGTCGTCTGCACTTCGGCGGGCAATTGGTAAAAGTTGCCGACGCCATTGCGTTGTTTCTCTTGATACTGCCCAGCAACCGTGGGCGCGTCCCGAAAGATGTGGGTGTCGCGCAGGAACTCTGCCTCTTGATCACTAAGAGCGAACTCGGGTTTGGCGACCAAGGCTTCCATGGCCGCCCTTCCCTCCAGGGCCTTCCCTGGACCGCGGGCAAAGAAGGGTCGCAGTCGTCCGATGAGATCCTCTAAGTTCATGCCTGCCGGCAAAGCGCCTTTCTCCCGGATATAGGCCCGCGCGGCATTTCGGACATCGTATTCGGAGTGCTGGCCAAGATCGTATCCGGTATCGATGGTCACGCCACTGTGTTTGATTTTGTGCAGATTCCGATCAAAGACCGCCCAGTCGACCACTTTTCGCTCCTGGTCCAAAAAGAGGCCCTTTATGGGCTTCGGTATCTGATGGACACCGTCTGGATCCTTCTCCACGAGGTAGACTCCGGGGATGTAGGGGAGAAGCGTGTAACCCTCATACTCGCGGGTAAAGTCTTCGAGGTACTTAAGACCCGGAGCACAGGCACCTCCGCCCAGACACCCCCGATCGGGATTGATGGGCATGCGCTTGTTGGGATCGGCGAGGTCGGCGGCGGTGAGGTAGGTGTGGCTTTCCGGGTGCGGGCTCATGCTCTTCCAGTTGAGGAGTGTGGGCCCGTGGCCGGGTCCGCCGTGGAATCGACGGCCAGATACTCGGCCTGGTAACGATTGAGGCAAATCCATGGCGCTCCAGATGCTCAAAACATGCGCTCGTCGTTCGGACCACTTTGACAAAAGTCCATTTGATCGCCGAAGCCGATACCTTCAGCAAAGACGGTCTCTCGCGCATAGCCTGCCAATCGTTCGCCAGGATCCCGGATTTACTCACAATGTACGCTTTGTCTACCCCCAACGCGTTCACGTTACGAATAAACGATCCAATATCGCGAATATCCGCGGGATTTTCGACAACGGCAATGAGGCGCTTACAGCGCAGCGCACGCACCCGTGTTGCCCGCTGCCGCAGGGACGGGCGACGTCCATTGGAATTCGTCATCGGACTGCTCCCAGCGAAAAAGGCGCTGTAACAACGAAACCGGTTGCCGAGGCGGCCAGCGCTCGGCAATGCGCGGCGAACGCTCTCGCAACATGGCGTGATGCTCGCCGCGCAGCAGCACCTTGGAAATCCGGACAAGCTCTTTCTTTAGGCCCCATGACGCACGCTCCCTCGATTTTCGCTATGGTCTGGCACGTCCCGAGCCGCTTGTCCCTCTTTTAGGGCACGAAAAAACGACGACGGCATAGGCATGCCTCTCTGTGGTCCACATCCGCTCTCTTCCGTGGGCTTCAAGGAGGTCCTCGAGACCCTCCTGCGCTCTTCCCCCTCAGCGCTTACCCTGGCCCGAGGCGGGTTTGGCGATGGCGAGATTTGTCCCTTTGAGAATGCGCGTGTAATCGAGACAGGACCATTTCCCCTGGGTAAATTCCCTTCGGACCCTTTCCATAGCCTTATCGACCCCCTCACCTTCATAGGGCCCCATTGTAGCGATGCTCATGGCCTCCCAGGTGGTGGCGTTGAAGATGAACATGTCGAAATAATCCCCGACGGCATGCGGCGCCCCGCTGGGGCCCGCGGCGTAGGCGACAAAGACGGCCTGGGCGGGTTTACCGCAGTACTTCCCCGGGAAGGTGTACGCGTCCAGGTAATAGCTCCTGGGCGGCATCTTCGTGTTTTCTTCCAGGTGCACAAGGAGGTTGCCGTCCTTGGACAAAGTCAACTCGTATTCCCCCCGATCCTGCGGATTGGTCTGGCGAATCTTGAGGACAACCCCTTCGCCCGCCGCGAGGACAAGCCCGGCGCAGCAGAGCAGGATCAGGAGAACAACCGCCATTCTTTTCATCATGAGAGCTCCCTTGTCAACAATTCCCGAGATCGGTGACGGCGCCTATACGCAGCCATTCCTGTTTGCGCTTCTTCGAGTTGATTTGTCCGCCGTTGACTTTTTTCGTAACGGTTTCGATCAGGCCTTCTTGCGTTGCCCGGGGTCCGGAACTGTATCGGTCCATTGTTCCACCGATATCGGCATTGATCCAGTACGCAACACTCGCGTACGCCGCGTGCTCGGGTTCCATCAAAAGCTCTGGCTGGGCCTCGTAATCGACGCGCTCGTGCCCTGGCGGCAGCAACCGCTCGTTGGTTGTCTCGCTGGCCGCCTTGTAGTTCGACCGAAAGGTCACTTGAATTGGGCCCCGCCCACGATAGCGCCAGCCGTCCGCATCGACACCAACGCCTGGTCTGTTTCCATATCTGTCGCCATACGCATGTCCTGCGATCGATACTTGATCGGCCGCATGGTTGGGCAAGGCATCGATTTCCGCCTTGGTCTTAAGCCCCAGCCTATCACGAATGACGAGACCAAGCTTCCGATCGCCCAATCGATCCTTTGGTACGCTAGAGACAGGTTGATTGGCCAGTGAAAGTAGTAATTTCATGTCCCTCTTCACTTTCGGATCGATTCTACCGAATCGCAATGCCTGCTCTGCGGTAAATCGCATGCCCCAGTTATTCTTGATGACATACGGTGTGTAATTCAAATTTTCCTCTCTAACAAGCGTTCCACCCGTCTCCTCGCTCACCTGGGCCAGGAACATGCGAAGTTTCGTTGGTGTATTGAAATGTCGGGCGCTCCTTGGGTCCTCCAGGGCACGGTTCAGCGCCGTCTTGAGGGCATCCCGAGCTTCCGGTGATGCATTGGGCAGCGATTTGACCAGCAGGTCGTCGTCCACCGCGGTCACGGCGGTCGATGTCGCGCAAACCGGTTCCGTCAACCGCGCATTCCCTTCCCGCGCCTTGCCCCCACCGGTCCCCTTGACCTGGCCGTGAGCCACGCCGATACAGTTACGATCGGGATTGATGGGCATGAGCTTACTGGGATCGGCGAGGTCGGCGGCGGTGAGGTAGGTGTGGCTTTCCGGGTGCGGGCTCATGCTCTTCCAGTTGAGGAGTGTGGGCCCGTGGCCGGGTCCGCCGTGGAATCGACGGCCAGATACTCGGCGTAATGGAGGCGAGGGGCGGCGGGGCTGTTGGCATCGGCGCCGAGCTTACCCAGGACGGTGCCGGGGGCGACCGCTTGCCCGACCTTCACCGCCGGCTGGTCGAGGGAGCCGTATTCCGTGTAGGCCAGGCGACCGTCCGATAGGGCGTGCTCCAGGACCACGCGGTGTTCCTCGGGGGAACTCGCGACGACCCGGCCCGGATAGACGGCCTTCACGGGCGCGCCGGGTTTGGCCTGCAGGTCGACGCCAAGATGGATCTCGGCGCCCGGGCCGGCGCCATCGCCGCCCGTGGCCACGGGGGCTGCCGGGGTTGCCTCCGGCCCGAAAGGGGTCACGAGAGCGTTGGAGCCGGCAATGTCCCGAAAATCCCGACAGTGGTCGAAACCCGCCGCATCGTGTTGCACCCGTCCTGCGCACTGGAGAGCGAGTTGCTCACGGGCCCCGGCACCGCTCGCCGCCGAGGCGGTGGGCATCTGACAATAATACACGGGGCTGAAGGTAGACCCATTCACCGTGCCGCTGTACACCTTTTGGATTTTCGCTGGATCCCATTTGTTGTCGCTGTCGAGATCAGGGTGCTGACCGCGGGCGCAATTCAGACCGGTAGCGTCGTCGTCAAGTGCTGCTTGAAATGCGTCGTAGCCAACTCCACTTTTTCGCAACCGTTCCGTCAGCGCGAAAACGTCCGTGAGTTCTCCGCTGCCCCCAATTTCCGCACCATAGATACTGTTGTCCCCGCCTCCCCGATGCTTAGCAAAATACGCACGAATACTCTCCAAGTTAAAAGCCGGCGGGTTCAGCGCGAGGGTCGCGCCGCCTATCGTGACCGCAGACACAGCGATGATCCCCGCCTTTCGCCAACGCCAACCCGCGGGGGTGGTATCCGGCTTGGGCGCAGGTTTCCGCTTAAGCTTAGGCATCGTTCATCCTCCTTGCACCTTTGGCCACGACATCCTCAACAGCGAATCACCAAGATCCCACATCCTCTGCCCGATCCGGGCGTGCCCTCGGCCAGGAGGACCCCACTCGGGGACTTCCCGGCTACATGTCCGGCGTGGTGTTGCGGCAGCGCAGATGGCGAAGCTGCGATGGCGGCAGGCGCATGCCGTCGTATTCCGGGGGCAGGGGCACGTAGGGACGGGAGTCGATGCGCGTCGAGCCGTCCTCGCCGTCGGCGTAGAAGTAGACCTTGGTCTTGGTCTCGGCCACCAGAGGGGCGGCAACACTCCAGGCCGCGATGACCGAATCCGGCTCCCGCTGCAGATACCCGCAGTCTTTCTCGCCGGGCTTGCAGGCATGCGCCCAGCCCAGGGCCGTGATTTGGATTCGATGCCCGTCCAAGAGACGGCGCAATTGGGGATCGGAACCCAGGTAGCGGCAGTCGTCGGAGTAGAGGATCTGCTTGGCGTCCAGGGGCGGGGCATAGGCGTAGTAGGGCCCGGGGGACCTGTCGTTCAGGATTTGGGGGCTCCCCTGCCGGCCCCGGGCGAACTCCGGCTGGCGATAGTCCACGAGACCGGTCTTGGGGTTGATGAGGCGGCGCAGGTCCGCCGGGGGAATGGGCTCCAAACGCAGCAAATAGCGGCGCACCATCTCCGGGGACAGCGGCACCGGCTTGCCACCGGTAAACAGCGCCCGCCCGTCGGGAAAAATCTGGAAGACGCCATATTCCAATCCCTCCTTCTGAACGACATTGGGCAACGGTTGGGGCAGGGGCTTGCCATCGAAAGGGGTGGACGCCGACGCGACCGCACTCCAGAGGGCCGCCAACGCCATCAGCCTGGCTACGGTCCGGCCCGTGCCCACACGGGTGAAGATGGGGATGATGCTCATTTGCCCTCCTGCGCTTTTTGCTCCTGCTGCTCTTGCTCCAGCTCCCGGACGGCTTCCTCCGGAAGGTCCGGTGGGTCGTCGGGATAGTCCTCCTCCAAGATCCATCCGCGACAGCGCAGGTAACGCCATTCGGAGCGGGGCAGTGGGCGCAACACCACGCCCTCGCGCGAGGGAAAGAGGTGGGGCACAAGGGCGGCAAAGGCGACTTTGGAAACGTAGCGTTGACTGTAACCGCAATCGGGAACCCCACCCTCCGCCTTTTCTTGGGCGGTGCAGGCCCGCGTCCAGCCGATGGCGGCGATACTGAGGTCATGCGCCTGGATTTTGCGCCAGAGATCCAGGTTGGGGCCGTGGTACTCACAGTATTCGCAGCCCACGAGCTGTTTGCTGTACTCATCCATGAAGGGCGCGTAGTAGGGACCGCGGCGATACGCCGCCCCCCCCTTTGTCACCAGCAATGGCTGCTTTTCCACGGCGATCCTGCGCTTTTCGGCGTCGGCCATGTCCATGCCTTTACCGTCTTTGGTGAGCAGCCACCGCTGTTCCTTGAGGGGAATGGGGTCGAGGCGGCGAAAATACCGGCGGATCGTTTCCGGCGGCAAATCCACCCGCATGCTGCGCGGCCCTTCCAATTCCCAAGGGGCATACGGGGCATACGCATGGAAATAAAGCCTGCCGTCCGGGTACAAGTACAGGCCCACTTGCAGCCGGTCTACATCACCCGCACGGTAGCCGTAGGTAGCGACCTCGTCGGGCACGAGGCTCGGAACCGCTCCTTGGGCGCCACCCCATCCCCAGATCCCCGCCACCACGAGGCAGGCGAAGATCCCGTGTCGCATCGATTTCCTCATATCTTTACCTCTGATTTTGGTGCCTCAGGTACCCCTTTCGGCTCCGCCTTCGGGAGCGGAATTACCACGGCAGCCTGGATGCAGCCCCTATCGGGGTTGATGGATACGGCATAGTTGACGGGATGGCCTCTATTGACGGGCTTACCTTCCTCATGGCCCTCCCATTTGGTGAACTGCGGCATTCCCGTGCTTTTGTTACCGCCCCCTACCGCCCCAAGCCACTCCGCATAATGGAGGTGTGCAGGGTAGTGGCGTGGACCTTCCTTTCCGCGGGCACCCGATTGTCCAATCACCTCGCCCGCATGCACCACTTGGCCATAAGTTACCTTGGATATGTCTAAATGGGTGTATTCCGTGTAGGCCAGCCGCCCATCCGCAAGCCGTTGCTCAAGAACGACGGTTCCAAAGGTACGATCGCGCAGCTCCAATGGAGAGGCACCCTTCCGCAGCCGTTTCCTGGTCAGAATAGCCCGCATTTTTACGATGCTCATTCTTGTCTCCTTTCGACGGTATCGAGCACTCATAAAATAAATTACAAAGGTAGCAAGGGGTTACTCGCTATGACAATGGTACCTGTTCGACCAACCCACCTTCTGGAGGGTGCGCCGATGAGGTTAGGCTAGGGCTTGTCTAGTTCCAGGGGGAGCAGTTGATTTCTAGCTCCCCGAGTATACTCCAATTGTTTTCATTATCTCCATGGTGAAATTTAAGGACAGGGTTTGATTACCCGAAGCGCAGATCTTTCGTTGCGTGCCTCTCGAGCCAATTTGCTCATAGATCGAGGCTCCCCGTAATGGGTCGATGAGCACATAGCGACTGTTTTTATTATAAAACTCGAGACTCGCGTCGCCATTAGGATACGAGGCGTACGATAATTTGGTATCGGTACCACCACGCGCAAGAAGTTTGTTTTTTCCGGATTGCTCAACATCACGCAAACTTAAGCTCGCTGGACTGACTTGTCTGGTTTCGAGGCAAAGCACAACGGTTTGCCGCGGCATCTCACACTCCCAGAGCGTTACGTTACCGCTGCCGCAATACCGATTTCTTGGAAGGTCATCCGTAGGTATTGACAACAACGACGATGCCGCCATTGCCGTAGAGAGAAGCAGTGGGGAAACCCCCGCAGCAAACAGTAAATTCCCAGACATTTTAATCAACCCCCTTTCATTTTTGCCAAAATTCCTAATGCTACTAAACATTACGAGTCTCCAAGCCAATCCATTTCATTAGCTCGATGCTAACCTCGGCCATCTGTTTACACAACTTGTAAAACTTAGTACCCAATATCCTCCTTGTGGAGTTTAAACGATCGACTAACGCGTGTCTGTCTTTACCATTCACCAGACCAGTTACCGCGAAATTAATCTGCGACAAGATTTTCCCCTGCTTGACCAGGCCATCGACCACGGACCCGATACCGCGATCAATCCAACATGGGATGGACCTCCGTCGTGGGTGGGTCCCTCGATGCTGGCATCGGGGACCGCAGCGACCGCTTTGGCCATTGGCAACGGGAATGGCTGTCACCCGCGCGCTACTGGGTGAAGAGCGCCACGCTGGGGCCGGGCGTTAGTGTGCTCGGTGCACGCTGGGCACAGGCGCGGACGGATTTTGCCTTGCAGGATAGATTCACGATCTCCACGGCAACCTTGAGCGGCACCGGCCGGCAAACGGCTTGGTCTTTGCGGCAATCGACATTGAAGCCCGCCGCGGACGCGGCCACCCAACTCTGCACGATGGGAAGGATCTGGTCCCGATTTTGCCCGTCAGGCAAATAGACCCGCACGTTCCCGGACTTACCCTCACCCATGTACACATCATCGGCCGTCACCAGAGCCTCCACCTGCGCTTTCGGGCTGAGCACGACCATGGACTGAAGGATCGCCGCATGGGGAACAAAGCCCCAGACGACGCTGCGGCCATCGT
This sequence comes from Acidithiobacillus caldus ATCC 51756, assembly GCF_000175575.2. NCBI lineage: Bacteria > Pseudomonadati > Pseudomonadota > Acidithiobacillia > Acidithiobacillales > Acidithiobacillaceae > Acidithiobacillus > Acidithiobacillus caldus. The sequence continues at coordinate 2,643,250 of NZ_CP005986.1, forward strand.
CCAACGTCACCCGCGGCAGCGGCTGAAGGCCCAAGCCCTCCAGCAGTCGCTGGGTCAAGGATTCGCCTTCGGGCGTTGTCCAGCCTTGGCTCACGCGGACGATGGCTTTCACCGGCAGAGGCTGCTCCAACGCATCGCGCTGCCGGTGCAACTGCTGATGGCGCTCCTTTTCCACACGCAAAATACACTTGAGATCCTGACCACAGGCGTCGCGCTCGTCGTAATACCGCGCCTGCGCTTCGATCAAGGCTTTTTGCTGAGGACTGCCTTGGGGCAGAAGACTCGCCACATAGTGATACGCACCAGCCACGTACATGTCGTTGCGGAGCGCCTCAATTCTGAGTTTCTCCCCCGCGGGCGTCTTGTCCCCCGATTTATTACAAATCGCCTTGGCGGCTGGGCCTTGATTTTCCCTTCCCTGCCCAAGCCATCCGCACTGAATCTTGTCAAACGGCACCGACGCGGCCCAAGCGAAAGGACTACACAACAAACTGCTCCACACCAGCAGCCAGCGGATTTCTTTTTTCCCCATGACGTCACTCCTTCGTCAACACACCCCAGCCTTCTGCGGCCATCCCCGGTTTAAGGCTCGCCGCAATAATTTACCTCGCCCCCGTAATCTTCTACTATAAGAAGCCTCCTGCTTATCCGTTCTCGGAAAGACGCTCTTATCGGCTTTCTCCAAGGCATCCGCGAGCTCCTCCCACTTTCCTTCATAAACCATGGACCAAAAGTTCCGGCGCGTTATGGTCGCCTTTCTCGCTCCATTCGATATCGAGTGGATTTCATCGGCTGGCCCATAATTCCAGACAAAGTCTACCAAGACAGTCTGGACTTCGCTAGGAAGCTCTTTGTACGTTAAACTCGTCGTGTTGTAACGATCAAAGTTTCTTTCTGCTGCTGGCGCATATTTCTTTTCGAAATTCGCCAACTGAATCAGTTTAGCCTCGCTCCTTGTCAACCTCGGTTCATTACCTTTGATGGTGTTGAACGCCTTCCAACCTACTAGATGCTCGTCCATATACGGGGAGAGCTCATGGACTAAACCGTCAACATCCACGTTTCCGGGATTGCCGTGTTCACGAATGTAGGAATTGAGCGTCCTTTTCAGGTCTCCAGGCTTCTGATAAGCAAGGTCGAACCCGGTATCCACAGTAACCCCACTGATAAGCTGTGGCTTAATTTTTTTCACCAATACAGCATGTGTCGCTTCGTCATCACCCTTTATAGGTTTGGCAATATACCACCCTGGAACGTGACCTTCTAATACCAGACCACCCTCATATTTTGCCGTGAACTGCACATCGTATTTGTACGATTTCGTGCAATCCTGGGCGTTCGACGTTTCAGATGCATCCGACGCCACTGGCGAGGTCACTGGAGCCGTCGGAGCGTCTTTTTTACACTCCGGACGCATGGAGTCCATAGGAAAACAGGCCCGAGTGAACAAATCCAACTGATTCTGCCGCTTGTCGTAAGCGGCGGCGATACAGGCTTTATCCGCACCACAGGCGTCCCGCTCCTTGAGCCATTCGAATTGTCTTTTTTTCTGCTCCGCAACCAAACAGTCGTAGTTACCAGACTTGCTGAAGTGCTGGCGAAACAAAGCGTAGTCGCGACTGAGTTGATTGTCTTTGCGTTTCAGTTCCGGATCCGCACAGATCGCTTTCTCGGTGGGCGTGCTCGCTTTGCGGCAATCGAAGGCGGAAGCTGTGGTCGGGTCCGTCAAGGCCACGGCGAAGATCGAAAGTAACATGAAACTGCGGGACTGCGGCCCCGCGAGGGCTGTGATGGCGCGATTCATAATCAATTCCTCCAAAGATTCGCTTCAAGGCTCTGTGAAAATTGCCCTCAACCGCCGCAGGCGTAGGTCGGCGGCGGCGGGAGGTTCTCGCCGTAATCAGGAACGCCGGGATCCTCCGGCGGCAGCGGCTCGTAATCCGGCGGCTGCGACGGTGGATTCTTCGGCGGGGTGTAATCTTCATTGCCCCCGGTTCTGGGGGTTTGGAGATTGGCCACCTTTTGCAGGGCCTGCACGTTCGTGAAAGGCGTTTGCATGCGGAAGGTGGCCTCGGCGGTCAGGGGGAAGGTGGGCAAGTGGGAATGGTTGATGTCGGGTATAGGGTCAGAGCCGCTCTGGTTGGCGAAGACGCCTTGTCCGCCTTTGGGACTGCCCACTACACTGCCGCGGCCTTCGTTGTTGCCATCGAATCGCGCCAAGAGGCGATCGATGAACGGCATGATGAGGGGGGCATGATAGGTGACACGGATCTTGAGAAGGTTGGCGTCCTGGACGCTGATCCCGCTCTCCTTCTTGAGCTCCGTCGAACGATAGCCCAAGTGACTTTCGGGGATACCCCAGCCCCAGTTACCGTCGGGAGTGAGCTTTTTGTTGCCGGTATCGTCGTCTAGAGGCAAGCGACCAAACTCTTTGTGGTCGTGGAAGGCTTCGAGGGTGGGACTCAGGATCTCGATCTGCGCCTGCCGTGCCGCTAACTCCGCCCGGGCTCGCCCGGCCAATAAGGCTCGTACATCCTGGCCATGGGTATACAGCGGCGTCAGACCGCGGGCGAGGCCCTCGCGCATGGCGGCCATATTGCCGCCGTGCAGCGCCCCGGCGCGGGCCGCTTCCTGGGCGGCCACCTCCAGCTGGAGACGCGCCTGGTAGAGGAGGCTCGCCTGCAGCGTTCCCAGAATCAACAACAGCACCACGGGTATGCTGATCAGAAACTCCACGGCCCCGGCACCTTTTTCCGCCGATGGGCCGATCACGAGATACGTACGCTCCATGTTCCACGCTCCTGCCTTGATCGTTTCCAAATACACCGTTGCCTACACCGCTAGGGGCGGGAGATCTGCAGCCATGGCATCGCGCCATTCCAGATCCTGACCCGGAGCCAGACCCAGGCGCTCGATGCTTCCTGCCGCCGCTTCCACCGTTGCTACGACACCTTCCTGTCCGGGCCAGGCCCAGCGCCAGGGCTGCAGGCCCTCCCGCAGCGCCAAAATCCTTCCGTGGGCATCCAGCCAGAGCAGATCCAGGGGAAAGCGCATCCCCCACATGTGCACACCAGCGCAAGGCGTAAGCCACAGGGCTTGCTCCGGCTCCAGCCGGTGCTTACCCAGAAGACCCCAGGCGCGGGACAAGGCATCGTCGGCGATGCGCGCCCGCGGCCAGAGGCACTGTCCGCCCCGCCAAATGGACCCCGGCCGACTCACGAGGCCACCTCCTGCACGTATTTCATGTAGATCACGAAGGTCAGGACGATGAACACAATGGGAAAGATGAACATGATGAGGGGTGCGAGCAGTTTTACGGGTGCCTCCAGGGCGGCCTTTTCTGCACGCAGGAAACGCTCCTCCCGGCGTTGCTCCGCCTGGGCCTTGAGCACGGGAGCGAGGCTGCCGCCCCGCTCCTCCGCCTGAATGATGGCGGTGACCAGACTGCGCAACTCCTGCATGGCCACCCGATCGCCAAAACGGCGGAACACCTCCACACGCGGCATACCGGAGCGCAAGTCCCGAAGGATGATCCGAAATTCGTTACGCAGCGGCCCTTCGGGCCCTTTGTCCACGGCAATCTGGATGGCACCGGTCAGGTTCAATCCTCCTTCCACCATGAGGGTGATGAAGTCAAGGTAAACGGGGAGATCCTTGAGGATCCGCTTCTGCCGTCTTTTGGCCTGCTCCACCAGCCAGAGGTCGGGATAAAAGCTCGTCAGCACCATCCCAAGGAGCGTAAATTCCCAACGAAATACCCCAATGGCGGCGTACACGAGCAGGGCGAAAAAGAGGGCAAACAGGGCCGAGAGGATCTTCAAGGCCATGAAGTCGCGGGGGGTGATGAGGTAATTCAAACCCGCTTTTTGAATGCGGGGGGCACTGCGATAGACAATTTTTTCTGGAATGAAGGCGACGATGGTCGAGTCGACGAAGCGCACCACCGGCCAGATACGCGCGAGACCCTTGGGCAGCGGATCAAAATAGTCTCGTGGCTGGGGCTCCACCGCTTTGGCCAGGGTCGCGATGCCGTATACCGAGCCCGCTACCACGAGGGCGACGAGAAGACCGACCAAAAGGTAGGGCAGCGATCCTCCACTTTGGGCCAGGGCGTCGAGTATCCATCCGCCGAGGAAGAACAGGGCGACAAGCACCACGAGGCCGCCTACGAGGTAGACGATCCATCCCCGGCGGTTTTTGGAGATCTGGTAGGAGAGACCATCGCTCATGTCACACCTCGATACTCACGATTTTGCGGATACCCCAATAACCCAGAATCTCCAGAACGATGGCGATGGCCAAAACCGCCCAACCCCGATAGGTGTCAAAGAGTGCTCCCGTCGCGGCGGGCTCGATGCGCAGGAGGGCCAAGATGATCAAGACCGGCAGGGCGGTCATGACGATGCCTTGCAATTTGCCCTGGGACGTCAACGCCCGGATTTTTTGCTCCATCATCAGCCGGCGACGCACCGTCTCACCCAGACGCTGCAGAGTATCGGCCAAATTACCGCCTACCTCGCGGTTGATACGCAGGGCGGACACCACGAGGTCGAAATCCTGGGAGCGGACCCGCTCCGCCAGGTGGCTCACGGCCTCCTCAAAAGGCACCCCCAGTCGCTGCTCGCGCACGACGAGGGAAAGCTCCTGATTCATGGGCGGGCTCATGTCCTTGGCCAGGCCCTCCAGGGTTTGCCCAAGATTGGCGCCACCGCGCAGGGCGGAGGCCATCATCAGGAGGGTATCGGGGAGTTGGTCGTGGAGGCGCAAAAAGCGACGTTTTTTTAAGTAAAGCAATACATAGCGAGGTGCTATGGCCACCAGCAGGGCCGCGACCACCACGATGGGCACCGAGGGCACGAGAAGATAGACGAGCAAGGGAACGAGGAATAGCGCCGCCACATTGAGCCGCCACAACACCGCGGGATCGGCAAAGATGAACATGTCGGCCAGACTACGCCGGGTTTCCTGGGTAAAGACCGTTCGCTGGCGCCCCAGGGTTGCGTGGGTACCTTGCACCGCGACGAAGAGCAGCACCGATACCGATAAGAAGATGAGCGCCGCAAGGCCCAGTTCAGAGGCGCTCATGCTCGGCCTCCAGGAACAGGCTCATGTCTACGGGCAAGCCGCGCTCGCGCATTTCCTCGTAAAACTCGGGTATGCTGCCACTAGCCCGGAAGGTTCCGCGCACCTTGCCATCGGGTCCAAAGCCCTGCTGTTTGAAGTAAAAGAGCTCTTGGAGCTGAATGACGCCGCTCTCGGTACCCGTGACCTCAACGATGGCCGTGAGCTTGCGCGATCCGCAGGAGAATCGCGTGATCTGCACGATGATGTCGATGGCGGAAGCGATCTGCTCGCGGATAGCGGCGAGGGGCAACTCCATCCCCGCCATCATCACCATCACCTCCATACGGGAGAGCATATCCCGGGGACTGTTGGCGTGGGCCGTGGTCAGGGAGCCGTCGTGACCGGTGTTCATGGCCTGGAGCATGTCGAGGGCCTCGCCGCCGCGGCACTCGCCGACGACGATGCGGTCCGGACGCATACGCAGGGCATTGCGCACCAGCTCCCGGATGGGGATTGCACCCTTCCCCTCGACGTTGGCCGGGCGGGCTTCCATGGAAACCAGGTTGGGCTGGTAGAGCTTGAGCTCAGCGGCGTCTTCTATGGTGACCACGCGCTCATTGGGCGGAATGAAATTGGACAACACGTTGAGCAAGGTGGTTTTACCCGAGCCCGTACCGCCGGAGATGATGATGTTCTTGCGCTGCTCCACTGCCACCCGCAGAAATTCGGCCATACGCGGTTCCACCGAGCCAAAGCCGATGAGGTCCTCCATTTGCAGGCGCTTTTTGCTGAATTTTCGGATGGTGATGTTGGCACCTTTCAAGGCCACGGGCGGGATCACCGCGTTTACACGGGAGCCGTCGTGCAAGCGCGCGTCCACCAGTGGAGAGCTTTCGTCGATACGGCGGCCGATGGGAGCGACGATGCGGTCGATGATGTTGCGCACGGCCTGTTCACTGCTGAATACCGTCGGTGCCGGCTCCAGTCGCCCGCGCCGCTCGATGAACACCTCATCAAAGCGGTTGACCATGATTTCCGTGACCGTCTCGTCCGCCAGCAAGTCCTCCAGCGGACCCAGACCCACCGCCTCGTCCACGACTTCCTTGATCAGCCGCTCGCGGTCCAGTTCGGGGGGCAAACGCATGCCCTGCAACACCTCTGCGGCAAGGTTAGAGACGAACCGCTGTAGGTCCTCACGGCTCATGCTGGAAAGATCCATACGGCGCAGATCCATCTGCGCCCGCACGCGCTCCTCGAGAGCCGCACGCCAACGGCTCCACTGTGGGTCGATGACATTTTTTTCCACACGCACTGGCGGCTGAGGCGCGGTCGCCGCTACTAGTGGAGCAACCGACGCGAGGGGCGACCCTGCCGTCTGCGCCGCCGGTGGCGCCGCAGTAGCCTCCGTGACCGCCGGTACCGCTGCGCTGTCCGCAGCCGCCGGCTCCGGCTGTATACGTAGAGTCACGCCGGCTACCTCCACGACGTCCTCGGGACGCAGGGGTCCGTACCAGCGCACCTTCTCACCATTGACCGAGACCGCCGCGAGCGGACCGACGGCCTCGACGTAGGGACCATCGGCGCGGCGGACGATACGCGCGTGCTCTCGACCGATGTTCCAGCCCTCGAGGCGAACGTGGGCCTCGGGGGAGCGACCGATGAGACAGACACCGTCGTGGGGCCGCACCACCATGGGACCGTGCTTTACGTGTTCAGCGACGACGCGAAACATGGCTTACTCCTTATCGGATGGCATTGCTGCCGGGGGCTGGGTCACGACCAAGGGCAGTGACGGCTTGGGTGCCGGTACTGCCTGGGTCTCTGGATAGGGGGTCTTGGAGCCGAGGGTGCGATCCACGGCATCCCGTGTGGTCGAGCCCTTGGGCAAGGTGTTGCGGTACTCGTCTTTCATCTCGACCGCCTGAGAAACCTGGCGGATGTTTTCGAGCGAAGCAGCGCTGACCACCCGCGGCGTGACCAAAATGACCAGATCGGTATTACCCGATTGAAAGTTGGTGGACTTGAAAAGATTCCCCAGGATCGGAATGTCGCCGAGCCAGGGTAGTTTCGAGACATTCTTCGCGGTCTTGGGATTCACCAGCCCCGAGATCACCATGGTCTGGCCGTCGCCCACGTTGATTTCCGCGTTGCTGCGGCGCGTGATGAAACCCGGCACAGTAAAACCGTTCAAACTGACACTGGTGGCCGGATCGATATCCGAGACATCCGCCAACACGCGCATGGACACATTGTTGTCATCGTCCACGCGCGGCTCAAATTCCAGTTTGATGCCGTAGTCCTTGTAGGTTACGTTCTGAAAGGCAGCGTTCCCGGCAGCCAGCGCCTGGAGGATGGGCACCTGACCACCGGCCAGAAAATCGGTCCTGCCGCCGCTGCGGGCGCTGAGCTGAGGATTGGCAATGAGGTACGCATCGCCGTTGCTGAGCGCAAAGTTGATGGTGGAGAGCACGCCCGTGATGATGCCGAAGTTGGTGGTGCCGGCGATGGGTCGGGCCAGATTCGCTAGATCGATGGCGCCATTGAGACTCCCAAGGGGAGGCGTCACCCGGACGCCCGTACCCGCCACGGGAGGCTGGGTGAGATCCTGTCCCAAGGGAACGGTGGCGACGTTGCGCGGGCCGACGAAATCCTTGCCGAAGGCCGCGAAGGGTCCGGGGATCTGCTTGCTCCAGTCCACGCCAAAGTTTTCCAGGACACTTTTGCGGATCTCCAGGATGTTGACATCCAGCCAGACCATTTTTTCCATGTCGAAGGGCGAAGGGGTGGCCAAGACTATGGTCTTCGGATAAAGCGCCTGGAGCGCCCGGACGCGCGCCAGTGTGGTGGGCGCAAGGTTCTTGCCATCGACCACCACGTGATCGCCTACGACGCGTATTTTGGCCGGGCTCTTTTCGGCGCCCATCAGCTCACGCATCTCCTCGGCGGCCCGTCCGACGTTCTTGGGTGCCACCAAGACGCGATAGGCCGCCTCACTACCGTCCTTGAACCATACCCGCAGACTGGTCTCGCCCTCGGCATCGCCCAGGAGCAGGAGTTCGTTGCCGTCCACCACGGTCGTGCTGAGCACCTTGCCATCGCCAATGGCGACGCGCTTGACGGGTTTGGTGGGAATGACCCGCACCTGCCCGGCATAAAGGTCGATGGTGCGGTCTTCCGCCGCCTGCGCGGGTATGGCCATGGCAATGGCGACGAACAGGGGCAAAATTTTTCCTCTCAACTTCATGATCGTTCCTTTATCGAGCTTCTACGGCCGCAGTGCGGGCGGATAGGACGGATTGACGCTAGGCAGCAACTGATCCACGGGTACGGGCCGCTGCTGGTTCCCCCCCGAATCGAGACGCGCTTGCGGCGGGAATCCACCGCGGCGGCCCGGCAGGGGCCCCTCGGCAACGCGGCGCAGATTGCGCACATCGAGGCGCGGGGTGAGCTGGCCGTTCTGGCTGGTGCCGCCAACGATGTACTCGATGGCATCGGCGGCGTAGAGCGGGCCCCCCGGACGGGAACGAATGCCGAGAACGTCGCGCACGGTATAGACCTTGGCGGGAGTGACCACCTTGGAATCGTGGCTACGGAGAACGAGCTGCAGCTCACCCACACGCTTGGCCATGACCAGCTTTTGAATCTGCTCCGGGCTCAGCGCCACGGTAACGGTGTTGAACTGCACCGGTTGACCGCGCTGGGCCGGATCGTTGTTGATGTTGGCCGCCGAGTCGTCCGCTACGGTGCGTGTACCGGTGGCGATGATCTTGAGATCGTGTTCCAGGTAGCGAACCGTTTCCTTGGGCAGCCGGCTCTCTGCTTCACTGGGACCCGCCCGAAAAATGAGGGGACCACCTCGCCGCTCCGCATCCACAAGCGAGAGACCATCGGGTATACCGCCCGGGCCTGCGCCAAACGCACCCTCCGCACCGTCCTCCATGCCCGGCAGTGAAACACGGCGGGATCTGGACCCATCCCCCGCCGCCTGCCCGTCAGCACCCCCACCGGCATAGAACCAGAGCACATCCACGTGATCGCCGGGCTGCAGCAAGCCGTCCAGCGTGCTGACGTTGTCCACCGTAAACGTCATGGCCAACTTGTCTGGGTCAACGATATCGGCCAGGGTACGCCGTCCGCTCAGGTAGGAAGCCAGGATCGGACGGCCCTGCAGCAGGGGGACGTTCACCCGGTGCCCAGCGTACTGGTCGAAGGTCTCGGGGGTGATGACGTCGCTGGGCGCCGTGTCGGCGGGAATGGACCGGGCGGCCACCATACTGAGGTCCAGAATGGTTCCCGGCGCGATATCCTGCACGGGAACGACGGCTTTTATGGTGCTGTTCTTTTGGGATGCGCGCAGTTCGGCCAGGGCGGCCTCTTCGCGCGAACGCAGGGTGTGCACCGCAAGGTAGGTGGCGCCCAGACCGGCCAGAATGGCGACGGCCAGTATCAACCAGCCGCCAATGGCGCGGGCGGGCTTTTTCTGAACGGTTCCGGGTTCAAACTCCGGGGGCAATGGGGTGGCCACAGAGACTCCTCTTTCAGTTGGGACCAACGACGGGCTGCGCAGCAGCCCAGGAATAGTCGGCGTAGGCGCCGCGCAGAGCGACGGAGAGCTGGGTCAGCACCGAGGCCTTGTCCGGAAGCTTGCCGGGGACGATGGACGGTATGGGGGCGAGGAGGATCACCACGACGGCCAACAACACCACCAGGTACTCCACCATGGACTGGCCGAGCTCTCCCCGAACCGCACAGGCCAACGATGTCTTTGGGTAACGCATACGCTCTCCTCCGTAACTAACGATTCTGCCAAACGATGACCGCCCTGCTGCCCCCGGCGGATCCTGCGGGGAAAGCCACATCCAGAGACTCCTTGGGCTTGCGCAGGCTCAATCGTCCCAGCTTCTCGCTGAGCGGAGCGGTCGGCTTCCAGCCCCGCGCCTGCGCCTCCCGCAACAGCGCAGTGCGCAGCTGCGGAACACTGAGAAGGCTATCCACCATGAGCACGCGACCGCGCAGGTCGCCATCCCGACTCTCCAGGTCGGAGACGAGCTCGGCACCGTCGGGCAGGGGCGTGGGCAGCGGACTTTGCCGCGGTTTGGCATCCATGCGCAGGGTCGAGATCTCGCCCACGATCCGATCCCCCTCGCGACGCCATTGCACGGTCTGGGAAAAGGGCTCATGGATACAGGACCAAAGCTGCTTCATGCCCAAGCTGTTCTCCTGAAAACGGCCCCGTTCACGCTGGCAGCTGCGCTCCATCTCCTCGCGAAAGCGGCGCTCGCTCACCACTCCAGACACGAGCCCGATTCGGACGGGCACCCCATTAAGGCGCATCTCGTCGGCAATGGGCGTGACCTGGAGCCCGTCGGGCATCGGCCAGAAGGGCAGGGATTCGGCCAGCGCTCCGGCAGGTACCGCGCTGACCAACGCTGCGGCCAAGATAGCGACTCCCCAACGCATATCACGGTCCTTTGTAGGGGGGTATGGCGGGCGTCGGTTGGAGGCGGTCGCCGAATTGGATGGACGTATCGACCCGCAAATCGTTGGCGTGTTCGTCGTCCACAACAAAATCCTTCACCTCGTTGAACAGACCGCCCAAAGGTAGCCCCAAGTAATAAAGTGCCTTGGCGGCACCATAAAAGGGAATCTTTCCGCGCGAGGCGAGGTCCAGCTTGCTCATGAATCCTTGGCGAAGCAGCCTCTCCTCTTCCTGTTCCCCATTTGCGGTCCACGCATCCGCCAGCACGGCCGCCTGCGCTTTGAATTGCAGGGGATTGCCCAGACCCACCTCACGGAAGATACGTTGCGGCAGGCCCGCAGCAGACACCGTCACCGAGGTGACGGTGGGCCCGGTCATCTCCATGGGGTTGCCCGCCAGCCTGTTCAGAGCGTTCATGGCGCGATTGGCCCAACCGCCGTCAAAGGCTTCCTCGCGGGTGTTGACGGTGATGTTCTCTTCCCTTTTGACGAGAAGGGGCTCGCCGTCGTGCTTGCGCAACAGAGGCTCGTCGCTCGAACCCTTGGCAAGATCGGCGGCGGCGGCACTGCCCGTGACGGCGGTTAAGCGCTCGGCACGTCCACCGAAGAAGCGGATGCGCACCTCATTGGCAAGATCGGCGTCAGACTTGAGGGAGACCCAGTCCCGGTTCTTTGGCGGCGTCGCTGGGGAGACGACACGCTCCCAGGCCGCATAGCGGGCCGCCTCGATGGCGCGGTCTTGCAAATAAGCCCATTTCCCCACATAGATTCCCAAGATGAACAGCGGTACCAGGATAAAGCCCGCTACCACCACGGTTTCCGTCAAGGCCTGGCCCCCTTCGCCTTTGGCAATACGGCCCGCGTTCCACCGATGTCGCCTTGGTATCAAGGATTCTTCCTGTGTGTTCGCCTTATCGGCCAAATTCATGCGCATGGTTCACCCCCAGAAGGACTGCAGACGGCGAGCGATATAATCGGCATAGGTTCTGGCATAATCCGCTGCCCGCTGCGCGGCTTCGCCGACACCCGCGAGCAGTTGGTCCACATAATCAATGGACTGCTTAGAAAACCCCGCGCGTGAAAGGGCCGACCGCATTTCCGCTCGAAGTGCAGGTGTCGTCTCGCCGTACGCTTTATCGGCTGCGGCCGCCTCGAGCATGAGTTCTTTGGATTTTTCCAAGTGAGCGCGAAAATGAGGCGCTTTTTTCGCCGCTTCCCGGAGCTTGCGCTCCTCCAAGGCGTTCCGCTCCGCCACGATCTGCTCCGGCGTCATGTTGCGCTCGCGGGCCAGCCGATCCGCGACGTGGGCATTGGTGAAATACTCGGTCTTTTCTCCCAGGGGAATAGCCGATCCCTGCACCAGAGCTCCAAACCGCAGATCCCCAAGTTCATAACGTCTGCCCGTGACGGGATTCACCGTTTGCAACCATGACCTCCCCAGCTCATCGGTGATCAGGCAGTCCACTTTCATAGCGGCCAACTTCTTGAACGTGGCTGCTTCTGCCCGATCTTCTGCTCGATCTTCATCGGTGCTCACGGAAAGAGCCGCATTGTTGAACACGTGGGGGGTGACCGGCTGTTTCAGCACGGCCAAGCCGGGAGGAACATGCACGCCCGGCACTTTGGGAAAACGGACCTCCTCGTACCCCCGGAGCGCCGCGAGCTGCACCACGGCATCGTGAACCTGACGGGGGGAGGCGGTGGTAATGAAGAAAACGACTCGCTGGAAACCCTGGGCGCGGGTTTGCACGTACGTTAGACCACCGTCCCCCTCAGAAACATCGGCATCGAGGTACGTAGACCAGCGTAAGGCTTTCCAATCCCGCACCCCCCACGGCGCAAAGAGCTGACCTCGGAGCGCTAAAGTCGCCTGTAAAGCAGACAAGGACAGAACAAAGTCGTGCAGATCATCCGTGAGGCTCACGCCGGGCAGAAACTTCTGCGATTCCATGCCCTGACATTTCAAAAGTCCGGCCGTCAAGCGATCTTCCATTTGCTGAAGGCGGGGGTCCGGGTGGAAATAGGAGCCAGAGTAGACGGCGCCGGAGTTATCGTGGGCTCGCAGGCCCTGCCAATCGCCATCCAAAATACGCGCCATGTTGTGTCGCAGGAGCGCATCCGCCTCTGGATACGGATCACCGGCTCCCTTGCGTTCGATCTTCAGCGCCGACGGCGGCGCGGCCTTCGGGATGGAGAGGTCAAGACCGTGCTCGGCCAGAGCCGCGCAAGGAAGCAAGGCCGTGAGAGTCCAGGACAGGACCTGGATGTTGCGCCTTATTTTTCGGATCCCTTTCACTTTCACTCCGCCTGATTGAGCGCGAGAACCAAAGCTCTCTCTTGAGCGGTCAGATCGACGAGGCGCACCGTCCAGAAGGGGCTAAAAAGATTGGCGCGCTCGTCGAGGCCATCAATACGTCGTGGCCAGAGTTCAGCCGGGCGGCGGAAATAGACCTGAGCGGCGGCGGCAGCGCGCACGCCCGGATTTCTGCCGGCACCTTGGGTCTCGAGGTGCATGTTAAGCCACCCAAGGCGCGGGTTATTGGCGTCGGGATCGTGGCTGATGCCCAAGGCTGTGGCCGAGTCGCGGACGTTATTCCTGGGAAGATCCACTACGACCACGTAACGGGGCGCGGTGTCCGTAAGGTCCACCTGATCTCGCGTGACGGATTTGCCGGACGAGTCGGTGGTTTGCCATTTCAGGTCTCGATAGCGGGCGATCCCTTTGTGGTTGTGGGCGCCACGGCCTACTCCGAAATCCGGTAAGCTGTCGGTAAGCAACTTTCCGGAGTAGTCCCGGACGACCTGATTCATGCCTCGCCCATCCCGGGACCAGTCGTTTCGGTAGACCACGCCTGCTCTGGACGTTAAACTTTTCGGAACTGCGCTGTTTTGTTCCATATAGGGGTAAGACCAGTTTCTATTTCGGAAGTCCGATCGGTAGTAATTGAAAGTCCCGAGCGCTGGTTCGGACCACGCGCCACCCCAGCCCCAAGATTGACTGTAGATGTTTTGCCAACACGGTCTTGGAAAGATCCTGCCACAGAAACCCCTTACGTCGATCCCAGTGCTGATGGTATCCGCACCGGACCACACGTAGTTGCCGCTGGCATCCATGGCGAGCTGGCTTCCACCGCCCTTGTAGGTACCCGCCCGGACACCCGGCGGAAGACCGAAAGTGGTGAAGGAAAAGGAAAGGGGGAAACCCACATCGTGGTCGCGTTTTTTTACGAAGTCTCGCGAACCTTCCATGATCATGCTGGCCATGCGGGGGCGGCCACCGGGGTCTCTGCCACCAGCATCCGCATTTCCGCCCCAATCCGTGACGTAATTGCGCCGCGCGTTCCAGTAGGGCGCGATGAGGGTCGCGTAGCCCGTGACGGAGTCGTAATTGAGCACGCGCGCGTTGGGACCGGCATTGAGCTTGACGACCTGGACAACGGTCTGCTGGACCGCCCCTTTTGGCGTGGATTCCCCTAAAGCGAGATTGAACGCCTGAGAGGCACCGGCATACAGCGCATCATACAGGTTTCCGACGCCGATATATGTCCCATAAGCTTCGCCCGAGATTTTGGCCGTCTTGGCCGCGACTTCGATGAGTTTTTGGTAGCCATCGAGGCCTTGGGCCAGAGCGCTCCCGACCCCGGGAAGGAATATGTCGATGAGGTGAGCGATCCCTTTATAGATGGCAAAGGGATATTTGATGTTTTCCCCGACGTGGCCCACGTAACGGGACCAAGAGACGATACTCACCGCCTGCCCCATGGCGATTTGGTTAGTGAGCATGGCGCGGTTGAGGTAGGCGTCGAGGTTCATTTGCCGGGCCTGAAGGTCCATGGCGGCGTAGGCGGCGGCGTCGGCGGCGTTCTGGACCTTGAGCTTGTTGGCGGTGACTTGGCCGGTGTTGAAGACGAGGAGGACCCCGGCGATGGCGGCGGGTATGAGGAGTACGGCGACGATGGCCGCCTGGCCCGATTCGCCGCGGGGTCTGTGGGGCAGAAAGCGCCACCGGCGCCGTGCTCCGTCACGTTGTTGGTTGCTCCTGCTGTTCGCCATGGCGTCCTCCCGACTTGCCTAAATCCCGATTCAGTTTGCTCCGGCTTTGCCCAGATCTGCGGTGGCACCGTAGTTGTCCATACCCTTGACGATATCCGCTGCTTTGGCGGCCTTGCGGGCCTTGCCCTGGGCGCTGTCGCTTTTGCTGGACTTGGGTGGTGCCACACCCACCAATTCGCCGGCGATGCCCGCCACCTGATAGCGCATGGTCTGACCGAAACGGGAAAAGACGGCGACAGCGGCTATGGCGATAAGGGCGACCACGATAAGGTACTCAGTCATGCCCTGACCACGTTCTTCATTGCGCACGTTTCCTCCAACCACGCCGCAACAGACGGCGTCATTCCCATCCTTTTGGGGCTGAAGCCCGGGGGCGAGCCCCAGCCCCAAAAGGCGACCGCCGAAGCGGTCGCGATTGCCCGATCGGCAAGTTGCTCTTATTTGCCGTTCAGGATTTTGGCGGAACTGTAGTCGCCCATGT
Source organism: Acidithiobacillus caldus ATCC 51756 (assembly GCF_000175575.2). Lineage (NCBI taxonomy): Bacteria > Pseudomonadati > Pseudomonadota > Acidithiobacillia > Acidithiobacillales > Acidithiobacillaceae > Acidithiobacillus > Acidithiobacillus caldus. The sequence continues at coordinate 2,658,326 of NZ_CP005986.1, forward strand.
TCTTGGGCTGGGTGCCTTTGCTGTTGGCGCTACTGGCCGTGCCCTTGGCGTTACTAACGTTCTGAGCGGAATCCTCACCCGCCAACTCCGCGGCGATACCCGCCACCTGGTGGCGCATGGTCTGACCGAAGAAAGAGAACACGGCGATGGCGCTGATGGCGATCAGAGCCACGACGATGAGGTACTCGGTCATGCCCTGACCAGCCTCGCGAACCGACTTACGAACCGCAACAAACTTCTGCTTCATGACAACCTCCTTAGATGAGAGACAGAGAAACAACACCGCCTTGCTTACGCAAGAAAAAAATCACTTCTGCTTGGACAAAATGTTGGTGGACGAGTAATCGCCCATGGTCTTTTGCTTACTCGCCGCATCGTTGGCGTAACCGGCGTCTTTCTGCGCATACTTCACGCCGTATTTGGTGGAGTCCGTACCCACGAGCTCGTGGGCCAAACCAGCCACCTGGTTGCGCATGGTCCGACCAAAATTGGAGAACACGGCAATGGCGCTGATGGCGATGAGCGCTACCACGATGAGATACTCCGTCATACCCTGGCCCCGCTCCTTGCGGGACTTATCCATAAAGCCAATAAACACGACCGTCACCTCCTTCCGTACCTGCAAACGAATACCACTAGACAACGCGATTATGTCCTGCCGCGGCAGAAAGCCGCGCCTTGGCGAAAACGCTCCTGCCCTGCACCACAAGCGGTCTCCCCGGTGGCCCGATCCGGACTCGCGGTCGCAGCAGCCACTGGGGCCGCAACGCGGCTTTCCTCTCGCTTCGGTTCCTTATCCTCAGCGGTCGCGGAGGCCGCCAGGGCGTCTGGGGTCGCGGTTACGCAGGCCGCTGCCAGAAGCACCAGCACGGCGATGTTCTTGAGGACCTCATCGGCAAAAAAGGCGGCGCGGCGGCGGGCGTAGGCATTCCACAGGCGCCGGCGCAGATCGCGCTGTGCACCTACCCCAAAGCGCTCCCGGGCGCGGCGCAGGATGCGCCTCACCTCCGGCACCTCGACTCCGCAATCCTGGGCAAGGGCTTCTCCTTCCTGACCACGCATATAGGCGCGCAGGATGGGGAGATCCTCCGCCGGGATGGCAGGGACGAAGGGCACGGTACGCACCACCGCTGTTAGCAGGGTATCCACCGACTGCATGGCCCGCTCCCGATCGACACCGGGCTGCAGACGGACCTGGGCGGCCAGCCGCCAACGCTGGCCGTGCAAGGGCCGCAAACGCCAGAAGGTATCTTCGGCGACCCAATGGCGCGCGTCGGACTCCCCAGCGCTGTTGCGCAACCAGAGACAAAAGGCGCGGGACAACCGGGGCCAGCGGGAGCTGGGGCGTCGCCACCAGGGTTCCACCAATGGATGACGACTTCCGGGCGCCCACGACACGCGGTACACTGCTACCAGGCGGATGAATTGCCGATCCACGAGGGGGGGCTGGTAAATGGGCACCTCCCCCTCGGGCGGCAGAAAGCGAATCTTCGCCTCCACACCCGCTGAAGAACTTGCCTCATCCGTCCGCCGGAACAGGCGGAGCCACGCATCGCTCACGGAAATACGCTCCCTCACTGGGGCTCAGAGCCCTTTCATGTGGAGTAGTATAACGGGCGATTGTGACAGTATTATGAAGCGCGTTCTTGTTATATTTTTTTATATAAAACACTTATATAGAAAAATCGTTTGACGAAATGGGCGATTTTTTGGGGCCTAAGGGAGATGAACCATCCCCAAGAGCATGGGGGTGGAGGGAACCCAAGCGGGAGCAAGCATGGTCTTCGAGGATGACCGGCGCGTGGTTGGGGTGGTGCGAGGTGGCGAGGATGGTCAGGGAAATGGCTGGGCCGGGGCCGGACCACACCCCTCGAACACCCAAGGGAGCAGGATGCTACCAAGGCGTAGAGGTGGTGCCCAGAGGCGGAATCGAACCACCGACACGAGGATTTTCAGTCCTCTGCTCTACCGACTGAGCTACCTGGGCTAAGGGCCGCAATGTAATCGGGAGAGGCCTGCAAAGTCAAGGCCAAGGCGCTTTGATAGAGCAGGCGGTGGGGCAGTCCGCTCTGGGCCTCGGCCAGACGCACCGCCTGGGTGAGGGGCAGTTCGGCCAGTAGTGGCCGCAGCAGCGCCTGCACCTGCGCCTCCTCGGGCGTGCTGGCCGGTGCGCCCGCCACGACCAAGGTCATTTCACCCCGCTGTTTTTCCGGGGTTTCCTGCAGGGTACGCAGCAGAGTGCCGAGGTCGGCGCGCAGGCACTCTTCGTGCACCTTGGTGAGCTCCCGGCACAGGGCAGCGGCGCGTTGTGGTCCAAAGAGCGCGCACAGGTCCGCCAGGGCATCCAGGATGCGGTGGGGCGCTTCGTAAAAAACGATGCTGCGCGCTTCCGTTTTCAGTTGCTCCAGGGCGCGGCGGCGCGGGCCCGCCTTGGCCGGGAGGAAGCCCTCGAAACAAAAACGGTCGCTGGGCAATCCGGACAAGGCCAAGGCGGCGGTGACGGCGGACGGCCCGGGAATCACCGTCACCCGCACCGACTCTTGTCGCAATGCCGCCAGCAGCGGAAAGCCCGGGTCCGAGATGAGGGGCATGCCGGCATCGGAGATCAGGGCCAGCCGGGCGCCCTCGCGCAGTTCCTGGAGGATCCTGGGCAGCAGTTCGCGCTCGTTGTGTTCGTGCAGGGCGACGGTGGGCGGGCGGATACCCAGGTGTTGCAGGAGGCGCTGGGCGTGGCGGCGATCTTCCACGAGGATACGATCCACCCGCGCCAGGGTAGCGGCGGCACGGGGCGAGAGGTCGTCGAGATTGCCGATGGGTGTGGCCACCACGTAGAGTTCGCCGGCGCCACCGGCGTGGGCGGCGTCAGTGCTCACGGGGGGCGAATTCCATTGAATGCTTACTCCTTTCTCCATAAACTCTGGGCATGAACGGACCGTCCTTGCGCGCAACGGGATTGCGCATTTTCTTGGCTCTGCTGGCGGCACTGGGACTCGGTGCCTGCGCCAGTATGCCACAATCTGCCAACAAGCCGAGGGAGGCGCCTGCCCCGGCGACGGTGGCACCGGTGCAAAGCTCTGCTCCCGAAGCCCTGGCGGCCCAGGCACAACGGCTCCAACAGCAGGGCCACGACCTTGCCGCCGCCAAGGCCTTCATTCAGGCGGCGGGGGAGACCCGTGGCGATGCGCAGGTGGCCTATCTGCTGCAGGCGTCCCAAGCGTCATTGGCCGGCAACAAACCCCAGGTGGCGGTGCTTTTGGCCGACGAGGTATTGCGTCTAGCTCACGATCCAAAGCTGCGCGGCGAGGCGCTCTGGGTCCGCGCCCGCGGACTCATGAATCAGGGACAGACGGACCAGGCCAAGGGCAATCTGGAGGAGCTGCTGACCATCGACAGCACCCCGCCGCAGGTGCGCGCCGAAGCTCTGGGGACCCTGGCCACCATCTTCCGCAACGAAAATCACGACTTGACCGCCCTGAATTTCCTCGTCCAGCGCGACAGCCTGCTGGCCGGTCCGGACAAGGCGGAAAATCATCGTCGCATCCGCGCCCTGCTGGACGCCCAATCCAGCGCCAAACTGAAGAACTGGCAGGGACGCAGTGGCAATCCCATCGTCCAGGAGTGGCTGGCCTTTGCCCTCATCGCCCGGCAGAATCCGGATCCGGCGGCGCGCGAGGCGGCCTTCGCCCAGTGGCTGCAGCAGCACCCGGGGCACCCTGCCATCCACTGGTCCGCCAGCGGGAGCCTGCCCAGCGCCAGGGCCGATGCCCGCGGCGACATCTGTGCCCTGCTCCCCCAATCGGCGCCCTACGCGCCCCTGTCCCAGGCCCTGGCGGCGGGGCTGGAGACGGCGGCGCAACTGCGCGCTGGACCACCCATCCACCTCATCGCCACCACCGGCAACCCAAGCTTCACCTCGGTGCTGTTTCAGCGCGGGGTGCAGGCGGGCTGTGTGGCCTTCGTGGGACCCTGGCTGGAGCAGGATATCCGCGCCGTGGCCAGCGTCCGCAAGCCCTCGGACCCCCCGGTCCTGAGCCTCGGCGAGGTACAGGGTTTGACGCAGAGCGGCCTGTACCAGCTCCCCATGGGACGTGGCGATGCGGCACGGCAGATTGCGGTGGACGCCTACCACGCCGGTTATCGCCAGGCCGCCATCCTGTATCCGCAGGATTCCAGTGGCGCCAGCATCCAGGCGGACTTTTTGACGCGCTGGAAGCAAGAGAAAGGTTCGGTGCTTGGCGTGGCGAGCTTCATCCCCGGACGCGGCTCCCTGAATGGTGCCGTGCAACAGGCTCTGGCTGGGGTAAGTGGTCAGGACAGTATGGTTTTCCTGGTAGCGGGCAAGGGTGATCTGGCCGCCTCGGTAGCGGCCATCCGTGCCGTAAACGCCAACATCCCCATCTTTGTCGTCGCTTCCGACGCTGGCGATGGCCTGCCGAGCCTGCCCGACGCCCGAGGCCCCATCTATAGCCTGGAAACCCCCTGGGCGATGCACAGCGAGCCTCTGGACAGCAAGGCGCGGAGCCTCTTGCACCAGGAGCTCCCCCAGGCCAGCCCGGCACAGTGGCAGCTGGCCGGCGTCGGGCTCGATGCCTATGCCCTGACGCAGGCCATACTGGCGCAGGAAACGACCGATCCCGTGGATGGCGTGACGGGTCGACTGCACTTTGGTCCACACGGAAACATCCATCGCGCCATGCACTGGGTACAGATCGGTCCCGGCGGTGTGCAGGGTCTTGCCCAACTGCCTGCGGCTGGTTCCTGAGATGCCATCGCCGCGGCAGCAACGGGGCAGTCAGGCCGAGGACCGCGCCCAGGCGCTCTTGGAGGCCCAGGGCTTGCGCGTGGCGGCACGCAATTTCCTCTGCCGAAGCGGTGAAATCGACCTCATTGCTGAGGATGGTGAGACCTTGGTATTCGTGGAGGTCCGCAGTCGGGCCCACGATCGCCAGGGAGGAGCCGCCGCCTCCGTCAATCTACGCAAGCAAAGGCGGCTGATTCGCGCGGCCGAATATTACCTGCTGCGCCACCCGGAGCAGCGCCTGCGTCCCTGCCGCTTTGACGTCATCGCCCTGGATGCGGATCGGGAAGCCGACTGGATCCGCGATGCCTTTCGGGTGGAGAGCCGATGACGAGATCAATCTGGCAGGAGCACCTGCACGAACACCGGGCAAGTCTCGCCCAGCTCGACGGCCTGGAGGTACCGCTGGACAGCGCTCTGAGCCGCCTTCTGGCGACCCTGCGCCACGGCGGGAAGGTGCTGGCTTGCGGCAACGGCGGCTCATCGGGCGATGCCCAGCACCTCGCCTCGGAACTCGTCAACCGCTTTGAGGGGGACCGGCAGGCTCTGCCGGCCGTTGCCCTCAGCACCGATAGCAGCGTGCTGACGGCCATTGCCAACGACGATCACTACGACCGGGTGTTCGCGCGCCAGGTGGAGGCACTGGGGGCCCACGGCGACTGCCTGGTGGCCTTCACCACCTCCGGCAATTCCGCCAACATCCTCGCCGCGGTCGCCGCGGCCCAGCGCCAGGGCCTGTGGATACTGGCCTTCACCGGTCGCGACGGCGGACGGCTGGGACAGTTGCTGGGTCCAGGGGATCTGGAGCTGCGCGTGCCGCACCAGCGCACCGCGCGTATCCAGGAAATCCATCTGCTGCTCATTCACGCGCTCTGCGCGGGCATCGATGCGGCCCTGGCCGAGCCCACGGGCGGGGAAAGTGTGGCGACGGACAAAATTCAGCTCGACTGGCAAAACCTGCGGACGATGTGTCGCCACCGCCGGCCACTGGTCTTCACCAACGGCGTCTTCGATATCCTCCACCGCGGGCACGTGCAGGTGCTGGAGGAGGCGCGCGCCCAAGGCGGCTGTCTGGTGGTGGGCGTCAACGACGACGCCTCGGTGCGGCGTCTGGGCAAGGGCCCAGACCGACCCATCAATCCCTTGGAAGATCGCATGGCGGTCCTCGCTGGCCTCGCGGCGGTGGATTTCGTCACGGCTTTCGCGCAAGACACCCCCGCTGGGCTCATAGAAACCCTGGAACCCGACATTCTGGTCAAGGGTGGTGACTGGCCACGGGAGGCCATCGTCGGCGCGGACTTTGTCCTGCGGCGGGGCGGACGCGTCCTGAGCATTCCCTTTCGCCATGAGAGCAGCACCACCGCTCTACTGCGCCGAATACGGGAGACTGCACCGTGAGCGAGATCGCCAACACCATTGCTGCCCTGCGCGCAGCCCTGGGTCCCGACCGTGCCTGTGACGACCCACAGACCCGCGAACTCTACGCCACCGACGACACGCCCGGGCGCTGCCTGCCGGAGGTGGTGCTGTTTCCCCACAGCCACAGCGAGGTGCAGGCCATCGTTGCCCTCGCCCGCCGCCACCACCTGCCTCTGGTGGCACGCGGTGCGGGTTCCGGTAATGTCGGTGGGGCGCAGCCCGTGCCCGGGAGCGCGGTGGTGAGCTTCGAGTGCATGCAGCGCATCCTGGACTACGTTCCCGCAGAGCGTCGCATCACGGTGGAGGCGGGTTGCATCACCGGAGCCCTCCAGGCGCACGTGGAGCGCGATGGTCTGTTCTACCCGCCGGATCCCGGCAGCAGTCCCTACTGCCGTATCGGCGGCAACCTGGCCATGAATGCGGCGGGCCCCCATGCCGTCAAGTACGGCGTGACTCGGGACTACGTGCTCGGCCTGCGCGCCGTCACCGGCACCGGAGAGACCCTCTGCACCGGCGTGCGCACCAGCAAAGGGGTGGTGGGCTACGACCTGACCCGCCTTTTGGTGGGCAGCGAGGGTACCCTTGCCCTCATCACCGAGGTCAGTCTGCGCCTGCTCCCCAAACCCGAGGGCCGCGCCACCCTGCGTGCCGCCTTTGCCAGCACCGCCAGCGCCTGCGCGGCGGTGGCCCGGATCATGGCCCAGTCGGTCACCCCCAGCGCCCTGGAATTCATGGACGCGCACGCCCTTGCGGCCGTGCGCGGAATGGGCGCCGCCACCGACCTCCCGGCCGCGAGCCAGGCCCTGTTACTGGTGGAAGTGGACGGGGACCGTGCGACCCTAGCGCGCCAGGTTGAGGCCATGCGCTCGGCCCTGGACGGACCCGGCCTGCTGCAGTGCGATGACGCGCAGGCGCCCGACGCCATCGCCCGGTTGTGGCAAGCCCGCAAGGCCCTGTCACCAGCCACCAAGGCCATGGCGCCGCTGAAAATCAATGAGGACGTGGTCGTGCCCGTGACCCAACTGGCCGCACTGCTGGAGGCCATCGAAGCAATTGCCCGCAAGGAGCGATTGCAGATCGTCAGCTTCGGCCACGCAGGCAACGGAAATCTACACGTGAACTTTCTGGTGGACCCCAGCGATGCCGGGCTCATGGCCCGCGCCCACGAGGGTCTGCGCAGTCTTTTTCGTAAGGTCCTGGCGCTGGGCGGGACCCTGTCCGGAGAGCACGGCATCGGCAGCGTCAAACGCGACTTCGTCTCCCTGGAGCTATCCCCCGAAAGCCTCGCCCTGCAACGATCCATTCGCCGACTCTTCGACCCGGACGGCATTCTCAACCCCGGCAAACTGTTTCCTGCGGACTGAACCGTGCAACCCATTCTCCACGCCATCCAGCCGGTGCGTCACATCGCCCTCAAGCAATGGGCGGAAGATTTCGACATGGAGACGGTCTTCGACAGCCCTGCCCACCGGCTCCTGCGCGATGGGGATACCCGCGTCGTTCTGTTTCGTGCTGGGGTGATCTGCTTCTTCGAGGCCGGCCCAGCGCTCCAAGCCCGCGTCATCGCGAGGATACAGAGCACGTTCCAGCCCATTCCCGAGCCCCACGTGGAGGAACTGCCCATTCGCCTGGGCGAGCGGGACGGGGTCAGCCGCGACGGCGTGGTCTTGAAGGCCTGGGATGATGAGCGCCTGCTCCTCGTGGCTCTGCGCCTCGCCCAGAGCCTTGCCCTGGAATTGCACGAGGAGGCCGTCGAGGCCCTCCTCGAGACCACCCTGAATCTGCTGTCGGAGGTGACGCGTAGCGGCCGTCTGCCCGGTCGTCGGGGGAGTCACCTGCGCTTTCTGGCGTCCACCTCGGCCACACGCACGGAAATCCTGTCGCGTCTGGCGGTGCTGGACAATCCCGACATCGTCTGGGAGACCCCCGGGCTCGAACTGCTGTCCCGCGAGCTCTCGGCAGATCTGGAGCTGACCAGCCGTTTCCGCGCCCTGGACGAAAAGCTGGACGCCATCCGCGAGGGTCTGGAGGTCATCGTCGTCGCCAGCCGGCATAATCGCGAGACCATCCTCGAGTGGATCATCATCATCCTCATCGCCCTCGAAGCGCTGATCATGCTCATGGGCAAGGGGGTATGAGCCACATCGAAGCGGTGGAAGACATGGCCGCGCCGATGGCGGACGGCGGCGAAGACGACCCCCTGGAAAGGGGCTATTCCGCTTTCCGCAACACGCGCCTCGCGCGCAGCAACGATCCCGCCCAGTTGCTGCTCGTCGGCCCGTCCTGGGTGGGGGACATGGTCATGGCCCAGGTCCTCCTGCAGGTATTGCGGCGGCGCTGGCCGCGCCTGCAGATCGATCTTCTGGCCCCCGCCCCGGCAGCCCTTCTGGGGGAACGCATGGCCGAGGTCCGCACCGTCTACGCGACGACCGTAGGCCATGGCCGGCTGGCCTTGGGCGAACGTCGCGCCTGGGCGCGACGCCTGCGTTCCGCGGACTACGATTGGTCCATTTGCCTGCCCAATAGCTTCAAATCCGCCCTGATTCCCTACTGGGCCAGGATTCCGGTGCGTACCGGTTTTCGCGGGGAAGGGCGTCTCCTGCTCCTCAACGATCGTCGCCCCCTGAACCGCCGCAAGCTCGTGCGCACCGTCGATCGCTACGTCGCACTGGGTATTCCGCGGCGCCTACCCCAACCCAGTCAATTGCCGGCGCCACGACTTCGGGTGGACGTCGCCGCGCGCGAGCAGGCGGTTCAGCGCCTCGGGCTAGCTACGGGCGGGCCCATCCTGGCGCTGGCTCCCGGGGCCGAATATGGCCCGGCCAAACGCTGGCCGACACGCCACTGGATTGCCCTGGCGCGTGAAGCTCTGCGCAGAGGCTATACGGTCTGGGCTCTGGGCGGCCCAAAGGATGCCCCTCTGACGGCCGAGATCCATAGCGCCGTGCCGGAAGTCGTCGACCTCGGCGGCAAGACCAGCCTGGTGGAGGCGGTAGATCTGCTTTCCTTGGCCAGTGTCACCGTCAGCAACGACTCCGGGCTCATGCACGTGGCCGGCGCCGTGGGTAGTCGCGTCATTGCCCTCTACGGCTCCAGTCCTCTGACCATGACCCCGCCGCTGGCACCGCAGGCCGTGGCCTTACGCCTGGACCTTCCCTGCAGCCCCTGCGGCAAGCGGAACTGCCCCCTCAAACACCACCGCTGTATGGAAGATCTGGGGGTCGAACGCGTCCTACCCTACCTGCCTGCCGAGGAAGGCTGATCGCGCTCCCCAGAGCAAAAAAAGCCCCGACGTGCGGGGCGAGGCAGAGGAGGAGCAATGCCGAAGCATTGCAGGGGTAAAGTCGTATCCCTCGGAACAGATTTACCGGGGTGATTGGCTCAGGACCCCACCGAGGCCCTGAACCCAGCAACCCGGAAGGGGGCGGATGCCCCCTCCAGAATCGCCCTTACTGCTGGACGGTTTTCTCCACCTGAATGGTGGAATTGATTTCCACCCGCTGGTTTTCGAAACGCCCCTGCGGGGTGGCATTGCTGGCGATGGGATCCTCATAGGAATGCCCCTTCAGCACCATCCGATCCCGCGGCACGCCGTGCTGCTCCAGATAGCGCGCGACGCTTTCCGCACGCTGCTGGGAGAGCTTCAGGTTGTAGGCATAGGTGCCCACCTTGCTGGCGTAGCCGTTGACATTGATGACGGCATCCGGGTGCTTCTGGGCGAATTCCGCCACCTCGTCCAGAACCTTGATGTCGCGATCCAGGAGCTTGGACGAATTGAACTTGAAGTTGATGCCCGTGATGGTGATGGGCTTGCTTTCCAGCACCGTCTTCTGCACCGGAGCGATGGGCGCAGGGGCCGGTGGCGGAGGCGGCGGGGTAACGGGCGCCGGTGCCGGGGCAACGGGCGGCTTGCCGGCGGGACAACCCTGGAAGGGGGCCTGGGCGCAGCCAGCGGCGGCGACCAGGGCGGCAGTCAGAACCACGGTCTTGAGCTTGGACATGTTTCCTTTCTCCTGTGAGGTCGCGGGGGGACACGCCCCCCGTAGCCATTTATGCCTGGATCCTAGAACGCGTAGGTGAGCATCACCCGGTTATAGACAAAGGAGTGGCCCTTGTTGAAGCCGGCACCATTGCCAAGGTAACCGTTGTAGGCGCCCAGCCCGTTGGAGACCTCGACACGATCCCGAATGGACAGACCCTTCAGCGGACCCTGGAAGAAATAGGTCGCATCCAGATAGGCGTCGTTGCTCTTGCCCTGGTAGTAGGTGTGGTATTCCGCAAAGGCGAGCATCAAGAGGATCTGCTTGTTCAGCAGGTTCTGCGTCCACTTGACCTTCCAGGCGGTGCCCGGTCCCAATTCCACCAAACCGCGGATCATGGAGGTGGTAAAGAGCGGGTCCGTAGCGTAGCCCACGGTGTAGGGCGAGACGATGGCGCCCCCGCCGACGGCATAGTTGTGGGCGTAGATCTCATTGTAGGAGAGCGCCAGCTGACCGTTGCCGATGATGCTGTTCATGGCGTCGTAGTTGACGCCGATCTGCGCACCCCAGGCGACGTTGTTGACGGAGGTAGCGGCGATGGGCGAGTTGTTGATCTTCGATCCAGCCAACAGGGTGTTGTTGCCGTACTCGCGGTTGTACTGGGCCGCGACGAAAGGATCGATGCCAGCACCGGTCTTCAGGGTGTAGCTACCGTCGGCGTACACCTGCTTGGCAAACTGGTAGTAGTCGTAGTACCAGGCCTGACCCTTGAAGCCCATGGCCGAGCCGGAAGCTCCGAAGGCGAGGATACCGTTGCTGGCGAAATTGGCGGATTGGGCAGCGGACAACGTGGGGCTACCGCCGTACATGTTGTCGCCAAAGGTGGTGGGCTGGTAGTACAGGTTGTCCCGGTAGTAGTCGCTGGAGGTGCGGCTCTTCCAGCGGAAGATGCGCATACCGTAGAAGTGCAGATCGCAGTAGGGCGAGACCTCGGCGTACACACCCTGGTAGGTGGCCGGCAGGAGACGCGAATCGGAGGTATTGACCCAGGGCGTATTGAGGGTCTGGTCACCGGCACGGATCAGCAGGACCTTGGGGATCTCGTATTGGATGTAGGCCTGACCCAGGGCATTGATGGAGGAGCGGGTACCCATGAGGGTAGCGTCCAGCTTGGCCGGATTGCTGCTGTTGGCCCCCAGGGAATTGGCGGTGTAGAAGCTCGCCCCGACGCCGAAGCCACCCAGGAAGGGGGCGGTCTGGGCATTCAGGATGCCGCCGATACTAAAGGCGTTCTGATTGTAAGTATTGGGCCCCGTAGCGCCGTAATCCCGGCTGAAGTAATACGAGCGCAACTGCCCGTCCACCTTGCTTTGCATGAGGAAATCCTTCAGAGTTTCCCCTTGTACTGCAGTGCTCAGGCCACACAGGGCGGCAAAGACGCCCAGGGCGATCCGCGATTTGGACATCATGGCATTCTCCTCTCTGGTGTATTCAAAACGCGACCAATATAGCGTGGCATTGTGACAACATGATGACAGTTTTATGAACCTTTCGTGACGAAATATATGTCAATATATAGCGACTGCGCCAGCACACCCCCATGTGCAGTGTGGTCTGGCCCGAACCATGCCCATTGAAATCCGGCATCTGCGCACCATCGAGGCCATCGTGCAGAGTGGCAGTATTGCCGCTGCCGCACAGCGCCTGCACCTGACCCAGTCGGCGCTGTCGCACCAATTGCGCGGCCTGGAGCTGGAATTTGGTGTCAGCCTCTTCGATCGCGAGCCGGGTGCCGCCCCGCGTCTCAGCGCCGCCGGGGAACGCCTCTACGCCCTGGCCCGCGATTGCCTGCCGGCCTTGCGCCGTACCCAGGAGGAACTGCGCCGCCTGGCGGGTGGCCACGGTGGGCGGCTACGCATAGCCGTGGAGTGCCACACCTGTTTCGACTGGCTGACCCCGGCCATGGACCGCTTTCGCGCACAGTGGCCCGACGTGGAGATGGACATCGTCTCGGGTTTCCATGAGGATCCCTTGGCACTCCTGCAACAGCACCAGGCGGATCTGGCGGTCTTGAGTGCTCCGGAGGCGCTGCCGCCGCAGCTGGCGCTGCACACCCTCTTTCGCTACGAAGTCATGGGCCTCGTCAGTCCCCGCCACCCCTTGGCGCAAAAAAGCTACCTGGAGGCCGAGGACTTTCGCGAGGAGACCCTCATCAGCTATCCCGTGGACGACCGTCGCCTCGATCTCGTCCGCGAATTTCTGACGCCGGCGGGGGTGCAGCCCTGGCGGCGGCGCCACGCCGAACTCACGGTCATCATCCTGCAGTTGGTAGCCTCCGGTCAGGGGCTTGCGGCCTTGCCTGCCTGGGCCGTGGGCAATTATGGGGACCGCGGCTACGTCCGCGCCTTGCCCCTCGGCCCCCACGGGTTGTGGCAGGATCTCCAGGCCGCGACGCGGCGCGACGGCATCGATCAGAACTTTCTGCGGGCCTTTCTGGACGACGTCCGCGCCAGCGTGCCCCGAGATCTGCCGGGCGTCCGAGGTCAGCGGGAGGATGCGCAGCCAACTCCTACGGACTAGAATGTCGGCAAATAGCTCACGGAGAGCCGTCCATGCCCGCCCCCGAATCCCTGGTCTTCGACACCGACCTCATCGCCCGTTACGACCGCCCGGGTCCGCGCTACACCTCGTACCCAACGGCCCCCCACTTCAGTCCGCAGTTCGGCGCTGCGGACTACATCGAGCAACTGGAACGGAGCAACGACCACGGTCGGCCGCTATCCCTCTATTTGCACATCCCATTTTGTGAGCACCTGTGCTTCTATTGCGCCTGTACCAAGGTGGTCACCCGCCATCGCGAGTGGGGAGAGCCTTACGTGCAGCGGTTGGAGGCGGAGATGCGCCTGCTGCGCCGCCACGTGGATGGTGAGCGGCCCGTGGTGCAACTGCACTTCGGCGGTGGCACCCCGACCTTTCTGCGCGCGGCGGATATGGATCGCTTGCTCGACGCCATCGATCGCCATTTCCGTCTCTTGCCGGAGGATCGCGGCGAGTACGGCGTCGAGGTGGATCCACGGGCGCTGGAGCCGGGCATGTTGGCCCGTCTGCGGGCCTTTGGCTGCAATCGCCTGAGCATGGGGGTACAGGACCTGGATCCCGAGGTACAGAGGGCCGTGCATCGGGAGCAGAGTCTGGATCTCGTCGCCGCGGTCCTGGCCGAGGCGCGTGCCTTGGGCTACCGCTCCATTAGCCTCGACCTCATCTACGGTCTGCCACGGCAGAACCGTAGCTCCTTTGCCAACACCCTGGATGCCATCGTCGCCCTGCGCCCCGACCGCATCTCCTTGTTCAACTACGCTCACCTGCCCGAGCGCTTTGCGCCACAGCGCCGGATAGCCGAAGCGGAGCTGCCGAGTCCAGCGCTCAAGCTGGATATCCTCAGCGACAGTATCGCCCGGCTGCAGGCCGCCGGTTACGTCTACATCGGCATGGATCACTTTGCCCTACCCGAAGACGAACTGACGCTGGCGCAGCGGGCTGGGACGCTCTATCGCAATTTCCAAGGTTACTCCACCCACGCCGAGGCCGACCTCCTCGCCCTGGGCATGAGCGCCATCAGCGCCACGGCAACAGCCTATAGTCAGAACCACAAGGATCTGGAGACCTGGAACGCCGCCATCGACGCCCACAAGCTGCCGGTGGAGCGCGGTTGGGTACTGAGCCCAGAGGATCGGCTGCGCCGTTTTGTCATCACCCGCCTGATCTGCGATTTTCGCCTGAGCCGCAGCGCCGTCGAGGAGCGCTTCGGGGTAGACTTCCCGCGCCACTTCGCGGCCGAATGGCCGCAGCTCATGGCGCTGGCCGACGATGGCCTGCTGACCTGGGATGGGTCGACCTTGACCATCACCGCGCGCGGCCGTCTGCTGGTGCGCCACGTCTGCATGGTCTTTGATGCGTACCTGGGCCAGAAGAGCGTGCGCTACTCCCGGGTCATTTGAGGAGTGTCTTTTCCAGTAACAGTACCTTGAAGCTTTCCCCCATCTCCTGGGGCAAGGTGAGGCGTTTGATTTCGTTGTTCAGCGCCAACAGACCGCGCCCATCCCGGCCCGCCGCCAGGCCCGGATACAGCTCGGCGAGACCACCCTCCACCAGAAAGCGGGCCAGTGGCCCATACCAGCGCTCGCGCAGACCAAGGCGCGCCGCCGCACGGCGCAGTGCACCGAAATCCACATGGGCAGTCAGATCGCACAGGCCGGGCAAGAAAAAAGGATCGTCCAGCACCCGATGCCGGTAATAAGCGCGCAGACTCCCTTGGCGGCGCTGGGGATGGTAGTACTCGCTACTTTCCTGTCCGTAGTCGATGAGCACCAGGGCTCCCTCGGCAAGGCTGGCCGCCGCCGCCGCGAGCCAAGCCTCGGCCAGGGGACGGATCTCCGTCTGGTAGGGCGCCGGCCAGTGCTCCGCGTATGGGCGCAGGGTAGCCGCATGTTCAGCCGCCAGCGGCGCCAGCGTCCAGCAGAAATCGTCCCCCTGCATCGCCACCCGACGCTCCCAGAGTCGCTCGCCGTCCCATTCCACGGCCAAAAACGGGAGGGCATCCAGTACCTCGTGGGCAAGGAAAACTCCGCGCCAAGCCTCTGGAAGATCCTGCAGGACGCGCCCCTCGGGCAGGGCCTTCGCTTGCTGTGCGACCAGATCCGCGCTGCGGTCGAGAAAGGCATAGGGCGTGGATGGCAGTATCGCCCGCAACTGCCGGGCCAGGGCGCCGCTTCCCCCGCCAAATTCCAGTATGCCGTCCCCTAGATTCCGATAGTCCTCGAGCCAGCGCGCGAGCACCGTGGCCAGTACGGGCCCCATTTCCGGCGCCGTGACAAAATCGCCGTCGGGACCAAAACGCCGCTGCCCCGCCATGTAGTATCCCAGACCCGGGGTATAGAGGACCGCTTCCAGGTAGTCGGCAAAGGAGATGCTGCCACCGGCGGCAGCGATACGAGCCAAGATCCGCCCGCGCAGGGCCGCCGAGTGCGCCGCCGCTTCGAGGTCGGGCGGCGGCAGGCTGAACTTGCGCCGATCCGGGCTATGGGTTACAAATCCTGGACCAGTGTCGCGCATGGGTTCCTTTTGTCCGAAGACGCCAAATGTATCCTCGTTACCGGCGCCGCACGCCGCGTGGGTGCAGAGATCGCCCGCCACCTGGCCAGCGCCGGTTGTGACATCGCCCTGCATTATAGGCACTCCCAGGACGACGCTGAAAGCCTTGCCCATGAGTTACGGGCTCTGGGGCGGCGGGTGCAGCTCCTGCAGGGGGATCTGCTGGAGCCCGATTATCCCCGCCAACTCGTACGGCAGACCATGGCTGCCTTCGGTCGTCTCGATGGCATCGTCCACAACGCCTCCCTGTATCGCCCCAAGGCCTTTGCCGAGGTAGATCTGCGGCACTGGCAGGAGATGGAAGGCATACATCTGCACGCTCCCTTCTTTCTCGCCCAGGCGGCGGCGGCGGAATTGCGATTGCGGCGCGGTGCCATCGTCCACATCACCGACATCTATGCCGAACGTCCCTTGCTGGGCTATCTTCCCTACAGCGTCAGCAAGGCGGCCCTGGTCAGCCTCACCCGCGCCCTGGCCAAGGAGCTCGGTCCAGAGATCCGCGTCAATAGTGTGGCCCCCGGGGTCGTACTCTGGGCCGAAACCCAGCAACCGGCGGAGGGCTCCCGCGCTGTCATCCTCGACCGCACAGCCCTCAAGCGCGCGGGTAACCCCGCCGATATCGCCCGCGCCGTGCGGTTTCTGCTCCTGGAAGCCGATTATGTGAGCGGCCAGAATGTCGTGGTGGACGGCGGCCGCATGATATACTGAGCCCATGAATGGAGAGCCTAGCAAACCGGTCCAGCCCATCCGCTTTTACAGCGAGGCTGAGCTGGACGCCATCGAGGCCGAAGACCCGATCTTGGCGGCCAAGATCGAGCACGTCCAGAACATGGCCAAGCGCCAGATCGGACGAAAAAAAGAGTTCTCGGAGCATGACCCCCTGCCGGATCCCGAGGCGGTGGCCGAGGCCATGGCCGTCGTCCGTCGAATTCTGCAGAGGGACGGCGGCGACATCGAGCTGGTGGAGATCGCCCAGCGGGATGTACGGGTGCGCATGAAGGGTGCCTGTGCCGGCTGTCCCAATGCCGTGCTGGACCTGCAGCAGGTGGTGGAGCGCATTGTTGGCGCCGTGCCCGGCGTCGCCCGTGTGAGCAATACCTTTTGAGCGCTGCCGAGGGTGTGGGGACGCAGCCGCCGCGCATCGGCATGGTCAGCTTGGGTTGTCCCAAGGCTGGCAGCGATACCGAGCGCCTGCTGACACGGCTGAGGGCTGAAGGCTACCTGCTGGTGGCGGACTATGCCGAGGCCGATCTCGTTTTGGTCAATACCTGCGGCTTCATCGATGCCGCCGTCCAGGAGTCCTTGGACGCCATTGCCGAGGCCATCGACGAGAATGGTCGGGTGGTGGTTACGGGCTGCCTTGGCGCCCGCGAGCAAGGCGAGTTCATTCGCCGAGCCCAGCCCAAGGTGCTGGCGGTAACGGGCCCGCAGCAGGATGGTGCCACCCTGGCCGCCATCCATCGCGTTCTCCCGCCCCGGCACGACCCGCTGCAGGACCTGGTGCCGCCACAGGGCCTGCGCCTGACCCCGCGTCACTACGCCTACCTCAAGATTGCCGAGGGCTGCAATCAGTCCTGCAGCTTCTGCGTCATCCCCAGCATGCGCGGCAAGCTCCAGAGTCGGGAGCCCGGCGATATCCTGCGCGAGGCCGAGGCCTTGGTCGCCGCCGGCTGCCGCGAACTGCTCATCATTTCCCAGGATACGGCGGCCTACGGCAGCGACCGACGCTATCGCACCGCCTTTGCCGACGGCCGTCCCACGCGCGCGCACATTACCGATCTTTGCACCAGCCTTGCGGCACTGGGAGCCTGGGTCCGTCTCCACTACGTCTACCCCTACCCCCACGTGGACGCCCTCGTCGACTTGATGGCCGACGGGAAGATCCTGCCCTACCTGGATATTCCCCTGCAGCACGGCAGCCCTGCCGTGCTCAAGGCCATGCGTCGACCTGCCGCCAGCGACAAGACCCTCGATCGCATCGCCCGCTGGCGCCGCCAGCTGCCGGATCTCACCCTACGCAGCACCTTCATCGTCGGCTTCCCCGGAGAGAGCGAAGCAGACTTCCGTCTCTTGCTGGACTTCCTGCATGCGGCGGAACTGGACCGTGTCGGTTGCTTCAGCTACTCCCCGGTGGAAGGGGCCGCCGCCAACGCCCTTGCCGATCCCGTACCCGAGGTCGTCAAGGAAGAGCGCCGGCAGCGGTTCATGGAAGTGCAGGCAGAGATCAGCGCCGCCCGCCTGCGTCGGCGCGTCGGTCAAGAGTGTCTGGTGGTCGTGGACGGTTTTACCGAGTCGGGGCACCTAATGGCACGCTCGGCCGCGGAGGCTCCAGAGATCGACGGCATCATTCAACTCGACCCGCCGACGGGCGGGCGGCCCGCCGCGGGACAACGCCTGTGGGCCCGCATCACCGGGAGCACTACCCACGATCTGCACGGGACGGTTCTGGCAACCAAGGCTGAATAGGTAGGGCGTCCCCGGGCGGGAGCCTGGTGCGCCAGTGTGGAAAAAGCTGCAGTATACCGCTGCGCCAGTAACTGCAGCCCGCCTGCCGGTGCCAGGTGTCCGTGGCAGCATGGTACAGAAGATCGACATCCAAAGGCACGCGGCCATCCACCCGCGCGCCCCACTGGGCCTCTAGCGTCTTGGCAAAGGCGTGCAAGCGCTGATCCTCCCAGTCCGAAGGAAAGGCGACGACCCAATTGACGTAGGCGCGGGCGCCACCCGTGTGGTCTACGGACTGACAGGGCTGCGCGATGTACAGGGGCGCAAACGACTGGCACAGGCGCGTCAACGCCCAGGGCAAGGTCCGCTCGGCCTCGACATTGCTGCCGAGGCCAAGGACGACCCAGGGAGACTCCGGTGCGGGCCCCAGCTCAGTCGGCACGCCGTCCCCGGGTAATGCGTACTCCCACATCCTCGGCCCCGCGCACCGCCCCGGGCTTGTGGATGGTGATCTGCATCCAGCCAACGCCAAACTCCCGCCGCAGGATCTCGGCGATACCCTCGGCCAAGGTTTCCACCAGCTGTACTTCGGAACCTTCCACGTAATCCACCACGCGTCGGCAAACCGCCTGATAATCGATGGTGGCTTCGACCCGATCCGCTGCTGCTGCCTGCGCCGCCGCTGCACCCATCTCGAGGTCGATCTCCACACGCTGGCGGACCTGTCGTTCCCAGTCGTAGATACCGATGCGGGTCTCGACCTTGAGGGCTTTCACGAATAAGCTATCCACGGAATCTCCCTGAACCGTTCCGCGCGGACCTCGCCCGCGTCAGTGCGGCACCCATCATAGCGAAGAGGAGGCTTTTTATCAGCCCCGCAAACCCCGTCGCCGCCGCGGCCATGGCCGCTCCCCTATGGAAGTCGATCCTGCTCGTGCTGTTCGCCTACCTCCTGGGCTCCATCGCCAGTGCCGTCCTCGTCGCCCGCGCCCTGCGCCTACCCGACCCGCGTCAGCACGGTTCCGGTAATCCCGGCGCTACCAACATCCTGCGCCTGGGCGGCAAGCGGGCCGCCGCCCTGACCCTACTGGGCGATATGCTGAAAGGACTCGTGCCCGTGCTCGTGGCGCGCGGCCTGGGCCTGGACGGCTGGCCCCTTGCCTCGGTGGCGCTTGCCGCCTTTCTCGGACACCTTTTTCCGCTGTATTTTGGTTTTCGCGGAGGCAAGGGCGTAGCCACAGCCCTGGGTATACTGTTGGCCTACGTGCCCCTACTCGGCCTGTGCGTGCTGCTCACCTGGATCGTGGTCTTTGCCTGGCGCCGTGTCTCCTCCCTGGCTGCCCTCGTCGCCACCCTGATAGCGCCTTTGCTGGCCTGGGCCTTCGCCCTGCCGCTTCCGGCAAAGAGCCTGGTGCTGACCTTGGCGATACTCGTGCTGTGGCGCCACCGCAGCAACCTCAGCCGCCTGCTGCGCGGCGAGGAGTCGGGCTTTCGCCCTTCCTAGACCGTCACGGGAACCAGGGTACCGCCTCAGTCTTTGAGGCCCCACTCCTCCTGCCGCTCACGAATCCAGCGGGAAAGATCCTGCGCTGGACGAAAACCCGGGGCCAACCGCGCCGCCTCCTCTGCAGCCCGCCGGGCGCGCACGAGACTACCGGTGTGCAGGTAGTAGCGGGCAAGGTTCATCTGCGCCAGGTGCGGCCGGTCGAAGTGGCGCGAGCGCAGGGCACGGCGAATGGGGAAAAGGGCTTCCTCGATGCGCCCCGTCTCCATCAGGTACTCACCGAGGTCGTTCCAGGCCACCCCCCACTCGGGATCCAGAGCGATGGCCTTGCGGCAGGCGGCTATGGCGGCGTGGGGATCGCCAGCCTCGGACAGCGCCCAGGCATAAAAACTCCACAGCAGCGCTGACTCCTCGCCGGCGTCGATGGCGCGCTTGAAGGCGCGGGCGGCCTCGTCCGGGTGACCGGTCTGCTGCCAGTCCAGACCCTCCTGAAAAATGGGATTGCGCTCTGCCGTTTCTTGAATGGCGGCATCCAGGGAGAACTCCGTTTGCGTCATGGCATCAACTCCTGCAAAGGCCAGCGCGGACGCACCGCCACCGTTTCGAGGGGGCTGCGCCCGGCCCCGAGGCGCTGCGCTCCGGCCACGGCGATCATGGCGGCGTTATCCGTGCAATGGGCAAGATCGGCAAAATAGAGATCGACCTGTTCTGCCTCGGCCAGTTGCGCGAGGGCTTGGCGCAGCGCCCGGTTGGCTCCAACCCCGCCGGCTACGATCAGACGCTTCATTCCCGTCGCTTCAATGGCTCGGCGACATTTTTCGCAAAGGGTAGCGACCACCGCCTCCTGAAAAGCGGCGGCGAGGTCGGCGCGTGCCTGTGGGTCTCTCTGGGGCAGCCCTTCGGCCTGTAGACGAAATGCCGTCTTCAGGCCACTGAAGCTGAAATCGAGACCAGGGCGATCCAACATTGGCCGCGGCAGGCGGTAGCGGCGTCCGTCACCAGACGCGGCCAGATCGGCGAGGGCAGGGCCGCCGGGATAGGGCAGACCAAGGATCTTGGCCGCCTTGTCGAAGGCCTCCCCCGCCGCATCGTCCACACTCTCACCGAGCAGGGTGTAGGAGCCCAACTCGTGCACGGCAATGAGTTGGGTGTGGCCACCGGAAACCAGAAGTGCGAGGGCCGGAAAGGGCAATATGCCGGCGAGCATGGGGGCGAGCAGGTGGCCCTCGAGATGATGCACCGGTATCAGCGGTACCTGCCAAGCGTAGGCCAGAGCACGCGCAAAGTTGACGCCCACCAGCAGCGCCCCGATCAGCCCCGGGCCCGTCGTCACCGCCACCGCATCGGCGCGGCGCTGACCCGTGCGTCGGCGCAGCTCCCGCCACAGCAGCGGCAAGCGCCGGACGTGATCGCGGGCGGCCAGCTCCGGAACCACCCCGCCGTAGACGGCGTGAATATCTACCTGACTGAAGAGCACCTCGTCCACGAGACCGCGCTCGCTATCGTAGAGCGCGAGCCCCGTTTCATCGCAGGAGCTTTCTACTCCGAGGATCAGCTCAGGCATGGGTGGCTTGCCCTCCCCCGGACACGGATCGCGCCTCCAGCAACTCCAGCTCACGCAAACTGAATCCGCCCTGCAACCGGGCCTCGCGCGCCAAGGGACCGACGATGCGACCGCGGTAGTGACGATCGAGGAGCGCGAAGAACGTAGCTTCGGGATCGACACCGGCGCGCGCGGCAAGGTAGGCAAACCAGCGACTGCCAATGGCAACGTGACCGCGCTCATCGGCCTCGATGCGTTCCAGAATGGCCGCCGAACGACTATCGCCCGCGGCCTCCAGGCGTTGGCGCAGGGCGGGAGTCACGTCCAGACCACGCGCCTCCAACACGCGCGGCACCAGAGCCATCCGCGCCATGGCATCGTCCGCCGTGGCGCAGGCCGCCTCCCAGAGACCATCGTGGGCGGGAAGATCGCCGTACTGTCCGCCAAGGTCCGCAAGCCGCGCTTGCAGCATGGAAAAATGCAGGGCCTCCTCCCGGGCCACCTGAAGCCAGTCGGCATAGTAGCACTGCGGCAATCCGGCAAAGGCGTAGGCAGCATCCAGGGCCAAGTTGATGGCATTGAACTCGATGTGCGCCAGGGCGTGCAACAGCGCAAAACGTCCTGCCTCCGTGTTCAGGGCGCGGCGCCGCGGCAACTCACGCGGAGCCACGAGACGCAGTTGCGGCGGCCGCCCCGGTACGCGCGGCGTCGTCACTACCTCCCACTCCTCGAGATCCCGCGCCGAGGGCGCGCGCAGAGCTTGCACCCGCCGAAGCTTTTCTGCCGGCTCCGAACACGCCAGCGCCGCCCCTATTTGCACCTGCACAGAATTCATCTTGCCATTATGGGGCCTTGCCCCGGCAACGCCAAACAAAAACCCCGAGCCAGAAAAGCTCGGGGTTTTTGGGGTAATAGGTGTCTGGCGGTGACCGACTTTCGCGGGGGGAGGCCCCCCACTATCATGGGCGCTGCAGTGTTTCACGGTCCTGTTCGGGATGGGAAGGGGTGGTTCCACTGCGCTATGGCCGCCAGACAAAGGTAAGCGCTGCCCGGTGTTTGGCCGGGCGGGTGTGGAGAAGGGAAGGTGAGGGCATTGGGGCGATATATGGTCAAGCCACACGGGCGATTAGTACTCCTTAGCTACACGCATTGCTGCGCTTCCACACGGAGCCTATCAACGTGGTCGTCTTCCACGGCCCTTCAGGGGGCTTATGCCCCGGGAGATCTCATCTTGGGGTGGGCTTCCCGCTTAGATGCTTTCAGCGGTTATCCCGTCCGTACATAGCTACCCGGCAATGCCCTTGGCAGAACAACCGGAACACCAGAGGTACGTCCACTCCGGTCCTCTCGTACTAGGAGCAGCTCCCCGCAAATCTCCAACGCCCATGGCAGATAGGGACCGAACTGTCTCACGACGTTCTGAACCCAGCTCGCGTACCGCTTTAAATGGCGAACAGCCATACCCTTGGGACCGGCTACAGCCCCAGGATGCGATGAGCCGACATCGAGGTGCCAAACTCCCCCGTCGATGTGAACTCTTGGGGGGAATCAGCCTGTTATCCCCGGCGTACCTTTTATCCGTTGAGCGATGGCCCTTCCATACAGAACCACCGGATCACTAAGACCTGCTTTCGCACCTGCTCGACGTGTCTGTCTCGCAGTCAAGCACCCTTGTGCCTTTGCACTCACTGCGCGATTTCCGACCGCGCTGAGGGTACCTTCGTACTCCTCCGTTACTCTTTGGGAGGAGACCGCCCCAGTCAAACTACCCACCAAACACTGTCCCTGATCCGGATCACGGACCGAGGTTAGAACCCCAAGATCACCAGGGTGGTATTTCAAGGTCGGCTCCACCGGAACTGGCGTCCCGGCTTCCCAGCCTCCCACCTATCCTACACAAGTCATCTCAAGGTCCCATGCTAAGCTGTAGTAAAGGTGCACGGGGTCTTTCCGTCTTGCCACGGGAACGCTGTATCTTCACAGCGATTTCAACTTCGCTGAGTCTCGGGTGGAGACAGTGTGGCCATCATTACGCCATTCGTGCAGGTCGGAACTTACCCGACAAGGAATTTCGCTACCTTAGGACCGTTATAGTTACGGCCGCCGTTTACCGGGGCTTCGATCAAGAGCTTGCACCCCCTCACTTAACCTTCCGGCACCGGGCAGGCGTCAGACCCTATACGTCGACTTTCGTCTTTGCAGAGCCCTGTGTTTTTGTTAAACAGTTGCAGCCACCGATTCTCTGCGACCCTCTCGGCCTTCGTCCGCAAGGAACTACAACCTACTAGGGCACACCTTCTTCCGAAGTTACGGTGTCAATTTGCCGAGTTCCTTCACCCGAGGTCTCTCAAGCGCCTGGGAATATTCTTCCTGCCCACCTGTGTCGGTTTGGGGTACGGTCACTACAGGATTGTGCTTAGAGGCTTTTCTTGGAAGCTGAGGTTCACGTACTTCTCCTCCGTAGAGGATCGTCATCACGCCTCGGAATTGCCTCCCCGGATTTGCCTAAGGAGACTCCCTACACGCTTAAACCAGGACGTCCAACACCCGGCTACGCTACCTTTCTCCGTCACCCCATCGCATCCTGCAACGGTATCGGAATATTAACCGATTTCCCATCAGCTACGCCTCTCGGCCTCGCCTTAGGGGCCGACTCACCCTGCGCAGATTGACTTGACGCAGGAACCCTTGGGCTTACGGCGAGGGTGGTTTTCACACCCTTTATCGCTACTCATGTCAGCATTCGCACTTCGGATACCTCCAGCATGCCTTCCGACACACCTTCACCGGCTTACCGAACGCTCCCCTACCGCGCGTTCCGAAGAACACACCCGCAGCTTCGGTATATGGCTTGAGCCCCGTTAAATCTTCCGCGCAGGCCGACTCGACTAGTGAGCTATTACGCTTTCTTTAAAGGATGGCTGCTTCTAAGCCAACCTCCTAGCTGTCTGTGCCTTCCCACATCGTTTCCCACTGAGCCATATTTGGGGACCTTAGCTGGCGGTCTGGGTTTTCATCCCTCTTGACGACGGACGTTAGCACCCGCCGTCTGTCTGCCGCGCGCTACGTGCCGGTATTCGGAGTTTGCAACGGGTTGGTAAGCCGTGACAGCCCCCTAGCCGTAACAGTGCTCTACCCCCGGCAGTACTACGCGACGCGCTACCTCAATAGCTTTCGGGGAGAACCAGCTATCTCCGGACTTGTTTAGCCTTTCACTCCTATCCACAGTTCATCCCCGACCTTTTCAACGGGCGTGGGTTCGGACCTCCAGTGGGCATTACCCCACCTTCATCCTGACCATGGATAGATCGTCCGGTTTCGGGTCTACTCCCTGC